>CBDURU010000066.1:0-19628 GCA_965369865.1 uncultured bacterium | reverse complement strand
GGAACCCCACTATTTTCAACTATAAAAGGGACAACCTCAAGAGATGTCCCCGATCTCTGCTTGTCGACGCCACGCGTTTAGTGTCATTATTAGTAATATACGTCGACAAGCACGTTCGACACGGAGATTTTTAAAGGCGCGCGGGGATGGAGATGTCTCACTCAGCGTGTCGACGCCACGCGGTTTAGGGGTGTTAAATAGATTAAAAAAAATTGATTGGACATATTGAGGATTGAGGGGGACACCTGCTTTTGACGGGCGAAAAGAGATGTCCCCGATCTCTGCTTGTCGACGCCACGCGTTTGGTGTCATTATTAGTAATAAACGTCGACAAGCACGTTCGACACGGAGATTTTTAAAGGCGCGCGGGATGGAGATGTTGCGGGGGAAATTATTATCACCCAGAGATGGAATTTAGAAGCAGGGGGTTGACGATCATGTGAAAAAATCGTACATTATTTTCTGGTATCACAGGCCAGTAGCTCAACTGGCAGAGCGACGGTCTCCAAAACCGTAGGTTGAGGGTTCAAGTCCTTCCTGGCCTACCATCCAGAAGATAAAGCCCTTCTGACACAATTCAGAAGGGCTTTTTGTATATATATTTCTTATGTGTAATTTATTGTACTTCTATTTTGATTTGTTGCGAGTCCAGGTCCGGGTCCAATTGAAGTTGCAGGCTGAGCTTACGTCAGAATATCACCAGTTACCGTCGGGAGGGTACTTGCACAGGAAGGTATCAGACAATCCATTGGAAGTGCGTAGATCAAACCCGTTGCTGGTGGTATCGAAATCGACAACATCGTTGAAATATCCGATCACATAAGCGTTTCCAAGGCTGTCCGTATCTAAACCGTTGCCGTAATCATGTTCCGAACCTCCCCATGTGCGTGCCCACAGGAAGTTGCCGGACGTATCGAACTTGCTCAGGAAAACATCGTTTAAACCATAGGAAGTATGGTAATCAAATCCACCGCCGGGATCGAAGTTGGAGGTATCACGGAATTTGCCGGTGACAAACGCATTGTTAAAACCATCAAGTACGATCCCGAGCGGGTAATCGGTCAATACTCCACCCCAGGATTTGGCCCATTGGAAAGCGCCTGCCGAATCGAACTTGATGATGAAACCGTCCCCGGCGCCTTCTGAGATATGGATATCTATTCCATCAGTCGGGTCCAGGTCCAACCACCAGCTAAATGTACCGACAACATATGCATTGTCCATTTCGTCCACGGTAACTTCATCACCAAAATCGCCCTTTTCACCGCCCCATGTGTATGCTCTCAGGAATGAACCGGATGAATCAAACACGCTGAGGAAGGCATCGGCGCCATCATTTACGGTATGGAGGTCTGTACCGGGACCCGGATCGAAGTCCACCCCTTCCTCGAAGTATCCCGATACATAAACCTGACCGGAGCTGTCGGTGGCAACTGACTGACCCGAATCCGAACCACCCCCGCCCCAGGTACGTGCCCACTGAAATGCACCCGAGGAGTCGAATTTGACCAGATAAACATCCATAGAACCATTTGAGTCATGAGAATCTACTCCGGCACCGGGGTCGAAATCCGCAGTCATCTGGAAGAAGCCCGTGACATAGACCCCCCCGGAATCGTCGACTGCGACCTGATATCCTGTATCCACGGAAGGTCCTCCCCAGGTAAGTGCCCATTGAAAATTACCCGATGAATCGAACTTGCTCAGGAAAATATCCCCCAAACCATTCGAAGAATGTACATCGCCACCACCGGGATCGAAATCAACACTGCTCATGAAATACCCGGTGACATATAAATTTTCAGCGGCATCGATCGCTATATCGAATCCGGACTCACCTGCATCTCCTCCCCAGACGCGAACCCATTGAAAAATTCCGGTTGGATCAAAACTGCTGAGGAAGACATCCGCAGTAGGCTCACCTTTGATGTTTAAATGGCTGGCATGTGCGTCAATGCCCAATCCCGGGTCAAAGTCTACCGTGTCGGCGTAGTTCCCGGTGACATAGATCGTATCTGAGGAATTGATGGCAACATCGTAGCCAACATCACCGATTTTCCCGCCCCAGGTTCGCACCCAGCCCCGCTTAATTTGCTGGACATGAACCTGCCAGGCGTCTATGGGACCGAGGTTCTGGTCGGCTTCCGTGTCAACGACCCGTATCAATACCGGGTATTCACCGAAACCTGCGCCGTAGTCATTTGAAATAGTCCCGGTATACAGGTGCCAGTCATCATGAGGATCGTCTGGATCATCACCCGGATCACTTAAGGAATAACTGAGCGTGACATCGCCCGTGTAAAAATCCGGCGCTTCAACGGTCACGGATTCTATGGTGCCCAGACCCTGATGGTCGAACACTTTAACATGTATTTGAGCACCACCGCCGCCAACCTCAATCCCGTCACCGACCTGGACATCGACCCTGTACGCCTCAAGGCTGTTCGCATCAAGGGGGAAATCCTCGACCGGGTTATTTACAGGTTCCTCTACCAGTTGCCAGCAGACATCAACGGCGTACCCATATTCGATGGGATGGCTTGGGACATAAAGCTCCATGTAATTCCATGCCATTGCGGTGGTTTCAAACATGCATCGTTCCTTGTCTTTTTCGAACGCCATATATGGATTAAGCGTCGCTGACAGGTCGCCACCGGTTGCAAGGTGTCCGGGAATATAACCAAACGCCGGTGGGTGTGTCGGTGGAAATTCAGTGGGATTGAAAAGACTGGTGTAACCGTCGTAATTCAACATGCGGGAAACATTATCGCCCCACGCTATGCTTTTCCCGCTATGAGGAAAATCGTATCCTTTGCCCGTAATAATTGTGCCTCGAACATCAAAAATCGTGACACTGGGAATTCCGGGGAACGGGTGCCGAATCAACATCATTGCGGATATCCTGTTGTCGGGAAGGAATTTGACATCTTGGATCACCAGGCAATTGTCGCACAAGTTTTCCAGCAGTCCGACAGCATTGAGGTGCATCTCCACCGCGCGCTGGGGAATAATCTCAATAGTCTGGAGATCTTCTGATATGCGCACCAGCCAGTAACCCAACAGGCTCCGGCCTGCCTGGCTTCCCAGATGTTCCGGAAGACTGGCAATAGAATCCGACAGCCCGGGATTTACCGGTTCAACAGGATTGTTACCGCCTGAGCATCCAAAAGCAAACAATATTACCGTAAGACTAATGCATACAAGTGATAGTTTTACCTGCATAACTGGTTCCTCTTTCTAAATGAGTGTATCTACCTAATAGTGTTAATCAAATTGTACCATTAGATATTTTTTAAGCAAACATATATACACGGAAAGGAAAGACCACATTTCCTTTAAATTGAAAACTGGTGGTCTGGTTATCTCGAAAGGCTACGCATGGTTCGTCTGCCTGCCTGCGCGGAACAGCGACGGGTCAATGGTGTTATACTTTACCAAATTAAAAATAAAATGATTCACGTCTGGAGATGTATTTATGTTTTGTCAAATGTGCGGTTCGGAAATCCAGGGCACAGCGGTATTTTGTTCCCAATGCGGCAGCCCGGTGGCAGAATCGCCCGATATCCTCGATGAGGCTATAAATGAAGCCCGGGAAGTCTTTGATGCTGAACTGGAAGCGTCTGGTATTGATGTATCGAACGGTGAAAATCCTGAAGCGGGAACAGATACCGACACATCGAAAAAATCCGCACGCGAACGCATCCAGGACATTAAAAAGGCGGTCGTCAAGGGAAAAGACAGTGCTGTCGAAATTACACGTAACGTACGTGACACCACTTCAAGAGCCGCGAAACGTGCAAAGGAAGTTTCCGATAGCGTCAAAATAACGGTCGATACCACGGTTGATAAAACGAGAAAAATTGGGGAGGACGCGTCGGTTGTCGCCAGGAAGGTTGGTGACGGTGCAAGGCATGTGGCAAAGAGGACGAAGAAAACAGTTGATGATCTCGGACAGGTGGGTGTGATTATCACCCAGAGGGCAACCGATGTGGTCAGGGCAAGCCTTAAAGCGGTTGAGAACGTTGATGATTACCTTCGACGGTCCAAGTCAAAATATGAAGTGGGTAATTTTCTGACCGGTGTCGGGCTTCCACCATATCTTGAAATCCATTTTGCCAAACGGTCCGGTAAGTTAACAATTGAAGAAATGGAACTTATCAAGGTAATCAGGGAATCGGGGATCGAACTGGACGAAGTCGAAAAAATGGTGAAATCGTTTAAGACCCCAAAAAAGAAAGTCGGCAGGAAGAAGGAGGGTTAAATTAAAAAACATCCAGGTCCTTTCCTGACACGACCTTTCCGTCGTAGCCTTCCGTCACTTCCATCAGCAGTTCTTCCCCGGTTACCCCATTGAATAATTGATGATAGAGAATCAACAGACCCGGTTTTACAATCGACGCGATACGGGCAAGTTCTGTAGACGACGTATGCACGTTTGAGTGATATTTCTGCCAGTCGGGCGGATACCGTTCGAATCCCGCTGACGAATAAACCTCGTGAATTAAGACATCCGAATGCTGGTATTTCTCAACAAGACCATCCGATGGCGCGGTGTCTCCGGAAATTGTGATTATCTTGTCCGGTGTGTGGAATTTATATCCAAATGCACTGAGGGACCCGTGATTTACGATGAAGGCTTCAACACGGACATTCGAATCCTCGTAAATTTTCCCTTCTTCGATTTCATGTACATTGACCATGCAGCCTGATGGGTTTGATGGCTGCAGGCCGTAAAGACGTTCCCTGATATCGACCCTCCATGCCGACAGGATGTTATCGGTCATTGATCTCAAGCCTGGAGGTCCGAAAACTTCGAGTGGCTCATCCCGGTTTAAAACCCAGGGTGTGAGAATGAGGTCGGGATATCCGGCTGTGTGGTCTGAGTGGAGGTGAGTAAGGAAAGCGATTTTTAATTTTTTAACGTCAAGCTCTTTAAATCCATTTTTAAAAGCAGCCGCTGCGCGACGGACGACACCGGGTCCGAAATCAATAAGGTATGGTGTGCCACCGACGATTATCGCTACAGATGGCCCGGAGCGGTCGGGATCGGCGTTGGGTGTCCCGGTCCCGAGGAGGATTATATTGGTGGGTGTGCTGGTCACGCGATAGATTATTGCACGGCATGGATTTATTGTAAATCGTCGACAAGCATGTTCGACACGGGGGAATTTCAGAGAGTGAAGCACCGATACAAATTCCAATTGGTAAATCCTGACTGACATCGGTTGGGAAGGATGAGATATCAGCATATCCAACGAGATAAGCACCGGAGTCGAGTAGAAATTTTTTCAGTTTCAGGTTGAGCTGAGAAGACGTAAGCAGTGAATGTTTCCTGAATTAGAATTAATAAATCTATCATATTTTTAAAATTCCAATTAGTGGCAAGAGTGAATCGTGCGCCTGTGAAACTTAGAAAATCCACAACTTTGTGAATTTATGCACAAATTTGTCTTATAACGACAGCAACATATAAGAATGTGTTATTTCAGGTCAGACAGGATATTTCCAGGTTATCCAGATCAATTGTTCCTGATGTCGTTAAAATTTAAAATTTGCTTAAAGCGGCATAAATACTAGTATTACAGCACATTTACAAACCAAAAGACAGGGGATTTCAATCCTGAAATTTTGTAGTAAGATCGCTTATGGTCGGTAAGAGATAGGATGCGATGATTGAGGTTAAATTAGCCATTAAAAAAATTTTAAGAAAATATGTGAAAGTATTCACATTCAAATAAATATATGCTATAGTCCCTCCAACCCAAGGACGTTTAGGGAACGCTTATTAACCAGGTTGTATTAGTCGCTTTTATTTTATTACCTAAGCATTGAAAATCTTGATGCTGATAAGGTGAAACCAATGAAACTCACCCGTCGCGATTTATTAAAACTATTTGGTCTGACTGCAGTCGGTTCGGCTATTGGAGCCAACCCGGCGGAGGCTGCCCAGGGGAGTACACTTGACGCACCCGTCATGCGGACTGAGGGTGCAACAAAAACCTACACGGTTTGCCCATACTGCGCTGTCGGATGCGGTATTGATGTATACGTAAAAGACGGCAACGTTATAACTGCTGAGGGTAACCCTGATCATCCAATCAATAAGGGTTCACTCTGCCCCAAAGGGCAGGCTCTGGCGAGTATCAGCGCAAGCGAGAATCCCCGCAGGCTACGTACGGTGAAATACCGGTCTGCAGGTGCCAGCGACTGGCAGGAGATTTCCATGTCGGATGCTCTTGACAAGGTGGCGCGGCGAATTAAGGATACACGTGACTCGACTTTCACGAGTGTTGATGAAAACGGCGTAACTGTAAACCACACTGAAGCACTTTCATCGCTTGGAGGTGCGGCACTCGATAATGAAGAGTGCTACCTCATTCATAAGTTCAACCGCGCTCTGGGTATCAACTACTTCGAGCACCAGGCGCGTATTTGCCATTCATCGACTGTAGGCGCACTTGGGGCAAGTTTCGGTCGGGGAGCGATGACAAACCACTGGACCGACATGGGTAACAGTGACTGTTTCTTCATCATCGGATCCAACGCCGCGCAGAATCACCCGATGGCTTTTAAATGGATCACACACGCGCAGGAAACTCGCGGTGCAAAGCTCCTGGTCGCTGATCCCCGCTACACGGCGTCGGCATGTACCGCGGACGCCTACACTCGCTTCCGTCCGGGAACCGATATTGCGATAATCGGTGGAATGATCAATTACATATTTCAGAATAACCTTCAGCACACTGATTACGTAAAACTGATGAGCGATGGTCCGTTTCTTGTCAAGGAAGGATTTGATTTCAACGAGAATACCGGGATCTTTACCGGTTATGATTCAGCCTCCCGGAAGTACAACACGGGTGACTGGGACTACCAGCGCGGCGATGACGGGAAAGCGCTTCGGGATCCTTCCATGCAGGATCCGAACTGTGTTTTCCAGCTTCTTAAGCGGCACTATTCGCGTTATACACCAGAGGTTGTTTCCGACATTTCAGGTATTCCGGTAGATGAATTTACCCAACTTGCCATGACTTACGCCGAGGAAGGCGGGGGACCATCGAAGAACGGTTCTATCCTGTATGCGATGGGTTCGACCCAGCATACGGTTGGTGTGGCCTATATCCGTACATATGTAATTCTCCAGTTGATGCTTGGTAACATGGGTGTCGCCGGTGGTGGGATCAATGCGCTTCGCGGCGAAAGCAATGTGCAGGGTTCGACCGATATGGCGATGCTGTTCCATATCATACCAGGCTACATGGCCTGCCCGGTCGCATCGAGCCATCCTGACCTGAAGACATACATAGAAAAAGAAACACCCCAGTATGGATACTGGTCGAAGAAACCGAAATTCCTCGTAAGTCTCCTCAAGGCATTCTGGGGTGAATATGCTACCCCGGATAATGACTTCTGCTTCGATTTCCTTCCTAAGCGTTCACCTGGGTACCAGGGTCACGGGCATTCCTGGATTGCACTGTTCGAGGCCATGCACGGCGGTGTAATTAAAGGCCTGACCGTCTGGGGCCAGAATCCCATGGTTGGTGGATCCAACAGTAACTTCACCGGTGAGGCCCTTGAGAAGCTGGATTGGATGGTTACATTCGACCTGTGGGATACCGAAACTTCTTCCTTCTGGAAACGACCGGGCGCCAATCCCGCGGATATCCAGACCGAGGTCTTCTCTTTTCCTGCTGCGGCATCATTCGAAAAAGAGGGAAGCATCACCAATTCCGGGCGTTGGATACAGTGGCGATACAAGGCTGTCGATCCTCCTGGAGATGCCAAAGCCGATCTCTGGTACGTGGATGAAATTTACCAGCGTCTGAAAACACTCTACGAGGCAGAGGGTGGGCCGGTTAAGGAAGCAATTACTAAACTCAACTGGAATTACAGGGCGGAAGGCGAGCACGAGCCAAGCGCACGTAAGGTCGCCATGGAGATCAATGGTCATTATACCGAGATGTCGCCACGGCACGGTGAGCAGGTTGAAAACTTCACAAAGCTTATGGAAGATGGCACAACGGCTTCCGGGAACTGGATCATGTCCGGTTTCTTCCCCAACGCTGAAACTAATTACGCAGAAAGGCATGAAAACGATGACCCGTCCGGCCTGCTTATTTACCCGAACTGGACCTATGCCTGGCCGGTGAACCGCCATGTGTTGTACAACCGATGTTCAGCAGATGAACACGGGCAGCCGTGGGATCCCACGAGAGCCCTGGTCAGGTACGATCAGGCAAATGGAGAATGGACATTCAATGATGTCCCGGACTTCTCCAAGACCGCGCCACCGGAAGAATCGATTAATGCTCCATTCATCATGCCAAACGATCAGCACGGTTACATGTTCGTCCCGAAAGGGAAAACCAAAGGCGGACCGTTCCCCGAGCACTATGAGCCTTTCGAGACACCACTTGGGGTAAATCCGCTACACCCGCAGGGAAACCGACAAATTGATAATCCGGTCATTGTCCTCTGGGACGATGCGGTTGAGCAGAGGGCGGAAGCGGGGAGCAGCGAGTTCCCGTTAGTTGGGACCACCCACCGTCAGATTGAGCACTGGCTTTCGGGCGCCATGTCGAGAAACCTGGAACCATTATGCGAGTTGGCTCCCGAGATGCATGTTGAAATAAGTCCCGAGCTGGCTCTAGAGAGGGGAATCAATGCCGGCGACTGGGTCAGGGTTGTTTCAGGCCGTGGATCGGTTCCGGCCAGAGCGAATGTAACAAGGCGTATGCAGGCGCTGATAATCGGTGGAGTGAAAACTGAAATTGTCGCTCTGCCCTGGCACTGGGGTTATACAGGCCTCAGATGGGGCGGGGATGAATATCAAAATTACTCCGCCAACCAGATTACATCCAATATCGGTGATTGCAACACCATGATTCCGGAATATAAGGTATTCCTCTGTAATATACAAAAGATTTAACCATGATTTCAATATCTGTATGATTTTGTGACTGATGCAAAAGGAGAGCTAGATGTCAACATACGCAATGCTGAATGACCTGACCAAATGCATCGGGTGCCGTGCATGCCAGGTTGCATGCAAGGAATGGAATGAACTGGAGTACGGTCGTACATACTTTACCAACACCAGGGATAATCCACCCGTCCTCGAAGCTGAAACCTACACCCGCATCGAGCATAAATTCCTGCCTGATGTGGAGGAATCGATGCCACAGCAATGGTACTATCGTCGCCATATGTGCCATCACTGTGAGACCCCGAGTTGTGTTTCAGTTTGCCCGGTGAATAGCTTGACAAAGACCGATGAGGGGCCGGTTGCTCACGATGCGGAAGCCTGTATCGGATGCCGCATGTGCCAGATGGCTTGTCCGTTCGGAATCCCGAAGCATGAAGCGGGTAGCATCATAGCCACTATGCATAAATGTAACCTCTGCTATGACCGGGTCTATGAAGGACAGGAACCGGCTTGTTCGAAAGCCTGCTTGACCGATGCAATTACCTGGGGTCCTCGAGAGGATCGACTGGATGAAGCACACTACCGAATTGCCATGGAACCTGACAGGTACCAGGACCAGGTCTATGGAGAAAATGTGGTAGGTGGTACAACCGTACTTTTCCTCTCAACCAATGATATTCCATTGGATGAATTCGGGTTCCGTACCGATCTTGGCGAACAGGTGTACACTGGTGGTTACGGCTGGTCTGTGCTTTCCAGGATTCCCGGGTTTGCAGTTGCCATGGGGGTTGTCTTGGGTACTATCTGTTTCATTACACATAGACGTATGCCCTTCATGGCCAGGAAAAAAGAAAAAACTGAGAGTCCGGCTCTACGATAATATATAACAGGATTCCTGGAGACGGGTACAAACTGGCGATCGTACAGTTTCTGCCGATATTTGATCACGAAATGAAAGATTCCGAAGTAGCGATGGGACAGTCGTAAAAATAAACCAGACCACTCATACATCAAGCCCTCCCAAAAAAGGAGGGTATTTTTTTTACATTACTGAAAAAATAAAATTTACTTAACCAGGGTTAGCAATTTACTTCCTGACCATGTATAATTCATTTGAATTTTGGATAGTATGAGCTGTCAATGATCCTGGTAACCCGGATGTCAATTTTGGATTCTTATAACAGATTGTCTTCCGTCTGATATTTAAATATGGTTACAGGTCTTGATTTACTCTATCCAATGCTTTATAAATACTTCTCTTGTCGGCCATGGCATGAGTTGGATGGTCAATATTTTGAGGAATAACAATGAGTGAAGAAGTAGAAGTTGTAGTAAGTAACGGGAATATGGGAATGGTAGCTCTTGAATTCAGCGTATTACAGGTCGCGGCGCTGATTTTTATTATCGCTGCCATAACAAGCATTATTTTCTGGTTCACCAGGAACAAAGCGATCGGTAACACTACACTTGGAATTACAATTCTCGCGACGGTCACGCTGACAGTATCGCTGGTCATAAGATATATCAATGTCGGGCATATACCTTATGTACAGTTATATGAAACCTACTTTTTTTGTGCATGGTCAGTGGCGGTTGTAGCTATTATCGCTGATTTCACTACAAAGAGCCGCCTTCCGAGCACGTTAGCAAATATCATCACTGGGATGACGCTGATTTACATCATCCAGTGGCCCGATACATCGAAAGAGGCAATCAACCTTGTTCCGGCCCTTCAAAGTCCATGGCTGGACGTACACATCGCTACCGCTTTTCTAGCATATGCTGGATTCGCGATTTCCGCCGCTGCGAGTATTATTTACCTCATTAAGCGAAACGAAAAGGTCGACGAGCTAAGTTATAAACTTGTTACGTTTGCATTTCCGCTTCTCGGGATGTGTATTTTTCTCGGGGCTGTCTGGGCGAATGAAGCCTGGGGACGCTACTGGGGCTGGGATCCGAAAGAGACAGCGTCGCTTGTCACATGGCTCGTTTACGCCGGGTACCTCCATACGCGGATCGCATACGGATGGAAAGGGATCAAGGCCAGCATGTTCAATCTTATTGGATTCATCTGCGTTATATTCACATGGGTCGGCCTTTCCCTGATTTCAAGGGTAATCGAAAGCCAATCACTTCACGTATATTAAGTTTGAATACATTATGTCGGATAACGAAACCAAATCTAACAATTCGAAGGGCAAACCGGACCAGACCGGATATGGATTATTTGACCTTATTGGAATAGCGCTCCTGGATGTTATCAAGCTGGTGCGGACGCTCAAATTCGCGATATGGGTACTGATTCTACTCGCGGTTTTCACACTGATAGGTTCGATACTTCCGCAGGAACATCTCGCCGGCGATCTGGATGAGTTCAGGATGCAGTACACGAACCTGTTTCATGTTAATTCGGAAAACGGTATAAACACTTTTGGCGAGGTTCTGTATCACGGGCTGGTAGTTCCTTTCCAACTTTACAACATTTTCAAATCCGGGCATTACATCGCGCTTGTCCTGCTGCTGGGGATATCTTCAGCGCTCTGTGCCTGGGATAAATACAAGGCCACACGGAAACTCCTCAGACTAATCCGTCCGAAAGCCCAGGCGTCGAGTGTAAAAGCTCTGGAACACAGTTCCGAAGGTGCCGTTGAAATTGATCTGGTTGAAACCGGGGAGCGCCTCAAGAAATCACTCAGGAAGCGTGGTTTTGAAGTGTTCACTGAGTCAGAAGAAGGAAAAAATTTCTGGTTCCTTATCAGGAAAAACGCTTTCCGCCAGTGGGTATCAGTCGCCTTCCATTCCGCATGGTTGATAATTATCATCGGTGGGATCATCGGGGATGACAGGTTTTTGGGATATGATGGACATTTATGGATCGAAGAGGGACAAACAGAAATTCTTGGTGATGATTATTTAAATTCTGAATCAGCTCAAATGGCCGGACGGTATTTCGATCCTGTCCACGAAGAAATAATATACCTTGTGGATTATGTAAATATTTACAGGGAGAGGGATTTCGGTGAGTTAGATCCGGTGAGCGGTTTTCCAACTGAATATATGGGCCAGCCGTCGGATTATATCAGCCACCTGAAAGTAATCACTCCCGGAGAGGATTTAACAGAATACTCGGACGCGACCGTCCACATGGATCGTAAGGTGGAAGTTAACTACCCTCTCCGCTACAAGGGGATCGGGTACTACCAGAGTTCTGTAAATTCAAGGATCGCGATTTTCGTAACACTTCCCGATGGTCGGACAGAACTGGTAGAGTCATGGCTCAATCAGCCATTCAGACTTCCCGGTATGGAAGCAATGTTCGTTGTACAGCTTTCGGACATCGTTGGAGGTATCTGGGAAGCGGAGGATGGAACACAGACAGAAATTCCTCACAGGATCAGGCTTGTCAGTTATTATCAGTCCCCGATGGGCGGGAGTTCAGCAGAAACTCTTGGCTATCTCACAATTAATGAACCGGTGACTATCGATGGTATTGTGATTTCACTTGTTAATGTTGCAGAAATGACCGGACTTAGTTTTGTCTATGACCCGGGCGTGCCGATTGTCTATTTCGGTGGATTTTTCCTGATAATCGGGTTGACAGTGGGGCTTTACTGGCCCTTCCGTCAGGGACGAATCGTACTTACAGCTTCGACAGGAGACAGAACGAAATTTACAGTCGGTGGTAACTGGAGCGATTTTCCTGAATTGGTTGAAACAATTATTAATGGGCAGATTGAAGGTAAGGCGGAATGAATTCCCCAATTCCGAAAACAAAAAAATCCAGAGAATCCTGTGATATAATCTGCCGCTGTATTTTAGAAATTGTAACATGAGTCAAGAGGTTAAAAAAAATGAATAAATCAAAAGCTATTCGAGACATAGTAATCATAATAATAGTCTGTGTTGCTGCGGTTTATATCATATCCAACAGACCGTCAGGGCCCGCTGATGGTCCGGCACACATGGCAAATCCGCCTGCCAACCAGGAAGGCGTGGGAATGATGCACGGGCAGAGTGCGCCTGATATCAAGTCGGGCGAACCGGTAATAACCCTCGGTGATAACTGGGTTGGGCAGGGCTGGATCGATTTCACCGCGGCAACTTTCATAGAGGATGATTCATCTCATGGATCCGGCGGGCCCGGTGATGATGAAGCGTTCACTCTCGCGCTTGTTTCCGGTGCATATGAACTGGTCTACGAAATTGCAGTTCAGGAACTCGATGCTGTGGCTGATCCTGAAGAACTGGCCGCCAAGGAGGAGGAATGGTTCTCGCAGTTTGAATCTGAGGAAGCTGCGCTGGAATTTCTTAGAGAAAACGGTGTTACCATTGAAAGAATGAAAACCATGTGGGAGGGCGAACTGCTTGGAGATTCGCTGGAACTGGCTATCGCAGAAAAATTCTCTGTAGAACCAGGATCAACTCAGGCCCAGGCAAGTTTCGAATCCTGGCTGATGAGTCTGCTCGTGGAATCTGAAATGATATTTGCAAACCCGGATCACGAAGCAGCATTCCGGGCTTATTTTGAAGAAGCGGACGAAGATCCTCACGACCATGGTGCGATGGAAGATGATCCGCATGGCACCGGCGAAACAGAAGATGATGTGCATACGTCGAGCAATGGTTCATGTTGCGGATCTAATCAGGCCGCTTTTGGATAATCATTTTTAGAGATCTTGCGTAACCGACTCAAATAATTCAATCAATCCATTTGCGGTATTAATCCAGAAAAACTTGGCAGCCCAGGTCTTTCCCGCACTACCCATCGATTTCATGTCCCAGAACCTTCAGGGCGCTTGCTATCAATTGAAGGTAAGGTCAACCCTCCACCCAAGCCGCATCCATGATGTGATGATTCCGATGTTCATTGCGGTTTGTGGTGATTATACATGAAACAGGGCTTGGTTAGATTAAGAATAATGAGTGCCAGTCACAAGCGGGGTTTTTTACGTAGATGTCCGCTAAGCACATAACTTAACCTAACCGCTTCACCTTTTAGTTACTTGGTTATTTTTTCAAGCTTGTAGTGGTTAGCGCTGTATCTGCTATAATAATAAGGATTTATCATGATAAAAACGCGAGATTACATATTTGAAACAATTGAGCGGAATATCGAAGCAATCCGCAAATTCGGTGTGAAACGCCTGGGATTGTTCGGGTCCTGCGCCAGGGGAGAGCAAGGGGAATCAAGCGACCTTGATTTCCTCGTGGAGTTTGAATACAAGTCTTTTGATGCTTACATGGACTTGAAATTTTTTCTTGAGGATCTCTTCGACTGTCATATCGATCTGGTTACCACTAATGCCATCCGCCCTGAATTGCGGGCTGAAATCCTGAAGGAGACGGTTTATGTCCCGCAACTTTAAGATTTACCTCAAGGACATGACAGACTCAGCTCGCAGAATTCTTGAATGGACCGAGGGCTTCACGCAGGAGGAGTTTGGCACTGATCGAAAGACATTTAATGCTGTTATCAGGGACCTGGAAATAATAGGAGAAGCAGCGAAGAAAATCCCCCGAGAAGTCCAGGACCGACATCCGGAAGTTCCCTGGCGGAAAATTGCTGGTTTAAGGGATGTCCTGATCCACGAGTATTTCGGGATTGACCTGGACGTTATCTGGGATATCATCAAGAATAAACTTCCCGAATTGGACCAACAGATTCGGAAAATCCTCGAAGAGATGGAATAACGCCCACAACTCATACTGGTACTTTTTTCAGGGAGCAGGCCACCACTCCATGAATTTGAGGTCGCAATTTGCGATAGCAAGATTTCGAATTCCTTTACAGCCGTGACTCTGAAATAACCATTTCAAACAACTTCTCAAATTCCCTCGCGCAGTCCATCCAGTTGAACCTCTTTGCCCATTCCATGCCCGCATCGCCCATTTGTTTTCGAAGGCCGCTATCTCTCAGGAGTTCTCGCAGTTTCAGCCGGAATTCCTGTTTATCCTTTACCAAAAAACCTGAAATGCCATCGTTTACAACCTCCGGATGGGCGGCCAGGCGATATCCAAGTACCGGTTTTCCGAAATACTGCGCTTCGAGTATGGGAAGGTCGAATCCCTCCCACTTGCTGGCTGTTACATAAATGTCGCATCCAACGAAAACCTGGCGCATTTTCCAGTCCGGATGGTTTAACAGCGGAATTATCCCGGCATTTCTGCATAAGTCTCCATCCTTCTCGGTGCCCAGCCCTACCATGATCCATTTCATGTTGGGAAATTCGGTTTTCAAGCCCGGCGCCAGTTCGAAAAGTTCTTTCGTCCCCTTGTAAGGCTGATCTACAGGATTTATCCGTCCGACATACAGGCAGACGATGTCATCATCGCTGAATCCGTGCTGACTTCGGAATTCTTCACGGAGTTCCTGGTTTGTCCTTCGATCGACCGGTACTTCTGTCGGTTTGGATGGATCGGTTGGATGAGGAGTCAGAAGTGGTGACGGGAACAGCTTGTTGTGATCGGGATGATGCGGATTGTAGTGTTCGACACCATGGTAAATAGCCAGTGTTTTTCGTTTTACATGCCATGGAAGTGCGCTCCTGGTGAATTCCGAGTTCGACACAAGCGCTTTCGCCCCAGGATGGTACATGTGGAACTGGGTGAATCGCATGTAGCTCCATAGCATTTTCTTTCGCCACGAGAACCCGGTCGTGGGAACAATCCCGAATTCATAATTCACACATGGGGCATCGAGGAACCAGGGATAGTAAAAGTACGGTTGAGTTGCGATCAGGTAAACTTCATTCGGCTCATCGTTGAAATAGCTGATATAGCGACGGGCGCGCCATTCGAATCGCGGGAAAAGCCTGTGGGGCACGACCGGTTTATGGATCAGCTCGTATGGGGCATTCGCGAAAGACCCGTCATGATTACCGGCATACAGGCGTATCTCGTGGCCGAGCGATGTCAGCGCGCTTGCGGTCAGGTGGAGGGTAAGATCGACTCCCCATCCAAGCCTCATCCATGATGTAATAATTCCGATTTTCAAAGCAAAGCCTAAGGTGAGGATGATTATACATGAAAAATGGGGTTGCAGGCTGGTTGGGTACTGATGGCAGGTGCATTTCACGATCCAATGGAAATTTTCATTAAAAAAGCCATTTTGCCCTCGAAAATACGCCTGAATATCCAAAAACCTGGATTTTTGCCCTGATTTTCAATGCTTTTAATATCTTAGCCTTGACATACTATCTCAGTGTGTTAGAATTACACCTTGCGCCTTTTTTGGGCGCGACATGGTTGTATTATGCCTACTATTAATCAATTGGTACGATTTGGGCGCAAGAAGATTGTTAAGAAAAATAAGGCGCCCGCCCTCAAAGCGAATCCGCAGAAACGTGGAGTATGCACTCGCGTCTGGACCGTTACGCCGAAGAAACCGAACTCGGCATTGAGAAAAGTCGCACGTGTTCGCCTGACCAATGGAATTGAGGTTACAGCCTATATTCCAGGTATCGGGCATAATCTCCAGGAGCACTCGGTGGTCCTCATCCGGGGCGGTCGAGTGAAAGACCTTGGTGGAGTTCGATACCATATATTAAGAGGGACCCTGGATACTGCCGGTGTTGAAGGAAGAAAACGGTCGAGGAGTAAATACGGGACCAAGCGTCCTAAGAGTTAGGAGAATAAATAACCAAGGAATAGACTTCAACTATAATTAACGATAAAGGGTCGCAGGGGCCGCATGCCAACCACGATTCGCCATGAGCGCAAATTACGCTTGACTACGCGGCCCGGTATTGAATTTAACAGCCGGTTTTTTTTATGGAAGATTTTTACCAAATCTGTCAAGGAAAACAAGGGATCGAAGATTAAAGATAAGCCATGAGAGGAAAAAAACCAACAAAACGAATTATCCTTCCCGATCCGGTTTACAACGACAAGAACACCACACGTTTTATCAATAAGCTGATGTGGCGTGGGAAGAAATCGGTCGCAGAGAGTATATTCTACGGCGCGATGGAAATCATTAAGGAAAAAACCGGTGAGGATGGATTCGAGGTCTTCAAGAAAGCGCTCGAAAACGCAAGACCTCATGTACAGGTCAAGAGCCGGCGGGTTGGTGGTTCGACCTACCAGATTCCAATCGATATCAAGGCTCAAAAGCAGATGGAACATGCGATGCGCTGGCTTATTCAGTATGCACGTTCGAGAAAGGGACGTCCGATGCGCGAAAAACTGGCATTCGAGCTTATCGATGCCGCTGCTGGAACCGGTCAGAGTGTAAAGAAAAAAGACGATACCCACAGGATGGCGGAAGCCAACAGGGCGTTCGCACATTACAGGGTGTAAACCAGGGTGGGGTTAAAGAGAGTTTAGAAATTTATTTTTATATATCACAGGGGGGGAGAACCTGGATATGATCACTGCACCGAAGGATAAAGTCACCGATAAATGCCCCGCTACGGGGCGTCAGTGACTTGTCGGAGGTGCGACATGAAATTCGATCTATCGAGGATTCGGAACATTGGCATTGCGGCGCATGTAGATGCTGGAAAAACCACGGTCACTGAGCGTATCCTGTTTTATTCGCACAGGATACATAAGGTGGGCGAGGTTCATAATGGCACTACAACCACTGACTGGATGGTCCAGGAACGGGAACGCGGAATCACTATCACGTCCGCTGTCACCTACTGCGAGTGGAACAAGTACCGTATAAATATCATCGACACCCCCGGCCACGTCGATTTCACGATGGAGGTCGAGCGGTCGATGAGGGTGCTTGACAGTGTTATCGCGGTTTTCTGCGCAGTTGGATGTGTTCAGTCCCAGAGCGAGACTGTCTGGCGCCAGGCCGACCGGTACAACGTCCCCCGGCTCTGTTTCGTAAATAAAATGGACCGGGTCGGCGCGAATTTCTTCGGCGTTGTCGAAGAAATTACCGAACGTCTGCACGGAAAACCACTCGTAATTCAGCTTCCGATCGGAAGCGAGGTGAATTTCGAAGGGGTAATCGACCTTATCGGGATGGAAGCCCATCGCTGGGTCGATACGGCTGGACTTGAGATCGAGAAGGGACCGATTCCCCCGGACCTTATTGACGTGGCTGAGGAATGGCGCGAGAAACTGATCGACCGTGTCAGCGAAATCTCCGAGAATTTAATGAAGGAGTTTTTCGATGGTGGGGTTCAGGAAGAAACGCTCAAGGCAGCGATCCGTAAAGGAACCATTGATGGGACCTTCACGCCCGTCCTCTGCGGAAGCGCGTTCAGGAACAAGGGAATCCAGGACCTCCTTGATGCGGTCGTGGATTACTGTCCAAGCCCGCTGGATGTCCCGCCAGTCGAGGGAATTCATCCCCACACGGAGAAACCCGAAACCCGTGAAGCGGATCCGGACGCCCCGTTTGCGGCACTCGCATTCAAGGTTGCGACAGATCCGCACGTTGGACGGCTTGTCTATGTACGGGTTTACTCGGGAACCCTTGAGAAGGGTAAGATTGCGATGAATCCAAGGCTTAAAAAGCGTGAAAGAGTGAATAATATCCTGAAAATGCATGCTAATAAGCGTGAACCTGTAGACCTTATCAGGGCTGGAGAACTCGCTGCTTTTGTCGGGCTGAAACTAACGACAACCGGGGATACTCTCTGCGATCAAAAGGACCAGATAGCACTTGAGAGTATCTACCTTCCCGAGCCGGTAATTACGATCGCGATCGAACCCAGAAGCCAGGCGGAAAGCGAGAAGCTCCATTCATCCTTACGGAAACTCGCCGACGAGGACCCGACATTCAAGACTGCCATAATGGAGGAAACAGGCCAGACAGTAATCAGCGGCATGGGGGAATTGCATCTGGATATCATTGTTGACCGGTTGTTGAGAGAATTCAACGTGGAAGCCCAGGTCGGGAACCCACAGGTTGCCTACAAGGAGACCATAACCGCGAAGGTCAGAATGGGAGAAAAATACGCTCACCAGACCGGCGGTCGAGGAATGTATGCTGAAGTCGTGTTCCAGGTCGAGCCCCTGAAACCCGGGTCCGGAATAGAATTCGAATCGCGAGTTGGCGGCGACAAGGTTCCGAAGGAATTTCACAAAGCCATTGAAAAAGGCGTACGAAACAAGCTTCAGAGTGGAATCCTTGCCGGATATCCAGCGATTGACTTGAAAGTCGTTCTTGTTGACGGGAGTTTCCATCCAGTTGATTCAAGCGATCTAGCGTTTGAGATCGCGAGTTCGAAAACCATTGAGAAAGTCTGCAAGCTTGCTCATCCGATCCTTCTGGAACCGGTAATGAAAGTGGATATTGAAACACCTGAGGTGTACCTTGGGTCTATCAATGGCGATTTGAGCAGCCGGCAGGGACTGATCGGGCGTGTGGAAACCAGGGGTGACGGTATTGTTAACATAGTGGCAAGAGTCCCCCTGAGACAGTTGTTCGGTTATGCCACTCACCTGAGATCGAATTCCCAGGGAAGAGCAACCTCAGTGGCTGAATTCGCGGAATATCGTCCGGTGCCTGAAAATCAGGCGAGGACAATCATCCCGTTCTACGATGATGTGATGGCTGAAATCAGTCAGCTCGAAAAGGTGAATACTGGAAAATAATGCGTCGCAATCACGTTTGAAAAATAAAAGCTGAAAGTTTCAACACGATATAAAAAAAAGAAAATTTGTGTTGAAGGAGAGCCAAGGGCGATGGCTAAGAAAAAATTTGAGAGAACGAAGCCGCATGTAAACATCGGGACGATCG
>CBDURU010000065.1:0-19884 GCA_965369865.1 uncultured bacterium | reverse complement strand
GCTGTTCTACGGTTTGTCGTTTTTTCGAGGGCTTTAAATGATTAATTTTTCCTATTACAAGAATGAACCGGATGCTAATTCCCAAATATTATGTCGAGCACTTTACGGAATTCATCAGCCCGAAGCACATACTTCGCGGCTTGTTTTACCTCGTCCATGTTTGGATCGATCGCGATTCCGAAAGCGCATTTTTTGAAACCTGTTACATCGCCCCAGCCATCTCCGATGAAGATCGTTTCTTCTTTTTTTAAACCCTCGAGTTTCTGAATCTTACCAACCAGTGTGCCCTTGTCCAATCCAGGGACATTGTCGGTAACCTTCATCTCGATCTCGCCGGTTGAGATATCATTCTTATCAAAAATCAGATCGTTAGCGTAGTAATAATCCCACTCGACCCCCCTTTCCCGCCAGATATCTTTCCAGAGCGAAAACCCGCTTGAAAGAACGGCGATTTTCAGCCCGGAATCTTTAATTGCGCTGATGACCTCCAGGGCACCGTCGCGGATATTTATTGTCCTGAGACGCTCCATGAATTTACTTTTCGGAATTCCTTTCCAGGAAGCCACGCTTTGACGCGCGAACTCATCATACGGGGTGCGGTCGCGAAGGATAGCTTCTTCCAGAGCTTTTCCTACTGATTCCCATGTACCGAGATGCCTGTGGAAATATTCCCAGGTCGAGCGTTCGGTGTTGAGGGTGCCGTCGTTGTCGAGGAAGATCAGTTTGTAGAGTGATTTTAGTGACACGATGGTGAATCGTACTTGAGGATTTATGGAAGGTCAAAGGGTTTTAATGTTGAAACCTGATTCTAAGCAAGCACGGCTCATGATATATAGGAAAATTAATCAATTTTAGCCATCGAAAAAACGACAAACCGTAGAACAGCACGGCAGTGCGTCTTCCACCTTAAAACAATCCATTCGACGCACTGCCATTCGACGCACTGCCGTGCTGTTCTACGGTTTTTTCATTTCTCACTTTAATCATAATCATCCGGAAACCTGTAAATTAATCCGTAGTGGCTAAAAATGGTTAATACCTGATATAAATCCAGTCAGGAGTATTTTCATCGGGGCTGGTAGCCCTGAAATACAAAACAAAAACGGGAGCCTGACGGCTCCCGTTTCGTAAATTACAATTGAATTTTATTTAGTCGAATTCGTAAGTGAACTCAACGTACCAGACTTCGCTCTCGTTATCGTTGGACGGGAATGTAAGAAAAGTACAGAACCCGAGATCGGTATCGAAGATCGTAACGGGGATATCGAACCCGAACGCAGTGATCCAGTCACTGCCATCGTTTGTCTGCATCCAGTCCCATTTTAGATTTGCATCACCGGCAACGGTATCGAAGCCGAAAAATAAACCGGTATTGTTATCTTCCAGGGAGTATCCGGCATGTCCGCGGAAGTCACCGGACCACAGGTGGGTGTAAGCGATATAAGGAATCATGCTGCCATTTTCGTCCTCATTACCCGTGATGTTGTCAAGCCCGAAAGCGATAGCCCCGGAATGACCCCAGTCGGAGTCTGGGTCATCACAGTTTGAAAAACCATAGCGGACTTTAATGTCAAAGAATGGATCAGACTGGAAATCGCTATTTTCGGTTAACCGGTAAGTACCCCCGATCTCCACCCAGTCCATGAGACCATAGCTGATACCAAAGAAATGGCCGTCATCGTACTTGCCAGAACCCCAGTCACAGAAAAAGTAAAGTATAGTGTTGCCTTCGTCAGTGATATCAGTGTTGTAAGTATTATTACACCTGGTGGCAGTCGCCCAAGCAGGAACAGCGATGAACCAGGCCAGTACCGCGATTGAAAGAATTGTCAGTATTCGATTTGTCATCTTGTGTCTCCTTCAGCTCCTGTATTTCAGTTGAACGTGGTGGATACCATGATCATAAACCACTCCATATCAGTACGCCTTTCGGATAATGAATCTACATCCCAGTAGCAAATTGTCAAATCAGTATTGGTAAGCATGCGGTATTTCCATCCGATCGACCAGTACTCTGCGTCACCTCTGCCCCTTAAGGCACAGGTTACCCACGAAAGAACACTATTAGCCTGGACCCGGCCGTACTCACCCCAGGTGTTCCAGTCTCCTGGATCCTTGATAGCCAGATCGTGAAACGTTAATGATCCCCAGGCGGCTTGCTGCCATCCTGCTTCATCAGGTAAACCGGGTGCAGTATCCTCAAGATTCCGGAGATAATTCAAGCGAACCTTGAACGGAGTAGACATGACTTCTGTCACCCAGTGCCAGTAAGCCTCAATCGCACGGTAATCATCGGGTGATTCCAGACGGGTGAAATCCCAGTGGCTTTGAAGGGCTCCTGACATCATGTCAGCACGTATGAACTGCCAGGCTTCAGAGGTGATGTAATGATAAGTTAGTGCTAACTTGGTATTATCAACTAAAAAATCATCAACCTGCGCCTGAGCTAACAAGTAGAAACCCTTATCTGCAGGAAGCAATTCCGCCAGGTAGAAATTGAATTTACGCCAGGCGAAATGCTGCGCGAGACCCTCCCACTGGAGGTCCGTGTCGTAAGTCATCGGGGTTGCCATCCACATCGCGCCGAATTTACCACCCCAAACTGTTAAATTGGGATATGCGTTCGGTTTCCACATCATGTAGGCCCTGTCAATATTGTAGCCATCATACGCGAACATATCTCCCAGTGTGTCGAAAGAATTTTGCCTGGGATCACCGTTACCTGAAGTAAACCTGGTGCAGAAAGACAACTCATCTGTGACCTGGGATGTGAAACCCCAGCGTAGCATGAACTGCGGTCGCTGAGCATCCAGCCCAGCATCCCGATAGGTGCCGAGGAACCTGATCCATAACCCGCCGTACGGGTGGAACCTGGCATCCATACCATCAACCAGATCTCCGATCGCTGTGATGCGATCGTCGAATCCACCGACGGTGCCTTCAAGAGCACCGATTCTTTCGGCGTTACTCATGGCAAGTTCCATCAACTCATCAAGTTCGGGCTGGAACTCATCCATTAGCATGTCAAGAATAGCCTCGACATCGATCCCCGGCCCCTGCCCCTCGTCGATCAGGTCGAGGAACATGTCGTAAAGCCGGCTAATGACCATTGCAAACTCATAACGTGTGAGCTGCTGGTCACCCCTGAAAGACCCATCGGGGTAACCGAGGACCAGGCCTTCATCGGCCAGGTACTCAACTGCATCGTACGCCCAGTGATCTGATGGGACATCATCAAACTGGGCGAAGGCTGCTGTTGACCAGAACGCAAATGTTGCGATTCCGACTGCCAGCAGGACTATTAATTTTTTTTGCATCGCTTTCCTCCCCACTCATATCATCGCGGGTTTTTCGTATTGTTAAAGTATATTAAAAATATCATGGTATTTTTAATATTTTTACCATGATCAATACTGGAATACGACAATACAAACCTTCTTGTCACCGGTTCCGGTCTTTAAGCCTTTTCCTTTAACTATGTACTGATAAAAACGCGGCGAATTTAAATGTCGCCTTTATCAAATTTAAAGTCGTGACGATGGGATGCTAACAGTAAACATTTAATTAGTCAAGAAATCTTCATGAATTATTAATATTCTATGTATTAATCTATATCCTCAGAAGCTCCGGGAACTCTTTTAAAATCCGGTCTCTGAAGGAAAGACACACGGGTTAACCGGATGTGAAAAAATTCGCAAACGGTCCGCAAAGTTCGTTTTTCTCCTGTATCGCCACGGAATCAGATTACTTGTAACACAATCATTTTTAATCGTTATTAATATTAGGAACGCCGTAAAGAAGGATGTCGAAATTCTCACCATCAAGCACGAAGCCGGGAGTATGATCGAAATTTTCGAGCACCGACATTAATTCTTCGACACTCACCCCAAGTTCCCCGGCACAATTCCGGACCTGGTCCGAATTAATTGAAACATTGGGGTGAATGTATACTTTTCCATTACCTTCCGGGGATGATCCAATAATTATGTTTCTCCGACCCGGCGGCATCTCGTAAAATTTGCGAAGGCTGATAACTTCCGCACGTGTCAGTGCGGAAATGATCCAGCCGCCGGGATAATCATAACCGCCAACGAAAATCAAAATATCCCCATCATGAAAATACGGTTCCAGTTCCATTGCGTGCACGACTTCCGGATTGTTCTCGAGCCTCGATTCCGGCGCGATCCCCGCGATGTAATTAAACAAACCGAGGAAGACCATCAGGATGATAAGTCCCTGGCGGTAGATTTCGTTTTTCCTTGGCTGGAGGAACTCGAACACAAGGATGAAGATCAAAACAAGGATCGCGAGTATGGGTTCCTCGGTGAACGTGAATAACACGAAAAGAGCGAACAGGCTCCACTTGAACCATTTCTTCTCCTTTGTGATTTTTACCTGCCCGTACCATGCGAAGACTGAAAGGAGAGGGACGAAAATAAAAATCTTGTAGAAATAATTCAACGGCATGAAGAAGAACTGGAAAATTACATATGGCGCGAGCCAAGAGAACACAAATACCGCTCGTTTGGGAAACTGAAGCGAGAATTTCTTGATGTTGTAAAGCGATGCGAGATAGATGAAAAATAAAAATCCGATTGAGTAGTAGCCGAAAACTTTTTTCAATATCCCCTTAAAAATACGTCCTTCCTCGAAAGCCAGGCCAAGGTCGTAATCCAGAATTCCCGGGGCAATCGAGGTGCGGTGAAAGAACGTCATAAGGTAACCGTTTAATGTTCCCAGCGGGATTTCCCTCCACGACGAGATCCAGTAACTCGATTCATGGCCGTACTCGGTGATCCAGAAAAGAAATGCACCGGGGGTTGTGTGATGGAGAACGAAAATCCCGATCCCGAAATATGCGATCAGGCCGGGAATCGCAAGGCTCGCAAGATAAATCCACCAGAATTTCCAGCGTTCGGATTTCGAACCGGGCACGGCGTTGAGGGCAAGGCATCCGATCACCGCTGCCATCCAGAAAATATTCAATTGATGAAACAGGATTGAAAAGGCATTAAAAATCCCGATGAAAATAAAATCCCCGTCTCGCGGCGGACGGTGGCGGGTGATCAATTCGAGCCGGTCCGCGGCAATGAGAAGAAAAACAGTCGAGATGATGTATACGTTGGCATCGGTGGAGTAATGCCAGTAGGTGAAACTGAAGCATCCGAGCAGAACCACAAGGATCGCGAAACCCTTGTCCTCAACAAGCCTGGAGACCAGTTTCCAGATCAGCCCGATCCCGATGCTTCCAAGGATGATATTCCCCCATTGCATGACATAGAGAGCTTTTACGTCATATCCGGAGACTTTTTCGATCGCGTCATGGATCGCTGAAAATAGCCATGTGTAGAGAAGGTGATGGGGGTTAAAGAGCGATTCGTAAGGTCCGTGCTCGATAATCGAAGCGAAGACCACCCCGTCAAAATAATATTTTCTCGTGGGGTGAGACGCGAAGATGATAAAGATCGCCGGGACCAGTACCCAGGGAATCCATCGGAACTGCTCACGCGTTTTGACATCGGTCGAGGTCACCCGGAGATTATACCGAAATTTTTAAAATATGCCTTAATGGGGACCGGTTCCACCCTGTAACTTTTTCGAGTCCAATAGATGGTTGATATGTACATTTTTTGATATTATTTCGAGTCGGATTGTTGGATTGATGCCCCAAAGTAGTTGACAAGGGTAAGCTGAGAGCCAAAGCTTTTTCAATTGTGGTAGAATCTGATCGAATTAAAGTGAGATTAACCGACCTGGTAAGGCAGGTAAAAATTATTTAATCCAAAATATCCCAGGAGCCCAATCACGATGTTACGTAATTCATCTTCCTTGGTAACCCTCCTTCTGGTTTTTATTCTAATTGGGTGCGCGTCAGGCGGTAACCAGCCGGTTGCCCCGCAGGCTTCCGATACTGCACCCCAAGCCGCCGCGGATTCTACTCACCAGTTGTGGGGGTACTGGCAATGCGAGTTCGATCCGGCGACGGGCGAAATCAACATGATCCCCGCCCGAACCTCGCAGCTTCATTTGAATATCGCAAAACCGGTTGACATGGCGATGGGAATGAGCCTTAAGGTGTTGACGAACGAGTCCGATCCCGCCAACGGATTATTCGTTGTCAGGATGGGAATCACACATCCGTTTCCCGGATTCTCCCAGTTCTCGGCCTTCGATGTACGGGCTATCCTGATCACCACTGCCGAGCACAGCTCCGGAGGGTTTAACCTGCCCGGCGACAACGATCCGAAGGTGCTGAATGCGGACGGGTATACTCGCTATTGGAATCCGGTCGAGTTCCCGGTTCCCGGGTTGCTGGGTTACAGTCCGGGAATCCTTGGCATCGATCCACCGGAGGATAACCCTCTGGACTCGACTATTAACCCTTACAAGCAGTTCGCGTCGGCATTGACGGATTACTACAAGGTCAATTACCTGACGATGGTGCCCCCGACAAGCGTACTTGGACGCGGTGTGCTGCACGATGACGACACGAATTACCGGAAATGGGAAATCGTGTTCCCAATTATAGATGAAAAACTGAAAATCTATTTCAACTATGCAATCGATGTAAGCTGGGACATGCCGTCCGATGTCCCGCCGGATGTACCGAACGATTTCCCGCTGGAGGCGAACTCGGATGAAGCGTTTATCGTTGATGCAGAGGCGACATCGAACACTCTCTGGACGATAGACGGCGCTCCGATGGGCGGTGGAGAACTCGGCCTGGAAATCGAAATCTGGGACTGGCAGGGCTGGCTCGATGATTACGATGGCCAGATCGGACCGCTTGTGGTTGTTTCACCGTACTGTGAATTTGAGGAAGGCGTGATGCCGTCGATTGACGAACCCGGGATGGGAAAAGCGATTCTCACCGCGACCCTCACCGGACAGCCTTCCGCAACCGGGGCAATACCGGTCTATATAGGTGTCACCGCTCCGGGTACATCATATAAACAGGGTGCGGTTGAGGCCCCGGACGTAATGGTCGCCGCGTATAACATGATCTATGTCGATGTGGCGATACCCGAGTGCGAGGACAACACGAGCGACGACTGCATCTCGGCATGGGATATCGGCCCGGAGGAGAGCGTGGAAGGGATACTGTGCCAGAACGTTGACGAGACCGACTGGTATAAATTCCATGTGAACATGACCGGTTCAGCATCGGGTACGATCAGCCTCACCACTTCTGAAACAAGTGACATGAACCTGCTTCTATATGCGGGCTGTCCGTCAGCTCTTATAGATAACAGTTCGAATCCCGGCAATGTGGATGAACAAATAATTATCAGCGGTCTGACGGAAGGGGATTATTACATTGAAGTAGCCCTGGAAACCGATAATATCTTCACGCCGCTCTGGTACAATCTGACTACAAGCATTACGGGAATAGGGGAAGACTGTACGTTTGACGACAACAACACGGTTGAAACGGCGGATGCGGTCGGGCTGAATGACAATGTAAATGAATCGGTCTGTCTCGACGGTGATGAGCTTGACTGGTTTACGTTCGAAATTTCCACGGACTCGATCGGATACGGCACGATCGATCTTGATAACCAGGGCTATGCAAATAACGATATCGCGTTGTTCGATGCGACAATTACGAATCCATTATTTACGGGAAATCAGCTTGGGACAGCGGACGAGCATCTCGATATCCCGTCGCTGGAAGCAGGCGAGTATTTTATCCTTATTGAAGCCCAGGAAAGCAGTCCGGTTGGAGACAGGGATTTCACACTGGTCATGGGCCTCGAAGAAATTGTCGTGTCATGTGATGACCAGGACGGAAACAATACATATTTGACAGCGGATTCAATCGAGCTTGTAGACAATAAAACAGGAACGGTGTGTCACCCGACGGACCCCGACTGGTATATATTCATGGTTCCGGAGGAAGGCACAGACGGCTCAATTTCACTGGACAATTTCGACGCGAACGATAATGATCTTTACCTGTACGGCAATCCGGCGGAGCCACCGATCGGTTCCTCCGAACTGGTCGGTAACATGGCGGAATTGATCGTTGTTCCGGCACTGGTTGAAGGGACATGCTATATCAAGGTCACGGCGTCATCGGCTATACACAGCCAGGACCAGGAGTACGAGTTGACAACCGACCTGTCAGTCACGGCGGTGGACATGACCGAATTTTATGTCCACGCGCATATTGTCAGATCGAGCACCGGGACAGATCCAGCAACAACACCGGACAAAGTCCAGCAGGATATCGATTGGGCGAATGAATTCTATGGTATTTATTTTGGCGGGTCGGTAACGCTTTCAAGCGTCACATATATCGACAATACCGCTTGGCTCTCCGCGACGGTTGAAGAGACATACGAGATGTGGCAACTGTATAACACTCTGGACGGCTCTGTGAACGTGTTTTATGTGGACGACTTTCCCGATATGGCGGGTGCGGCCGCATACGCGATGATCGAGTGCGAGTATGCTACCGAGGATTACTCTTCATCCTACTCAGCCATGTCAGACTGGGGTACGGACGCAACACTCGCGCACGAGATGGGGCACATTGTTGGCTTGCTGGCTGACATGTACTGGATTGATTACGGTTATAACTGCAACCAGATTTCGTACTGCGACACGGGTCCATCCGGAATTTACTGCGATCCCATTGATGCGAGTATGGGAAATTTAATGTACTGGCCTGCCGGTACGCAGGTGAGTGATTACTTTGTATCGGTTGATGACATAAACATGAACACTACTCTGATTGACAGCCAGGCTGAAAATATGATGTACTTCAATACTTGGTTCCCGGATGCATTCTACATGCCGTAATGATTGAATCGAGGTGCAAAAATGCGACGAATATACTTAATTATACTAACCATCATAATCCTGACAGTGCCCATTCTACAGGTATCGGCAGTCCCAACCGATGTGAATTCGGTGCGCCGGATGCTTACCGCTTTTGATAACCAGGATTTCACGATATTCGATGAGGAACCACTCCTGGAATCGCTGATCGAAATTATCGAGAACGATCCGGCGGACGCTCCATACCATGGCAGGGTTGTCGGTGGCGCGCTTGCGGTACTTGGTGAAATGCACGCGGACGAAGCAGAGGATCTCCTGATCGAACATCTCGATTCGTACACAACGACATGCCTTTACTGGCTGGGAACATACGCGACGCCTGAATCGATCGATGCGATCGTGGAATATCTCGGGAGCGACGATCCATCGGTAAGGTACGAAGCCGCGAATGCGCTCGGTACCATTCCCCTCGATGGACTCACAATGGAGACAGTGGGTGTTGAGGAAGACTTACACGATGCCCTGAACGAAGCGATCGGAACAATAAACTCAAGGCTTGAAATCGAGGAAGATGAGTCAGTTGTAACGGCATTAACACTGGCGTTGGAGCATATATCGGTTTTGGATTGAAGTTGATATCAGAGGCACGCGCGTCAGAGGCCCGATCAGAGCCACGCGCGTCAGCAAGTGCAGATATAACTGGAGAATGGAAGAATCCAGCTCCAAGTCAGGCGTTGAGGGAAATATGTAAACCCCGTAGAACAGCACGGCAGTGCGTTTGCGCTTGATATAAAGGACGCACTGCCGTGCTGTTCTACAGTGATTTGTATAAATAAATGATCCTGAATTTTTTACTGGCTCATTCACCGGGTGCCGCCCACAAGCGATTAACTTAGTTATTTGGACTATGGGATTTTTAAGGTTGTAAAATAGAATCCCTTATCTTGCGTTTTTGTATGAGCTTGTGGGTGAAACCTCGAATCTGGATTGTAATAACAGGTAATTATCATCATTCACCCACAAGCTTTTCGGGTTTTGGGAAGATTTAGATTTCCTGGGGGATACAGGATGTTAATGATCACGAAGGATGCAGGATGAACGCGTGTGGGCGGCACCCGGAGTGTCGATCCCACGATGGTCACATGTTTGATTACCTTAAAACGATCCCGTAAACCCATCCCACCATATTAGAAAACTGGTTGTTTGCTCAGCGGGTTTCCGGGCTACGAAAAAAACAATATAGTCGAATAGAACCATTCCCCTGTAGTGGGGGACATAATTAGGTCATCGATTTTCAAATATGATAAACTCCCCTACTGATGAAGGAGGACTGACTCATGCAACGGTTTCCCAAAGCTGACCCGACTGTTATTATTCTAGTTCTTGCCTCGATATTCATTACCGGATGTACCGGATTGAATGGTGGGGGATTATTTAAGCCAACGCATATCAATCCCATTAACGACGTGTCGCAACAGTTGAAGTTCTCAGTCGACACACGCGACAATGTGCCTAGCGATACTTCACCTGAAGCGCGACCGGATATGAGACCCGGAATCGAATTAACCACCCAGAGCGGATGGGCACGTACCTGGACCCACGAAAACGGGAAAGCGTACGTCAAAGACATCGCCACGGACGATCAAGGAAATATTTATGTCACAGGTTCTTTTTACAGGGAGATGAATTTTTCGGGCGATGAAAATAACAACGAGTACCATTTCTCGGTTCCCGCAACTACTGAATACGCGTACCTGTCTAAATTCAACAGAGGCGGTACTTTCAAATGGGCGATTTCATGGGGCAGCGCGTCCGAAAGTGATTACGCAACCGGGATGGGGGTTACAGTCGATAATTACGGAAATGTTTATGTGGCGGGATATTTCAATGAGGCTTTCAGATTCAGCACGAGTCCCGGACGGAATTCGGTTTTGAATTCCAGTGGCGGTAATGATGCGTTCTTATGCAAGGTCAGCGCGTGGGGCAACTGCATCTGGGCGGTCGCATGGGGAGGACCTGAGGATGATGAAGCTGTCGATGTGGAATTCGCGGTACCCGGCAACGTGTATGTGCTTGGAAATTTCCACGGAAGTGCTGATCTCGATCCGTCGGCAGGTGCCGACTGGCACCAGTCCAGCGGCTTCTCCGATGCATTCCTGATTAACTTCAATCCCGGTGGTTTTGTAGAGTGGACGCGTACGATTGGCGGTGAGGCTCCTTATGAACAGGCGGATGCACTTGATGTCGATCACTTCGGTAATGTTTATGTCGTCGGTGAGGTTGACGGGTATCAGATAAATTTTACCAGCGGAACTGCTCCTCCATATTTAACCCAGGATTATGGTGGAGATGGCAACAGGTTTTTGTGCAAGTATACAAGTGCGGGTAATTTCGCCTGGACGACCATGTGGCAGGCCGAAGGCACGAGATCGGTGAACAGCGTCGCGTTCGATCCATACGATAATTCAATTTATGCAGGCGGGGCACTCGGCGGGCCTGAGGTAAAAATCTTTGATATTGCGGGAAATCAAACGATGGTGCCGTCAGAATGCAGCCCGGGAGGGACAAATGGATACACGATAAAATTTAACGGCAGTGGGTATTACCAGTGGATCAGGTTCGTCGACGCAAGAGGTACCGCCGAAACGCTGGATGTGAACACAGACGGCCTGGGTAATGTGTATTCAACCGGTAAATTTGACCAGACGGCGGATTTTAACCCGACCGGGGGCGGCGATATTCGGATCAATACTGGTGGTGAATACTCCAGCTCCACTGATATTTTCCTGTGTAAATATAGTTCCAGTGGCGTTATCCTGTGGGTCCGCACACCGGGAAGTACATCGATTGACAGGGGGGAAGCGGTGGTAACTGACCAGCATGGTAATGTTTACATGGGCGGAAATTTTGGCACTACGATCAACCTGGCCCCGAGTGGCGAGGACACTCATTATTCAAGTGGAGGTCAGAACGGTTTTTTGTGCATGTATTTTCCGAACGGATACTGGGATGAGGAAGTGCGTCTGCAACTGCAACTTGAACGAATCCCGGTACAAATCAGGCGTTGAAGTGCAATAGGCCGGGAGGTTTAACATTCACCCACAAGCTTTTCGGGTTTTGGGAGGTTTTAGATTTCCTGGGGGATACAGGATGTTAATGATCACGAAGGATGCAGGATGAACGCGTGTGGGCGGCACCCGGCGATTGAAGTTGATATGATATCAGAGCCACGCGCGTCAGCAAGTGCACCTTTGGGATACAGGATGTTAATGATCACGAAGGATGCAGGATGAACGCGTGTGGCCAGCACCCGGCGATTGAAGTTGATATGATATCAGAGCCACGCGCGTCAGCAAGTGCACCTTACGAAGACCTGATTACGATTCCACCGCCTCTTCTACGGTTGCCGTTTTCGTCAAGTTCCTCAAGTAAATCGCGCGGAACCCCCCTTGTAATGACCATCTCGCCTTCTTCAAGTCCACTTAAAACTTCCGTTATCATGTAGTTCGTCAATCCGGTCTCAATTTCGCGGACCTCGATTGAATCGTCCTCATTGACAACAAACACGTATTGTTTTTCCTCGTGCGCGGCGATCGCGCGGTCGGGTACGAGCAGAAGATCGGTGTGTTTTTCCGTGATGATCTCCGCTTCGCCGCGCATACCGCTCATCAGTTTGCCATCCTCGTTCGGGACCTCAATTTCCACGGTGAAAGAATTAAGCCCTCCGGTTAAAGTAGCCTGGGGATGAATTTTAAGCACCACCCCTTCGAAAGTTTCGTCACGGTATGCATCAAAATCAAGATTGACAATCTGTCCCCGGGTAACCAGGCCAATATCGCCTTCGTCTACCGATGCGTAAGATTTCATGGTAGTAAGATCGCCGATAGTGCAAAGTACATCGCCGCCACCAAAGCCCGCGAGAGATGAAACAATCACGCTGCCTTCGTTAACGTACTTGTCCATGACCGTTCCGGAAATAGGGGAATAAATAGTCGCGTCCCCGAGTGCATTTTCAGCTTCGCTTACCGCCGCCTGTGCAATGGCAACGTTGGCATACGCCACCTGCAATTCCTCGCTCGTAGTCCCATCTATCAAAACATTACGGGCGTCCCGGGCATGCTCGAGATTCTGGTTTGCCTGTTCGGCCCCATACTCGGCATTATCGAGATCTTCATCGGACGCGAAACCGCCATCGTGAAGTTCCTGTGTATAAGCCAGATCCTCAAGCGCTTCATCGAGGGCGAGCTGGGCATTTTCAACCTGCGCGTCGTACTGCTGGAGTTCTCTCGGAGTATAACCTCTTCTGGTCAATTCGAGCTGGGCGTATGATCTGGAAAGGTTCGCGCGGCTGGTATCAAGCCGTATCAGCAGATCGTCCTGGTCGAGTAACGCCATCGGGTCGCCAATTTCGACCCAGTCGCCGGAATCGAAATACAATTCCACAATTTTACCGCTGGCCTCGGGACGGACCTCGATGGTCTCGAAAGGATGTACGGTGCACGACGCAAGGACACTCAATTCGAGATCGCCTGTATAAACGGATTCAGACGATTGGAATTCCTGAAATGTCCACTGAGTGTCCTCCTGGGTCCGGGTGTAGGAGTACCACGATATCGCTCCGACTATGAGGGCCAGTACGATAAAAAATATCCAGTTCAGTAAAGCTTTATTTTTCCGTTTTTTTCTTTTCTTAGCCATGATAATTCACGTGTAGCGTTTTTAATAATAATTCAACAGGCCGGTTATTACGTAACGGTCCATCACTATGGCGCCAGGTTTGTTGCAACACCGCTGAGCACAAGTCCTATGACTGCGATAATGGCTGTCGTAATTATTGCCTGTGATCTTTTACAGTTATTAACATGCTCGAGGGCGATCACCATTACGATCATTGACCAGATGTAGAACGGATCGATAGTGCCAAGGATACCCATCGCGAATTTCGGTAACTCGACACTTTCAGGGAATAGTCCTGCCAGACTGTATGGTTTTACAATCCGCATGTTCTGCATGTCTGCCATTTCCGTAACGCGTCCCGACATATAAATAATCGTTGTTATTATCTGTACCGGCAGCAATCCGATAAATGATATCCATGGAAGTACACCGAAGAGCTTCTTGAAGTCGGTTTTCAGTCCCTGCATAAGGCCGATGAAAAATACACCGAGTGTAAGCAGGAGCCAGACAATCAGTATTCCTATTGGCTGCCCGATAACTGACTGCCCGTAGAAAACATAAGGCATATATTTCGCCATTGCTGAAATTATCTCGGTTATCTCGCTTTCCGATACCCCTGCCGCTTCAAGTTCTATCTGAGTCTTTGCTATCGTTTCGCTCACGAGCATCGGCATCAGGTTTGTCATGTACAACATCCCACAGGCAATAAGGACAAGTGAAATAATAATAAACGGCGACCAGAAATCCGGGCGTTCCGATAAATATTTAAAAGTTTTACCGGGTGAAATGAAAACCCCGATCACCTTCTCGGCTACTGAAAGTTCCTCATCGTCTTGATCATCGATAAACTCGTTATCATCGAATTCATCAATGTTACCCGGTTCTTCTATCTCATAGTTTTCCATATTCTTAAAGTCGTCCTTAATTTAATAATTTTCAGTTATGCAATTTTTTCTGTTTTTTTCTCCATGCATGATGTCTGTTTAACATCGGATAAAATTTTTCCATCCACGAGGGTGATAACGCGTGTCGCGAACGCCATGATATCCATTTCGTGTGTAACGAGGACAATGGTTTTGCCCGATTGATGAAACTCCCAGAAAAATTCCATGATTTCCATTGAGACCTTGCTGTCGAGATTACCGGTAGGCTCATCGGCCATGATTATGTCAGGATCGGTGACGATCGCACGCGCAATAGCCACCCTCTGCTGTTCTCCTCCCGAAAGCTCGTTGGGTTTGTGTTTATACCTGTTTCTGAGCTGGACATGTTCGAGAGCTTCAAGTGCCAGCTTGCGGCGATTTTTAGTGCCGGAATAGACCAGAGGAAGCTCGACATTTTCAACGGCGCTTGTGCGTTTCAGCAAATTGAACATCTGAAAAACAAAACCGATACGCTTGTTACGAATTTTCGCGAGCTCATTGTCGGTCATGTCGCTGACATCCTCACCATTGAGCCAGTATTTGCCGTCGGTCGGGCGATCGAGGCATCCGAGAACGTTCATCAGGGTACTCTTTCCGCTCCCGGACGATCCCATGATCGCGAGCATCTCACCTTCCTCAAGAGTGAGTGACACACCGTCGAGCGCCCTGACCTTGGATTCTCCCATTTTGTAGATTTTATATATTCCCTCAAGGCGTATGAGCGGATGTTCGGCCATTATTCAATCACCTCTGCATCCGACATAATTCCGCCCAGAATTACCGCATCGTTAATTAACTGAACGTTCGTCAGGAACTCGAGCTTCGCGATCGCGTTGAGAGCGTCGGCAAGCGCGAACTCCACTGCCAGGCGCGCGTTTGCGAGTTCGAGATCGGAATCCAGAAGGTCGCGCGATGTAATAAGCCCAAGTTCAAGCCTTGCGTGCTCGCTCTCCATTTTCACATCCTGGACCTCAAGCCCCTGTGATGTGACGTCCACCCTGAGCAGCGCGTTGTTGAATTCCTCAACCGCGGCCCGGATTTCAAGCTGGAGATTCCTGAGTAATTCAATTCTTTCAAGGTCGAGTTGATCGAGTGCCAGTCGCGCCGATGAGACATCGACTGCGGCCGCGCGATTTCCGCCGAGGGGGAGCTGGTACTCAAGCCCGGTGTACCAGGAGAAATGGTTCATGTCGCTGAGGCTTTCACTGTAACCGTCGTCCTGACCCGCCACGCTCAGAATTGTATTCCATGTGAGCGACGCCTGCCTTCGATCCGTCGCGAGCATCAGATCGAGTTGCGACTGTTGAATGCGCAGATCGATATCTTCAAGATCGGGACGGTTCTGCTGCGCCAGGAAAAAGAGATCGTCCGCGTCCACATCGAGTATAATCCCCTGGAATTCAGCAAGGCCGACGGAAATATCATCGATGATTGGAAGCCCGATTACATCCTTAAGGAAATCGTGCGAATTCGCAAGGTCGGTATTCGAGTTGAGAACGGCTTCCTGCCTCTGTGCAAGTCCGGACTGTGCTGAAAGGAGTTCGTACGGTGCGATCTGCCCGACATCGATGAGCGCCTGGACCCGTTCAACCAGGTTAACGGCGGTGTCGAGACTGAGCTCGGCTACTTCGATCTGTTTTTCTGAAAGCGTGGCCAGGATGTAAGCCTGGATCACGCTGTAGCGCAGGGCACGCTCCGCGTTGTTTACCGCGGATTCGCTTCTGAAGATACCAATATCGGATTTTCTGACGCCGATGCGATTTATCCTTTCACCGTAGCCTTCAAGGATCGGCATCGAATAGGCGATTCCGAATTGCGAATTGTAGGTTCTGTACGATTCGGAACCCTCGCCGAAGTTGTACGAACCCTCGGCAACCGTCTGGTCGATTGAAATAACCCAGGAGCTGCCGTTCCAGATCGGATGCCTGTAGTTCATGCCCAACTGGGTGTTGGACGTGCCGCTGGAATTGGATGTCGAGTCGGGAGAATCCTGCTGGCGGTATGAAAGATTGAGGTCGAAACCGGGATCGAAAATGCTCTCGTTCCGTATCCTTTCAAGGAAACCGGCTTCAATACCGAGGCGTATACGCATCAGGCCGATGTTGTTTTCATAAGCAATCTCAAGGCAGTCGTTCAAAGTCAGGAAGCCTGGGTCATCTGGATCGCCGGTTGATGAGAGAAGGTCTAAACCCTGAGCGTGGACGGGTGCGGGATTGTGGATGAAAATTACAACCAGTAACCCGGCCAGAAACCATTCGGGAATTTTATATTTATTCAATTTCAACGAGAACACTCCTAGGTGATGATGCCATTGGAAAAATGTTTCAAAATAATAGTAGTAGTGCGAGAAATTTAACAATAAATCGGCAAAAGGTAAACCTACCCGACAACAGAAGCCTGTAAACCTTTGATTCCTCCATCACGCCTGTAAGAATGGAACAGGTTAGGATTGTCGAACGTTGAGAGTTTACAAATATCGATCTGGTTTTCCGGGACGCCGAGCGAAACCAGCCGGCGACACATGCATTCGGCCAGGTTCAGCATGTAATGATCTCTTCGTTTCGACTTTATCCAGCAGGGAATCGAATCCGGGCTTTCAAGCCAGTCGGATTCCGCAAATCCGGAAGCCTCAAGTCCGGCTATCACTTCGGTTCCAACCTCGTAATTTTTTCTGTCGATTGATGGACCAATTGCCCAGAGAAGATCTTGAGGTAAAAGGTCCAGATTTGCCTTGAATGCCCGGATCGCGCTTGCCGGGATATCTGAAGTAAGTCCCCGCCATCCCGCATGAATTACCGCGACTGCATGGGAGTTTGGTTCGTACACTATGCAGGGAAGGCAGTCAGCGGTGGTGATACCAATAAAAGCCGGTACTCTTCCGAAAGGTTTGATTATTCCATCGCCATCGCCGAGAATCCTGAATTTAAAACCATCGACATTTTGCACATCGTCTGTAGGTTCATCCGGACCGACTACACGGACATTTCCTCCATGTTCCTGGTTATGAATATAAAGCGTGTGGTTCGGTGTGAATAGAGAGTTCCTGAGTTTAATCCACCATTGAACGGTTTCATTAATTGAATTGATCCTGAAATCGGCGCCCTTTTTCGGTCCCGCTTTTTTTAACCGTCGGGTCGTGAAGGCATGCTTGAGCGAAACCGGGAACAGGTCGGTTTGGAGGATCATCAAATCTCCCAGTTGTCGCATGTGAAACATCGTGGCTGCCTTCAGAATATTGACGGTGGGAATTGTAACGTTGAATGAGAATAACTGCCAGCCCGGCGTTGATATTAATGATGTTAAATATATGGATAAGCATGAGCGAGAAAGCAGTTGTTTACTGTCGCCGGGTTCTTTATAATTACTCGGTTGCCAACAGCTTTGTGAGGATTTTCACATGCACACGTCTCCAATCGAAAAAGTAATACTTGCGCTTCTTGTTTTAACCGCCCTTGGATTTTTCTTATATCCTGTTATTCAAAGAATCAGGATTATCTGGATGGGACGGGGTTCGTTACCGTTCGACCGGATAGGTGAACGAATTGTACGATGGTTCAGGGAGTTTTTTTTCCAGAGTACAGTGATCGCCGGACGTCCCGGACCAGGGACCGCACATGCGGTTGTTTTCTGGACTTTTCTAGTGTTCATGATTGAGACTGCCGACGCGTTTGTCCGTGCACTCACCGGTTTTGAATTCGGCCTTTTAGGAAACGGACCATTTCACGATTACTACCGGATTCTTGTGGGATGCTGGGCGGTCTTATGTATCTTCGGGATATCAATCCTGTTAATCAGGCGATTTATTATTCGACCTCCGGCACTGGGGGCAGAGCTCTCTTATGAATCGGGTGCTATCGCGCTTTTGATCCTGGCCTCGGTTGTCACCTATATCCTGGGTGTATTCGTACTCGAAGAGGATTCATTTGCGTTCAAGATTAACGGCTGGATACATATTTTCGTAATCGCGACTTTCCTGATTCTCCTGCCGCGTTCAAAACATCTTCACCTTGTGTTCAGCATCTTCACAGTCTTTTTCAAGGATTTCGAGCTTGCGGCGATCAAGCCGCTCAATATCGACTTCGAAGATGAATCGATTGATGAAGAGGATATGTACCTCGGCGCGGAAAAATATACAGACCTTGGGAAATACATGATTCTTGCCTCGTTCACCTGTGTCGAATGCGGACGTTGTTTTGATAATTGCCCTGCCCGTATAACCGGAAAGAAGCTTGACCCGAAGGAACTCATTCTGAGCCTGCAGAAGATCTACATTGAGGATCCTGAGAAGAAAGTGGTTGGCGATCCAATTTTCCAGGAACAAATCTGGCAGTGCACCACATGCGGCGCGTGCGCATTCCAGTGTCCATTAGGAATCGACCAGCCGATCGCGATTATCGAAATGCGGCGCGGGTATGTCGCGAACAGTATTTTCCCCGACGCCATGCGTCCCTTGTTCGACAACCTGGAATCCACCGGCAATCCATGGAATTACCAGCAGGCTGACGCGGCGGAATTCCTTTCTGAAAATGATTTTCCCGAATACGGGGAAGGAAAAATCCTCTGGTGGATGGGCTGCATGGCACGCTACAACGACCAGTACCGGAAAGTCGCGCTCGCGTTTAAGAAACTCCTCGATTCGGCAGGAGTCGATTACGGGGTATTAATGGAAGAGCGGTGCACCGGTGACGCGGCTCGTAGGGCTGGGAACGAATTCCTCTTCCAGACGATGGCGGAGATGAATATCGAAATCCTGAACGAAGCGAACCCGGGTAAGATCGTTGCTACATGTCCGCATTGTTTGAGAACGCTGAAAGAGTACAGGGAAATGGGTTTGAACCCGGATATCGAGATGGTTAACCACTCTCATTTCCTGATGGAACTATTAAATAATGGCAAGCTCAAACTTAACGGTAAAGTATCGAAGGATGTTGTTTTCCACGACGCGTGCCTCTTGTCGAGATACGGTCCCGATGCGGATTACTTAAACCCGAGAAGTTTGATTAAAAAAGCGGGCGTGACGATTCACGAACCGGAACGGACGAAACGAAAGAGTTTCTGCTGCGGCGCTGGCGGTGGAATGCTTTTCACAGAGGAAACCGAAGGCACACGGATCAATCATGAACGAGTCGATGAGTTAATGAAAGCCGGAGCGGATGAGGTTTGTGTCGCGTGCCCGTTCTGCCAGATGATGATCACGGACGGCTATGGAGATAAGGGCGTGGAGAACGCAAAAGTCCGCGATGTCGCGGAGATCCTGGCGGATGATATCCTTGCAGATGATATCCTGGCGGATGGGTTGTAGGAATGTAGCCCTCCCCCGGTGCCGCCTCCACAATCGCACCGCGATTTTGGAGGTGCCTGATCTTATGGTGAAGTTTCTCAAATCCCCGCGCGCTCTCCTCATCCGTAGAACTGCATGGCAATGCGTCTAAGAAAACGGGCCTGCCTCCGTAGAACTGCATGGCAATGCGTCTAAGAAAACGGGCCTGCCTCCGTAGAA
>CBDURU010000064.1:0-19998 GCA_965369865.1 uncultured bacterium | reverse complement strand
GCGCCTACAGTCCTGTCGGCACCAAACAAAAACGGCCGCCAGCAATGCCGGCGCACCTGAAATAAATGTTATTTTCTGGAAATGGTATTAAATGGCGGGGTTTTTCATTATTAATAATTCTTTAAAACAGTAGTACCCTCAATTATTGAACCACTTTAAATGATATTAATCCTGTATGGGTGTCACGGCTGATCAATCGGTTATGTTGCAGCGTTTCCTTGAGGATGCATTTGATATCGTCCTTGCATGCGACAGAAAGAGGAAAATCACCTTTGCGAATAAATCCGCGGCGGATGCGTTTGGAATATCCCAAAAAGGATTAATAGGAAGGGACCTCCTTGAGGGTATTGAAGAATTTTCAAGGTCCCTCCTCGAAGACCTTTTCGAGCGGACACTTGGAAACACGAACTGGCACGGGGAGCTTCTGCTTCAGAGAAATGACGGTACTGTCTTCCCTGCATACATTTCCGCCAGTTCGATAAAAGGAGAATCGGGTGAGGTGGAGCGTGTGCTCGTAATAGCCCAGGACATCACCCAAAGAAAAAAATTCGAGGAGGAAAGTCGAAAGAACGCCGAACTTGCAAGCTCGATTATACGTACGGCGCCAATCGGGATTTTCACCCTCGACAACGATCGTAGATTCATGGCCTGCAACAGGGCATTCACAATGATGATCGGCGCCGGCAGTCCGCACACGCTGATTAACCGCCATTTCGAATCAATCGCGGACAAATTGAATCCTGAGCTTGTCGAGGCTATCGAATCGGGTTTCGAAGGAAAGGAAACCTCTGTAATTAATAAATCACTGTCCGATACCGGTCCCGATGACCTGACGGTGAGTTTGATCGCTGTCCCGTTAAGGGATGTAACCGATAAAATTGAAGCTGTCCTGGTATTAATGGAAAACCGGACTGAGCTTGTTAAGGTCGAGGAGCAGCTTCTCCAGGCGGATAAACTTGCCAGCACCGGGTTCCTCGCTGCCGGTATCGCCCACGAGATTAATAACCCGCTCGCCGGGATTTACACTGTCATTGATACGCTTGCAAAACGAGTCAGGCGTGAGGGCGGTAACGAGGAACCTTACCAGATGGTGCTTGCGAATATCGACAGGGTAAAGGACATTATCAGGCGGCTACTGGAATATGCGAACCCGTCGATGATCCGGCCGTACAAGTCGGATATAAATCAATTGATTATCCAGGTGCTTGAATTTTTCAAATTTCACCCTATTTTCAGTAAGATCGATGTCGAATGGAATCTCGCCGAGAACCTGCCGGAGGTTGTGGTCGATCCGAAACAGCTCCAGCAGATTTTTCATAATCTCGCGATGAACGCCGCTCAGGCGATGAAAGATACTGGCGGCAGGTTAGAGATTTCCACAAGGATGATTGAGAAGTCGCGGGATGGGGTGGATGAATTGATAGAAATAAGGATGCGGGATACGGGGCCTGGGATTCCGGAGGAATATCTTCGAAGGATTTTCGACCCGTTCTTTACAACAAAACCACCAGGCGAGGGAACAGGTCTCGGTTTGAGCGTCTGTTACTCGATCGCGAAAAATCATGGCGGCGATATCACTGGCGGCAACCATCCTGACGGCGGAACGGAATTCATCCTGACTATCCCTGCAAAGGACCATTGATAGCCCCGTGCATTAGAGCGTGTCTCATAATTAAAAAAAAACCATTCAGACCAATTCTACTTGAAATTAAATAAATCACGGGGAGATGCCGATTTTCTCCAGTGATTAACCTGACTTTATCATTGTATATAAGGGAAAAAATGCCTTGTTCCCGAAGTTCGAGAAAAACACTTTCCAAGTCCTGAAATAGTCACCCATAGCTGCAATAGCTGCCTTCGGTTCCCGATACTAATTAGAGTAAAGAGGGTTCGGATCGAGATATCATTCTCGGTTGCGAAATCCTGTACGCAATTTAAGTAAGAATGGGGCATGCTAAGAATTTGACTGAGATCGGAAGAAAAATTGGGATTATATCGGCAGCCAGTTCTTTCATGCTGGTTATCCTGGCTGGGGTATTTTCGAACAGCGATATCCTGTGGACCTGTGTTATGGGCGTGATCGGTGGTCTGGTGTTTGGAGGCGGCGGTCTGATGATTGGAAACCTGACTGAGAAATATGTCCGCCAGGCTGCCCAGCGTGAACTTGCTCGAAAAGCGATGGAACGGAAAATCATGGAAGAACTGGCAATGGAACAGGCGATGGCCGAATTAGAGGAAACACCGCTGGAAGAGGTTGTGGAATCGGCGGGGTGATTTGGAGTAGTTAGTCATGGAAGAAGGAATTGTTACAACACTGGTTAAGGAATTTAACGTGAAAGAGGATATCGTTCGCCTCGCAGTGGATGAAGCGAATGGCGAGATCGATGGAGCACGTAAAATAATCCTTGAGCTAATGCCCCGGTACCTTGCGATCAAGGCTAGGTTCATCTCAGGCAGGAGAACTAACGCGGGGCTTATTTTTATCCTGACCGAAAAGGGCAGAAGTGATTTCATTCTTTTTAGGGTGATTTTTGAGACAGACCTGGAATATATCTCGAGCATCCCGCTCAAACTGCCATCCGTAGACTTTTTTGATGAAATCAGACAATACTTCAATGAACATTCTGCCGGTTTTAAAGTTTATGATTCACAGAAACTAAGGACCGGGATTTCAAAAAAATTGAATGGTACAGCTCTCAATTATCTTTTCGATTTATGGGACGAGCCAGAGGTCCAGATTATTTCAGAGAATGAACCAGACACTTACAACCAGGTTGGCCCAATCCTTAAACAACTGCTGGAGGCAATCATTGGAGAGATTATTGTCGACCGGGCAAATGTGGAACTCAGTTACGAATTCATATCTGAGAGTGACTTCCAGGCCAACAGCAGCAGGTTTGGCCTGGAGACCGAATCGGTCGAAAATAAGGACAGCAAGGAAGAATCAACTGCCAGTCCTGGATTACAGGTGTACCTGGTCGGACGGTTCGTAATCGATCCTGTTGAAGGGTCCCTTGTGAAAGAGATTGAAGTCGGTGACAAGGCTTATGTCGAGATCCTTGACCGAAGCGATGTGGCGGTTACGGTCGGTCGCCTGATCGGTGCTTATAAACTTGGGTTTTGGCGCCCGATCCGGGCTATGGTGGTTGATATCGCACCGCTGACCGGTGAAAGGCGTAAGGTCCGGTTGAAGGTTGCCAAGGGGATTTATATTAACGTGCTCTCATTTAATGATATTCTTGTCAGGACAAAAAGGACCGTCAGAAGTGAAACCACTCTGTCTGAAAAGGCAGCTCCGGATATCCTGGGTATCTTTCCAATCCTGATTGGTTTGGTCGTGATTGTGGGCATAATTCTCCTGCTTACGGTGGTGCTTTAAGATTATGATTGATTTTTATTACCAAACCCGTTAATGTGATTTAACTCGGTTTAATCAATAATCCGGTTAATCATGCCACTTGAAACTGATGTAAAAAACCTCGCTCGGGCCTTAAAGCTGGAGCGTTTATGGAAAAAGTTCCTCAAGGATGGAAATCTCGAGGCTCGTGAAGAGCTATCGATTTCTTACCTCTACCTCGTCAATTACATCTACGGACGTATCGCTATCAACCTTCCACCGCATATCGACCGTGAAGACCTCGAACACCAGGGAATCATCGGGCTTCTCAACGCTCTCGATAATTTCGACCCCTCTAAAAATGTTAAATTCGAAACCTACGCTTCGATCCGTGTCCGAGGCGCGATAATCGACTACCTCCGCAAGCAGGACCTTCTCTCCCGTCCTTTGAGAAAACGGGCAGCTGAAATTGAGAGGGCATCCGAAGATTTCCAGAAACGGGTCGGTCGAACCCCTACAGTCGCCGATCTTGCCAAGGTGATGGGTGCCACGGTTGAAGAGATATCCGACAACCTATGGAAAAGCAGCAATTCATTTATTTTATCCCTTGAGAAAGAGCTCTACGAGGACGAGGACGGGTCAGGCTCGACCGTCGGCGAGAACCTCGCGCTTAAGGCGCCTGACCCGTACGATGAGGCTGAGAAGCAGAATCTTCTGGAGTTCATGGCGATGGCGATTGAAGAGCTTCCCGAAAAAGAAAGCCGGATAATTGCCCTTTATTACAAAGAAGAACTTACACTGAAAGAAATCGGGGCGGTGCTGGGAATCTCCGAATCGAGGGTGTGCCAGATACACTCCCGCGCCGTATTCAACCTCCGCCAGAAAATGCAGATTACGGTTAAGTGATTGAATTTAAAAATGAGTTTCCCGTAGAACCGCACGGCAGTGCGTTTTTAAATATTTTATGATTGAAAAAAAGAAGGACGCACTTCCGTGCTGTTCTACGGTGTAATTCTACGGAATATTCCTTTTTATTGCAGGTTCGCATCGGGGACAGGTTAGAACGGAACCCGGCACTCCTATCAATTCGTAGGCTCCCAGACATATTCCCCAGTTGTGTCGATATAGCCCAGCTTGACAGTCTCACTATCCCAAACTAGCACCCACGCAAGACCCTCGGAGAAACCAAGAGTGCCAATAAACTGCGGGTCGATGACTGTCCTCCCTGTATTATCAATGTAGCCCCACCTGTCCCCAATCATCACGGCTGCGAGACCCTCGGAGAAACCAATAGTGCCAATAAACTGCGGGTCGATGACTGTCCTCCCTGTATTATCAATGTAGCCCCACCTGTCCCCAATCATCACGTCTGCGAGACCCTCGGAGAAATCCTCTGCATCATCGAACTGAGGGTCTATGATGTACTGACCAGTATTATCAATATAGCAATACTTACCTGTTTCCTCATCCCCAATCAGCACTGCGGCTAAACCCTCTGAGAAATTCCAAGCAACATCGAACACCCGGTTGATGGCAAACTTCCCAGTCTTGTCGATATAGCCCCATCTGCCGCTTTCGTCCAGTATTTCTGAACCACCAATCCGAACTGCAGCGAGACCCTCGGAGAAATCCCTAGCGGCATCGAACTGCGGGTCTATGATGTACTGACCAGTATTATCAATATAGCCCCACCTGCCACCCTCGCCATGTTCTCCTGAACCCCCAATCCGAACTGCGCCGAGACCCTCGGAGAAGCCATCAGCATGGTCGAACTGCGGGTCTATGATGTAGTTACCAGTATTATCGATATAACCCCATTTACCATCCTCACCAAGTATTCCTGTACCCCATTCCTGTACTGGAGCAAGACCCTCGGAGAAGCAACCAGTTGAGCTGAACAGCGGGTTGATGACAATCATCCCAGTCTTGTCGATAAAACCTATTTTGCCTGTTTCCCCTTGCCCAATCTTCACTGCCCCGAGACCCTCGGAGAAGTATCGAGCATGGTCAAATTGTGGTTCTATAACAACCTTTCCGGTCTTGTCGATATAGCCCCATTTGCCATTTATCTCAACCCAGAACAAAGGCTGATCGCTAGATTCAGTGGCGGCAGATTCAGTTTGATTGTTTGTCAACTCGTGCTTTGCTCTCGCGAAACAGCTTCCGAACAAGAGCGGTATCGTAAGTAGCGTGGCTGCAAGTATTACGCTTGTTATTCTCACAGAGGTTTCCTCCCGGCATGTTCTTTCTGTAAATGCTCTGAACCTTTCCGATCGATATTATACAAACCCGTCGCCGGAAAGGAAACGCACCCGCAAATATTTCTTGAAGTGGAATTGGTTTTCCCGTGATCTATGGCCTGCTCAGCGATGGATCATTCAGCCATGGCATGGCTGCGACAGGATCGCTCATAAGCGATTCCAGGGGCACATCCGTACGCTCCCCGGTCTTTCGCACTTTCACCTCGGCATTGCCACTCCCAAGCGCGCGTTTTCCAAGGATTATCTGTATCGGAATCCCGAACAGGTCGGCGTCCTTGAATTTGAATCCGGGCGACGCGTCACGGTCGTCCAGCAATGTCTCAATCCCCGCGTCCCACAGCTTCCCGTAAATTTCCTCCGCTTTTTCCCAGATTTCCTCGTTACGTTTATCGAGCGGCAGGATGATCACCTGATATGGAGCGATGCTCATCGGCCAGATAATGCCGTTCTCATCCGAATTCACTTCGATCGCGCCCGCCATGATCCTTTCGATTCCTATTCCGTAGCAGCCCATGATGATCGGCTTCTCGACATTGTTCTCATCGAGGTACATCGCGCCCATGCTGTCGGAGTATTTCGTGCCAAGTTTAAAAATGTGGCCCACCTCAATCGCTTTCTCATGCCTTAACGCACTGTCGCAATGCGAGCACTGATCCCCCTCGCGAGCTACCCTCAGGTCGGCCGATTCACCATCGAAATCCCGTCCACGGGTGACGCCTTTCGTGTGGAAATTATCCTTATTCGCACCGCCGATGAATGGAACCCCGTCAGGTATGGAATCATCGATAATGACACGAATATCGTCTTTTATCAGCCCGACAGGTCCGATAAATCCCGGCTCCGCACCGCTCATTTCCTTGATTTCCTCGGGATGCGCCGGGCGGTACTCCTGTCCTTTCAAAGCCACCTCAAGCTTGGCTTCCGAAACATCGAGGTCTCCCCTGATCAATACAAGCAGTGGTTGTTCGTCCGGAAGAAGCATATAAATGACGCTCTTCATGGTTTCGGATTCCGGCACGCCGAGAAATCCCGCAACCTCTTCGATAGTACGCTTCTCCGGGGTTTCAACATCCTCCATGGGAATGTCGAGTTTTTCACGGTGATTGATTTTGCTCGCGGCGATTTCAAGATTCGCGAGATACCCGCAATCATCACAGATAATTATCATGTCTTCGCCGGAATCCGAAGGGATCATGAATTCCTCCGATCCCGAACCTCCCATCGGACCCGAATGCGCCCCTACAATAAAGTAACGTAGTCCGGCTCGTGTAAATATGTTCGAATACGCCTGCCGGTTTTTCATGTACCAGTCATCGAGGTTTTCCTGGCTGGTTGAAAGCGAATACGCATCCTTCATCGTGAACTGCCGCGTACGGATCAAACCGCCCCGTGGACGGACCTCATCGCGGAACTTGATCTGTATCTGGTACCACTGCTGCGGGAGGTCTTTGTAGGAGTGCACATACGCGCGTGCGATATCGGTGATCACTTCCTCGTGCGTCGGACCGAGACACATCCAGCGACCCTTGTGATCCTGGAACTTGAACATGATCTCGTCCATCACGTCGGCGCGTCCGGTTTCATTCCAGATATCGAGCGGCTGCAGGGCTGGGAGATACAATTCCTGCGACCCGATTGCGTCCATTTCCTCGCGGACGATCTGTTCGATTTTTCTGAGCACCCGCCAGCCCAGCGGGAGGTAGGAATACGCCCCGGCTGTGAGCTGTCGGATCAGTCCCGCGCGAAGCATGAGACGGTGCGAAAGAGACTCCGCCTCGGCGGGGATTTCCTTTAACGTGGGTACGAGATAGCGACTCAGACGCATTAAGATTCCTCCATAAATGTGCAGTTACTTACATCGTCGGCAAGCACGTTCGACCCGGACAGTAACTAAACCTGGATCATCCTTATGTCTCACTCAGCTTGTCGACGCCACTCAAAATAATGCAAAATACCTGGGATCGTCGGCGAATTCTCCATCAATTCTCATCGACAATAAACGCGATTTTGACCTGCGCACGGTACTCAATAATTTTGCCGTCCTTGACCTTGGCATTCGTGTTCAGGAGTTCGAGACCGGTGATGTTCTTCACAGTTTTTGTAGCTTCATTGAGCGCATTACCAGCCGCTTCCTGCCAACTGTTCGGGGACGAGCCCATGAGTTCAATGATCTTTAAAGTAGCCATTTATTACTCTCCTTCATAGATATTATTTACCGGGTCAGGAATGACATTAACAGCTAAAACCGGATCGGTCAAATTGATATATCCTCATATCCCCGCCTGATTTCTAAGTTAAAATCAAGGTAAATTCCTCTTATTGTAAGAGGTTTGTGGAGGAATATTTTAATTCAAAGATAAACTTCTGGAATTATGAAAACCCCTCTATCCCTTTATTCATGCTTAATTACAGGCTTTGGATCAGGGGAAGGGTCTGATTGGCACAGGGGTTGCATTACATGTGGCAGTACAAAAATCCTACACTGGAAAAACTGGAGAATCGCCATGTCTAACAAAAAACCCCCCCTGCTAATGCTTATTTCATTAATAGTGCTGTTTACCGCATTTGGATGCGGCAGCCCCGAATCCAATCCCGCTATACCATCAATCGATAATTCTGAACCGATCACTCATGGTGCAGAATTAATTGAGGGTTCACAGGTAATTGCCGCTTTCGATCTGGTAATAGACCCTGAAACCGGGACCGTTGATTTTGTAGAAAATCGTAACGCGGATACGCATTACAACATCACCGTAGCCGTCGGACCCCATTCGATATTTTCTATTACATCCTGGGATCCGCTAACAGGATTGCTCATATTCGATCTGTCGATGAAAAACCCCACGGTTTATGACATCTACGATCTTCGGGCCCTCCTCCTCACCCCTCCCGGCAGCGGATGGGAAATGTTAAATCTTGATGATTACACGATGCTGTTCAATCCATACGGCCCCGGCGTCGTAAATCCGTTTGTCGCTTATGGCACATCCGTTCCTGCCCGAACATGGGGCGGCGGAATCACTTTAACTGAGGAACTCCAATTCCAGGCTCCTGTGCCCGGTCCTTTTCCACCTGCATCACTTCTGATTGAGTGTTCATACCCCAGTAACTGTGAAGATCCATATGAAATTAGAAACCAGACTGTTTCTAATTCCATCAACTCAACGACCCCGGCCGTAATCACCGTTACTTCCCTGGATCACCAGAACAACATCGTCGCCGTATCAGTCGACACCACCCCGATCACCGGCGGTATGATTTCACTTTCACCAGCCGGCCTGGATAACTATACAGCGAACGTTGTCAATTCAATGGGTGCACCTGTCGGGATTTATAAATGCCTCATAATCTCAGACTCCTTTGCAACCAGTGACAATCTTTATGACTTCATTGACATCGAAGTGATTGCTGACACTGCCACACCCGGCACATGGCACGGAACCGATTATCCGCTCACTCACGATGGATGCAGCCTCGACCTTGGTGTTATCGCCGATCCCGGCGGACCAAGGGACAGCCACATTGTGATGCCTTCAAATAACCTCTTTAACTGCGATGCGGTTATCAAGTACGAGCCTTACTACACAGCATGGAACTACTACGTAAACACGGTCAGCACACTTGCCGGACCGGATGAAGAGTACAAAACATATCCGATCACAAGAATCGACGCCGCCGATGATGGCGCGTTCAGTTTCACCAATTCCAACTGGTCGGACTGGTTCACGACACCTACCACGAGCATCCCTTATGCTGAAATCTGGACCGTTCTCGACAATACTCCGAAGATGTACACCGGCCCGATGCCGATGGACAGCCGTTACTACGACGATCAAATGATCGATGCATTGCCGCATCCGATCGACGTCTGCGACGACTTCGAGCTTGGCCAGTACGCGGTTTTCACTTCCGACGTATCCTATGAGGTTAATGACCTTGTGCTGATGGGTACCATGCCCAATACTTACACATGGGATAAACTTAAATTCCATGGAAATCTCGACATGTTTGTCGGCTTTGGATCAGGTAAAGTGAATAACGCCGAAATCCTCGGAATCGATGTTATCGAAGGCCAGTACGAGCATCCGAAGCTTGGGGATCTGGACACCGCGACCGTTTATATTCTGGAGAAGGACGGCTGGATGGACCAGGTCGAGGTTTTCAGAGTTTTTGATACCGCTCCCGGAACTGCATATGATATGTCATGGCACATCCTGACCATCAATATTGATCAGTTCCATAATTATGATATGGAAGTTTCAGCTCGCGATATTGAGATTCTACCTGTGAACAACGATTATGAACTCAATCCCGGTGCACCGACCCTTGCAGTCCTGATCTCATATATTGGCTGGGACAGCAGTATCAACGGTGAAGTGCTTCTTTATAATGCTGAAACAGGTGCGTTCCTTGAATCAATCGGCGATCCTCTTGCCGGTGAACCGGCACTTCCAAAGCATGAAGTTAAGTTCCTCGATACCGATGATGGTGACTGGGAGATTCACGTAACCAGCTACGATTCGTCACTGGCAACGGTAGCAACTGTATTTGAATACTGAGAACCCGGTTATTCATATAACGAATTGACTCTGATGTGTATTTCTTAGACTAATTTTGGGCCAGGAGTTCTTAGACATAGAACAAAGGCGCCGGTCGAGACCCGACCGGCGCGTTGATTTTTCAGGGATAATTCCAAGCTGTCGGAGTACGGTATTAATTGATTTTAGTTTTAATGGGACCTTTAATTCAGTTCCCTGGATAGCGTATTCAGTCTTCCCGCTCTTCCGAATCTTCCAGCATTACCGTCATTATGAAGGCTTCCGTTAAACGGACAGACTGTGCAGGATTGATCACATCATCATCGCCGGTTCGAAGGGGAGCCCTGCACCTTCCAATAATGAACGCGAGATCATCCGGTGTGGCGGTGATTGCATAGATCGGATTCGACCAGTCCCGAACCCACTCGAAATCACCGTGCCGGTTAAATTTACATAGATAGCCGCGGATTTCGTTATCGGATGAAATCAGCTTCTCGTCGGCTGTAGTGCCGAATTCAACCGAGCCGTTGTAATTACCAAGGCAGTAAACATTTCCACGGCTGTCCAGGGTCATTCCCCAGCCATCGACAAAATTGTCCCTGCGCCACGTCCTTACCCACAGTTTCGTCCCCATGGTATCGAACGCGAGAAGATAGTCGTCCCATTCGCTTCCGGACTCGAATTCATTGCCATCACTAAGCGAGGGGAGTTCCATAGTGCCCTGGAAACATCCAAGGACATGGATCTGGCCGAATTCCGATACCGCAAGCGAAATCGGTTTGACCTTGTCCTCCTCCCCGGGTCCCCCCCAGGCTTGTGCCCAGTTAAAGTTGCCCTGTTTGGTGAACTGAATCAACCAGGAGCCCGGACCGCCAATATCCTGTGGCTGCAGAATTTCCCGGCCTGAATCGGTTATCAAACCGCTACCGTATTCTCCTGAGCAACCGACCACGTACACCTTCCCTGCCATATCAATTTCTATAGCGATGGCTGTATCGGTATCGGAAATCCCGCCCCATGTTCTGGTCCATAGCAACTGCCCGCCGCCGTTAAACTTGCTAAGGTAGCAATTACGGCCTCTTGACGGGGGGTCCTTGAAACGCCTCCCCTGCCTGGGATTGAAGTCCGCCCTGCCATAGTAGTTGCCGGTGACATAAATACTGCCCGACCGGTCGACCAGGACATCGTTGCCCACACAATCACCCGAGCCGTAAGCGCGAAGTCCCCATCTGAGTTTGAAGATGGCATTACCCGCGGGATGGTATTTAATCAGGATTGCCTGTCTTGCAATACCGAGGCTTGGATCGGTTCCATTAATTTGGGTGGGTCCGATGAATTCAACATTCAATTCGCTTCCAACCACATAAAGGTTCCCGTTGCGATCGACATCGATGCTGTGCCAGTACGATTCGGTTGTTTCATCCAGTGCGAACTGGGACCATTTATGATTCCCCTGCGGATCGTATTTATTTACAAACGGGCTTGCATACGTGGAATTCCCAAACCACACTTCAGTCCCCGGACCTGGATCGGTCTCGGGATAACCGCCGAAAAACCCGGAAATTAAAACGCCTCCGCCCGGTCCCACGTCAATTTCCGTAGGTATGCATAGGCCAGCCTTGCCGTCGATGGATACAGTCAGATTATGCGGGAATTCAATTCCACTTTCGGATTTACAGCCGGTTATCACAAGACCGGATACCAGCGCAAGCAGGATAAGGAAAATATTTATTTTTATGATACCCATCCGGATTTTTATTAACTTCAGAAAGCTCTCTGTCGTCCTCACCGGCGCGGTGGACGGATAAGTAACATCCCCAGTATTATCGCACCGCCCAGGATCATTGCGGTCGCCGGCGTGAAAAGCGTTGTAACATTTCCCTTCACTTCTCCCGCTGCCAGAATGAATGATACCGAGTTGTCAATGCGGATTTCATCGGCCCTGACCACGAACCCGACCGATTCATTCATCTCGACATCGTCCGCGAGCACACTGAAAGCCGCCGACTGCTGCATCCTGACAATGTTAGCCTCGATCACCTGCTTGGCATCGTGCTGCAAATTTACCGTGTCGCCGTCAGTCAGATTGGTGTATCCGGATTTTTCTGTCTCGATCGGGGGTTCATAGAACACTTCTGATGTATCCTGATTATCTGTCATGGTTTAATTTCTCCAGAGTGTAAAAATTTAATAATGATCCCGGTATTAAAATTCAATATTTTTATTTTATCGAATACCAGTCTGATCCTCAGCGCCTTCTCCATGGACGGAATATCATGCTAAGCGTGAAAACTGCCACCCCCATGGCAGCACCGAAAATCATCGCGGTTACCGGGGTGAAAACAGCGGAGTATTCGCCCTGGATTTTATTCGAAACTACAAGAAATAATGAAGAACCGGTTGCTTCGACCTCATCGGCGAGTGTAACCACCGAAGTGGATTCGTTCATTGATATCTCATCACCCGCCGTAAGCAATGTCGCCGACTGGTTAAGCTCGATCCTGTCAGCGGTTACAGCGGTAATGCCAGCCTGGTCAAACACATGTACATCCGGGGTGCCGCTCTTATCCGGTTCGGGCTTGTCTCCCATGAATTCTCCCACTGGTGAGTCGTATAAATCCATACTTAAATATCTCCTCTTCTCCAGATATTTGGATGTCCTTCCCTGAGATATTAGCTCAGTCGCCCGGTAATCGCAATATTATTGAACCCAAACGGTGTTTCCTTCGCCTGATTATTAGTTACACGATGAAATATATTGTACAATATTAACAGGTTCCCCGGCTCTTCCCTGGGGATCATGATGTAGTTTAGAAATTTTCGGTTAACACTTAACACTATGGAGGTTTAATAGCTATGCGATACGGCTTACCAGAAAGGATAATATCGATAATTGTCACAATTGGGATTTTAATTATCCCCGTTGGATGTTCGGAAGGCCAGAGTGGAGGTTCGCCTCTATCAACGCCTGTATCAGATATCAGGGACTCTCCAGCTTCAGGTGCCGGTGGACATTTTCTGATCGGGTACTGGGATGCTTACATACCGGATTCTCATGACAGTATGGAAATTGTTCCCGGGAGATCAAATTCGATTCATTTGAACATACGGAAATTACTTGAGGAAGCACCGTGCACCGATTGTTTCAAGGTCGTGGAGCTGGTGCTGGATCAGGTTGAACAAATATTGAGTGCTTCGATTCGGATCACCCACCCTCTCCCCGGATTGGACGCTTATACGGTATTTGACGTGCGGGTTGTTATTATCACGGATGGAAGCCTGTATTTCCCATCTATGGACGCATTGATCCCGGACATTGCCAGCGGTGATTTTACATTAATAGAATCAGATGGATATACAAGACTGTGGAATACGGTTGAATTCGGTGAGGGTAGCGGACCGTTTCCAATCCTGGAATATTCGAAGGGCAAGCTGGCTTTTAAAGGGGAGTTTACGGGAACTGTAAACCCATACATATCCTATGGCGTTGAACCGAGGAACCACCTTGGGACAACACAATCCCTGACAAGAACCCTGGATTTCAAACTTGTACCCGGGAAGATCAGGCTCGGATATGCTATCGACGCGAGCTGGGAGTTACCGACTGTGAATCCTCCCCATGATATCGAGACCGACTTCCCGGTATCGGCAAATGCTTTAGAGCCTGTAATCACGAGTGTCAGTATTATTGAAAACATAACTGAAATCCCGGGCAGTACAGGGGAAATTGAATTCAGCCTGTATGATTACCAGGGTGCTGAAACCGTTGAATCCGCTTCCCTTGAATGCCCGGACTTATGGACAGGGGAACTGATCCCATCCGAGATCGAAATAACAACTCCAACCGATTTGTATATCAGGTTCGAAATCATAAATGAATCCGGTATGCCGATAGGTGATTACCAGGCATTACTGAGAGTTAAGGACCAGGAAGAGGACTTCTGGCTCGGTGATATTAATCACGCATATTCATTAACAACAATTCCTGTACTGGAAGCCATTAATCCTGAGATAACGGGTGATCTGGTTTATATCGCGCCCGGGCCCCCTGGTTCAACTGGCGAACCGGGCGCATCCAATGTCTGGCATCTCGACCTGGACACAATGATAGAAACCCAGTTGACTGATTTTTTCGGTGTGGGCTACCTGTTCCATGATCCAAGGATAAATCCTCTGGGAACTCACCACCTTCACTGTGCCGGTCCGACACCTTATTTCAGTAATGTACGTGTGTATGAGTTTGGGGGCGGCAACTGGGCAATTCCGACCGATGAGGTGGATGATTTCGCTGATTTCCATCCGGATGGAATTCACATTATCACCGCTTCCGGAGAGCAATGGGGTAACACTCCGGACCTGTACATGATGGAATATGACGGTGCAAACCGCACTAAAATCGCGACTGCACCAGATACAATACGGAATCCGGCAGTCAGCCCGGATGGCGGCTTTATCGCAATGACACTTGGGCTTGAATTTGTGGACCCTCCGTCGAGTGAATTATGGCTCTATGACATGGATGAAAATAAATTTACCGAGATCATGGCGGCTCCCGGGATTGATGTACACCCATCCTGGAGCCCGGTCCCGATTGATGGTGAATATCTCCTTATATATGAATCAAGCAGGGATCACCATCCTGATTATGAAACAGACCTTTATATTATCAATCCTTTCACAGAGGAGATTATATTTCATTACGATACCGGGTCAGGAGAAAATCACCCTTCATTTTCCCCGGATGGATTGTCTTTCGTTTATTCAGGACTACCAGACAATATATTCGATACGGAGCTTTTTATATATTTCTGGCAGACCGATGAACTTTTACAGGTAACCGACGATGATACATACGATCAATCCCCCTCCTGGGGCTGGGGCTGGTGAAAGTTGGATCGGTGATAATGGAAAAAAATTCATCGCAAAATAAGTAAACACTAACTTATACTTGATTTTTTTTTACTTTTTCCTCTTGACTGGAATTACAGGGGTGGTACAGTTTAAGTGAAGGGAACCGGTGAATATTTAGGATGGTGATTTAACAAATCCTTAACGAGGATGGATCGGTTTTAATATAATATAGATTTGCATTCTAAGGAGGGTTATTTCCGTGCAACCTCCGAGTTTTGATGAATTCATGAAACAGGAACAAGGTCCGGGCAACCTTGTAAACCCGGATAGTCCTGAACCATTTACTCTGACTAAATGCCCCACACCGAATTGTGGCGGCAGGAAGTTTGACACAACCTATGAAGGGGGTTACCTTGTCCGATTTTCATGCGAAAAAGGTTGTGTACTCTCTGTGCATCGTAACGCGTTTACACAGGAAATAATTTATTACCAGCTCGATTCATTTAATGAATCCCATTTCACTGACCCTGATTACATACGGGGTTTGAAGTTCAACCCGGTCGGAGAGAAGTATGTAGACTGGTATTGATCCGGTCGAAATCGATCAACGTTCTCATGAAACCAGACCATGCAAACCAGCCAGAATTTTTGGGGCCGAGACAAAGATGTCCAGATTAACGTATCAAAATTTATATCCGGAAATTATGAAAAATAAAGGACGAAACTGGTACCCAGAATTTAGCCTCAATCTGGTGGTTTCAAAAATACAAACTTGAATGTAAATTTATAATATAAATATATCGTAGGAGACAAAGGCCGATTGGAGTATAGGGCTGATATGCGAGATTACTAAATCAAACAGACGGAAACACTAAGGGATGATACTTGACTTATAAAATCTATCACCCCTGTTCTTATGGAAAGGACGATCTTCGCGATGTATAACCAATCATATGATAAATCCCGGGCGACCCAGAAGTCCGGTTCAAGGGCAGGAAACCGAAAGGGGGATATGTTTCTTATCCATAAGTGCCCAACCCCGGGCTGCAGTTGCCGTAACGTAAAACCAAGATACAACAAGGAGGAGATTTCCGGATTTACATGCGCCAACGGATGTGTTTACCGTGCTAAAGTTAATTCGATATCCGGTGAAATCGATTGCTTCGAGCTTATAAGGTCCAACCCTTACAAGGTCGATCCGGACATCGGTAATTACCGCGTGACGCCTGAGGGAACAAAATACGTAAGTTGGATCTGGTAATAATTTCAACCTGTTATAATAGCCTGATTTTTTTGAAATCCCCATCAATCATGGTGGGTTTTTTTGTCATGGTAATTAATGTGGGCTTTAAGAATCGGGTTGATATCTTCATTAATCGGGTCCAAACATAACCTGCCTTATTGCCCGGCTTGCCCTGCAATGGTACGATTACCTTCCCAGCAATCCGTTGGGGAAGTCTAACGATTACCAGGTGTAAGTATGATTCCACTTCAGGATTATCTCATTGAATATTATGACGGCATCAAACCTCAGATGGGTTACGTTTATTATTTTCTTGATGAAAACCTGAGAAACACATCACGCGACCAGTTAAGAATCGGGTTGGGTTTCTATCGATCAAAATGGCTCGATGGTTCCTTCCTTTTTGAGACCGATTCCTATCTCCTGAAGAGCCTGAAAGAATATCTTGCCGCGGTTTATTTAAAGAAGGGTGATTTCCCGGTCTGGGCCGAATGGACTGAATATTACGCCAGGCTCTGGGCTGCGGTTGGGATCTGCCGTCTCATGGGTACCGGAAGTTTTTACCTCACTGGCCATGGCCCGATAATGATCCTGAGAAAGCGGTTCGATGAAATCCCCGGTGCTGTGAAACTTGAAGTTGCGGAAGTCGGGGGAGGCGTGCCGGGTGAAACCGATGAGGGTTACCTTGTGTACCGTGATCCCGGCGGTGGAGCACATCTCAGGAACTGGAAGCTGTTCTACCTGGTCCTGACTGAACTTCTGTCTAAGGGCGGAGCATTTGACATCGATGATGATTTCATCCATGCAATGGCGGCGGGTCACGCCGATGGCCGTTTTGTCCTGACAAAGGATGAGGAAATACACGGGTTCCCGAGTTTCTACAAGGTCCAAAGGCTTTCTGTTAAGGAATCGGTTGAGATCGATAAGGACTCCGTTCCTCCACTTGAACACTGGATCAAAAACGAAGCGACATTTGATGCGGGCGGGTTCACCGAGGAATTCAAGGCTTATTACATTTTCATGACGGAACGGTATGCTCGAGAGGACGACATTCCGGCTTCCCTGAGCATTTTTGAACACGGGCTTTCCTGGTTGCTCGGTGTCCTCCCGGAAGACCTTCGGCCTGTTTACACGAATCGTTACTATGACCTCGTGCGTCGGTATTCCAAGGATAAGGAAACTGAAAAAAAACTGATCGGCTGGCTTGATTCGATTACCGCCGTGAAGAAATAATTGCAAAGCGACACCTCGTTTTATTTGAGGTTACACTTTTATAGCGTATAATTTGACTTGGTAATAGCAGACTGTTCCCCCAAAAACCGGAGAGTATAATTATGGTTTCTTTTTATCGAGTCGGTTTTTACTTGTTTGTTACTACGGTATTCATCTGCGGATGCGCAGGCGGAGGAGGACCGTCAGCACCCCCCTTAGTAACTGAGCCGGGTAGTTTGACATTACTTCAACAGGATGACCAATCGCACGAAGCTCAAGCGGCTGGTCATATCCCATTGATCTACGCTTCGATTTACATCGACCCAACCTACCCGGATGATATCAAGGTTGAGATAGCGCCGTTGCGTGAAGCAGGGATGCACCTCAACATCCTGAGATTTCTTGAGAAATCGCCTTGCACCGATTGCTTTGCGCTGTCGAACATTCATGTTTTACCGGATGGGATTTTATCTGTCGATATCGAGATAACTCATCCCTGGTCGCATCCTAACGTAACCTGTTTCGATGTGCGCGGCATCATCATGTTTCCATGGAACAAGGTATTCCCTGCACATATATACCAGTTCACCACGGAACCGCTGAAAGTTACGACTTCGGACAGTACTTCCGGAGCCCTGGTTAATGCAGATGGCTACACTACTCTCTATTGCAGCGACACGATGGGCCAGGGTCCGAACGGCCTGCAGGGATTTGAGTTCGGGAAATACTCCTTTGGCGGCATGGCCGATTTCGCCCATGTAAACGGCTACAAACGTCACATCACGGACGATCCCGCCAATACAAGAAATGGATTCTATGCCGGTTCAAGCGCGAAAGTTACTTACGAAATGAAACTCCCGAGCGGTCCTGTATACCTGAATTACTGTGTCGATGCGTCCTGGGATATCCCGCTGGTCGATCCGGTCGAAGATCCGATGACCGATTTCGATCTCGACGCTAACTGTCCTGAACCATGGAAAATAGAAGCTTCCGCTGGTCCGATTGGTAGTAGCGGTGAAACAGCATTGTGGATCGATATTTACGACTGGCAGGACCCGTCAAACCTGTCATCGGTTAAGGTGGAAGCGCCGGACCTGTTCTTTGGTCTTAAGGATCCGGAACTCGTAATGCAGTACGATGGTTACACACAGTGGGCAGTGGTAGTACCAAACGAGAAAGGCGCTGACGCTGGACAGTATCCGCTGCTGATCAGTGCGGAAGATACAGAAAATGATCCGATAACCCAGCCCTGGCTCGATTTACGGGCGTACCAGATAATTATGATCGAAGTATGGGAAACCCTGGACGAACCCCCGACCGCGGTGGCGGAAGCAAATATGTACATTGCCGGAATTGGAGACTGGATCGAATTCGATGCGTCGGCATCCCATGATAATGACGAGGGCGGAGAATATATCGCTTCGTGGGAATGGGACTGGAACGGCGATCTGAATTTTGTTCAGGAACCGCCGGTCACTACACACTCATGGGATACACCGGGCATTTACCATCTGCAGCTTCGTGTCTGGGACGACGAGGGTTCTTGGGATCTGCTGGATGAACAGATAGATATCGAAATTCTCCCATCGAGTGCGAAAGGCTGGGTGCGGACATGGATCGGATCGAATTGGACCTGGAATAACGAGGTAGCAACGGATAACAGCGGAAATATCTATGTCGTCGGCCAGGATATTGAAAGTGAAGGTGCTTCAGTTCTGAGGAAAATCGATCCTGATGGGGAATCAATCTGGGATTTGAGCTGGCCAACCGACTCCAATATAGGATTAGGTGATGGCATAGCTATCGATAGTGCAGGAAATATATATGTTTGTGGCATGTTCAGCGGGACTGTTGATTTCGATCCGGGACCGGGAGAGGATATACATACCTCGGATGGGTTGGAATATTCTTACCTTACTAAATTCGATCCGGGCGGTAACTTCATTTGGGCCAGAACCTGGGGGGGAGGCTTATACGGTGGTCCTGCCTGGTGGGACAGGGCACATGGGGTTGCCGTGGACCAGTTCGATGATGTGTATGTAGTCGGGATATTTCGAGGCACTTGTGATTTTGACCCCGGCCCTGAAGTGGATGAACATATTTCAACTGGGAATAATTCCGGTGGATTTGATGCTTATATCACCAAGTTTGACCAGGACGGGAATCACAAGTGGGCTCATACATGGGGGGATGTAAACAATGGAATGGATACAGGCGAAACCGTGTTCGGTGTCGCAACCGACAGCACCAGCCATATATATGTACTTGGCGGATTTCTGGGCACTGTCGATTTCGATCCCGGTGCGGGTGTTGATGAACATACATCAACTGGCGTATATGGCGATGTTTACCTTTTGAAATGGAGTGCAACCGGTGATTTCACGTGGGTAAAAACCTGGGAAGCTGTCGGGTACTGCGATTATCCCGGGTACAATCAAATGTGGGGAGGGAGCTACTTAACCGCGGATAATTCAGATAATGTACTGGTCACCGGGTTTTTCACGGACACCAAGGACCTGGATCCCGGTCCAGGTGTTCAGCTTGAAGAAGGTGACG
>CBDURU010000063.1:0-20075 GCA_965369865.1 uncultured bacterium | reverse complement strand
CTAACGTTCGCGGTACTGTTATGAATCCCCATTTTATCCCCATTTATTTTAGACTAGAGTAATCCCATAACCTCCGCTATAGTTGACTCATACGAACCCGTACCTCTATACTTCACTGGTTAAAACGTGAGAAATATCATCAGTATCCGATAATATCTTCAAGGTGGCATTTTAATGAAAGGATTAATTCTGTCCGGCGGAAAAGGGACAAGACTCAGACCCCTGACCTACACATCGGCCAAGCAGCTTATCCCGGTCGCGAACAAGCCGATACTCTTCTACGGTATCGAATTCATGCGCGATGCCGGAATCTCAGAGATCGGAATTATCGTTGGCGACACCCGTGCTGAATTAATGGAACGTGTCGGCGACGGAAGCTTGTGGGGTATCAATATCGAATACATTCACCAGGCGGAACCGCTTGGACTCGCACACGCTGTTTTGACTGCTGAGAAATTTATCGGTGATGACGAATTCACGATGTACCTTGGAGATAATCTCCTGCGCGACGGAATTACCAGCATCGTTAATGAATTCAACGAAATAAAACCCGACTGCATGATCCTCCTTACTCCGGTGTCGAATCCATCGCAATTCGGGGTCGCTGAACTCAATGACGATGGCTCTGTCAAAAAGCTTGTCGAGAAACCCGCCGAACCGAAAAGTAACCTCGCTCTGGTCGGTGTTTACCTGTTCAATAAGAAAATTTTCGAAGCGTCCCGTAAGATAAAACCCAGCTTCAGGGGCGAACTTGAGATTACCGACGCCATCCAGCAGTTATCGGACGACGGCCACCATGTGCATTCAAGTATCGTCGAGGGCTGGTGGAAAGATACTGGGAAACTCGATGATATGCTCGAGGCCAACCGCCTTGTCCTTGACACACTCGAAAAGAAAATCGAAGGACGGGTAGACGAGGCGAGCAAAATCGAGGGACGGGTAATTGTCGGGCCGAATTCCCGCGTGATAAATTCGAGCATCCGGGGCCCGGTAATTATCGGACGAAACGCGGTGATCGAAAATGCCTTTGTCGGACCCTACACGTCAATCGCCGATAAGTGCCATGTATCGGATTGCGAACTCGAGCATTCGATAATTCTTGAAGAATCGATTATCAGGGATATTCCGGGACGGCTGACCGACAGTTTGATCGGCAGAAAAGCGATAGTCGAGAAATGTGATATAAAACCACAAGCCACCCGCCTCATGCTCGGCGATTCAAGCTGGGTGGGGTTGGGGTAAATTAGTCTCAGCCTTGTCGGTAACACCCAGGGATGTTACCATTGTTAAGCGCATGCAAAGGACCCACCATGACGGTTGTGGATTCGGACATACTCCAGGGCAATCCAATTCTGGTCGAAATGGTCCAACGACTCGTGGACGCGTTCGACCCCGAATGTATTTATTTATTTGGATCTCATGCGCGTGGTAAGGCCACTCCCGACAGTGATTATGATCTCCTGATGGTTGTGTCGACATCTCAGATTCCCCGTTACAAGCGGGAACAGAAGGCATTTCGCGTTCTCTGTGGTGTCGGCGCACCCAAAGATGTAATCGTTCTGACCAGGGAGGAATTTCATAGCAAACTGTCGGTTGTAACTTCACTCCCCGCCACCGTCGAGCGCGAGGGGAGGCTTCTATATGCATCCTGAGAAATCCGCTGAGGTCAAAGCCTGGTTACATAAGGCGCAAAACGATCTGAGAGTCTCGTCGCCCGGCATTTCACTTGCCGGGTTTATTATTCTATTATGAATGTTTCCTGGCAAATGAGATACCGGGCTACAAACTAATTAAATCGTGACCGTTACACTTCGGAGAATAAAGTGAACTGGAACGAACGAATTTTCATAATCACTGCTGAAACCCAGCGACGATAACACCCGGTTTTATCATAAGCAAGCAGTGATAAACAGAATTCATGCAGGCACCACAAGTCTTACCTATCCAACCTGACAAGCACGATATCCAATAGGTCCTGAGGTAATTGAATAATGCGTGAGACACCCCGACTTGGCGTCATGTATCCGGCCCTGTTACCGATGATTAAAATCCTTCCGGATGGATCGAGAGCCAATGAGCTGCATTTATAACCTTCAAGCTGCAGGATTTCGGCCTGTGAGCCGTCCGGACTCAATACACCTATGCGGTATTCTGCACACGCTGAGGTCCGATCATCCTTGAAGCGAGTAAGATCAGCGAGAATGTACACATTTTCCGACTCGTCCGCCAAAATTTTTACGGGACGCCGCATCAAACGCGCTTGGCATCCCCACCAACTCGCCAACTCCAGTTCGCCATCGACATTGAACCGACTCAGCACTGAACCTGCATCACCGCGACATTGCTCGCGCTGCACGCCGGCTCCCGGGTCTACATCAGGATCGCTGCAGAATGTGTTGCTTAACGTATATATTTTGCCTGACTTATCCAAGGCGATCGATAACACTCCATTCCCCCCACCTCCCCCTTCCCACAAATCTGTCCAAAGCGCCACGCCGTTCATGTCAAACTTTGAAAAAAACGAATATTCATTTTCTTCCTCTAAATATCCCCGCATTTCGCCGGGCTTGAAAGTCATGCTGCTAAGACCAGGTCGAATGCCCGAACGACCACTGGTTGTTAAATCCAGGTGTCCTCCTGCATAAACCCACCCTCTCTGCTGATCCAGAGCCAGCCCCATTATCCGATCGTCCCCCGACCCGCCAAGCACCTGTACCCATTCAAGATTGCCATCTGATCTGTACTTTACCAGGAAACCATCCCTCGCTTTGGATGTTATTTGAGCCTCGTTGCTGTCACCGAAATCGCACTGCCCCTGGAAGTTGCCTATTATATAAATATTGCCCGATTCATCCGCCACCACATCGCAGATTGACTTGAGTCCGGGCTGGGAACCAGCTTCCCATGTTCGAACCCATTGAAATTCACCTCTGTCATTCAATACGATGATATTTACGCTTTCCTCATCTGAGTGCCCCACTACTGACCAATCGCCGGGCTCAAGATCGATATTACCTATAAATGTACCGACTATTACCACACCGCTTCCCGGGATCACAGCAATTTTATATATCTCATCCCAGATCGTTTCCAAGTTATTCCACCCTTGCGTCCACTGTAAATTACCATCACTGTCTAGCTTGCTCATATGGAGTGAGTTCAGCTCGCACTCCACTCGCGCGATCCCTGCTCCAGGATCAAAATCCACCGTGTCATTATAACTTCCAAGCACATATATATTCCCATTATCATCGATAGAAATATCAAGAGCTCTGCCGCCAGCACCTCCGCTCCATCGAGTTCCACCCCAGGTAGCTATCATATCAGGTGATTTTCCAGCATTCGTTATTGATGTAAACAACTTCACTTTCCAAATTGAAAGCGCAAGAATTATCAGAAGAGAAACAATAACGATTTGAAAATAATATTTCCGGTCCGGTCTCATCCTAGCCACCTTCTCATCAAAGTACATCCGGGAGCCGCCTGCAAACTAGATTCTGTCTTGACCTTCACATCTTTCAGAAGAGCTGTAGCCCGGCATTTCACTTGCCGGGATTATTGTTTTATTATGAATGTTTCACGGCAAATGAGATACCGGGCTTCAAACTCAATAATACTATACCAGCCCGTAAATTTTAAAGAACCTCACCATTTATTCAAATGTACTCTCTCAGGTTTGAATCTTCCCGGGTCAGTTTTCGACTCATCCGGATAACCGATCGGAATAAGTGCCAACGGCAGAATATTGTCGGGCAATTCGAATAATTTCCTGGCGCCCTCGATTCGTTCGGGTCTCGGATGCACCCCGAGCCACACCGCCCCAAGCCCCAGACTGTGAGCGGCGAGCAGCAAATTCTCTGTGGCTGCCGAACAATCCTGTATCCAGAATCCATCGAATTTCTGAAGTTCCCTGTCACCGCACACAAGTATCGCGACCGGAGACTGCAATATCATCTTGGCGTATGGGTGGAACTCCGTTACTTTATCGAGCATCTCACGATCCCTGACAACAACAAAATGCCACGGCTGCGTATTCCCTGCTGACGGCGCGTACATCGCAGCTTTCAAAATCGTATCGACCTGTTCGTCGGTCACCGGTTGATCGGTAAATTTCCTGATTGAACGCCTTGTAAGTAGTGCTTCGATTGCTTCCATGGATTGATAGCTCCTCTTTGAATTTACGCTACATTCTACAGCGTAACCCACCCATTCCAAAATAAAAAATCCCCGACTAATTCGGGATCATCTAAAAAGAAAAAGGGAGACAAACTTTTTTCTGGTTTTCTGTCTCCCTCCACTCGTGATGAAGTTTTTCAAGCTTCATCTGAGTTTTTACCCCCTGGAATTTTTCTAAATTCCTCTCGGGGGTTAAATCAACCTTTGGGGTTTTTAATCCCTCAGGAAGATAGTTTTCACCCTTCATAATTTATATACACCACATAACCCAATTTCGCAATAGAACCTCCCTTTTATTGCACAAAATTCCATCAGGCATTTCTGCAGAACATGCGCATTCTGTGCATGAATCTTCTGTAACTTGTGCATCCTGCGCATGGATTTTTCATGTACAAAAAAAACCCCGCGCTCTCACGAGGGGTTACGGATTTCAAGCATACTACTCTCGATCTACTCTTCCTGTCCGGCCGCTCCTACCCGACGATTTCGAGCAAAAAAAAGAGGGAGAACTGGAACAAGTTCCGTCTCCCTCCCTCTTCACGAAGAATCTCTTCTCCATTAAGAGATTTTGCTCGTCTGGATTTTGCAATCCAGCAAAGCTCTCCTTCCAGGACGCCCTATCAGGAGGATCTTCTGGAAAGGGACGTCTCCCCTTCAGAAGAGGTCTCCGTACTGGGGATTATCGGTCCTTCAGGGAATTTCAATCGTCGAGGAATCGCTTCCAGTCTGATATCAATCCCGATCCGGGGAACATCCCTTTCGGGAGAGCTCCGTACTAAGGACTTTGTTACCCTTGGTGGAGTTTCAACTGTCGGGGAATCGCTTCCTTTCAAGTGTCGACTCAGTTAAGGGGAACATCCCTTTCGGGAGGGCCCCGTACTAAGGACTATTAACCCTTTCAGAACCATGTACCATCAGGGAATCGCTTCCAATCCGGTATAAGGCCCGTCCGGGGGAACATCCCTTTCGGGAGGGCCCCGTACTAAGGACTATTAACCCTTTCAGAACCATGTACCATCAGGGAATCGCTTCCAATCCGGTATAAGGCCCGTCCGGGGGAACATCCCTTTCGGGAGGGCTCCGTCCCCGGGACTCTTGACCCTGGTTTGAGTTTCAACGTTCCCGGAATTGCTTCCAATCTTGTTTCAACTCGGTCCAGGGGAACATCCCTTTCTGGAGATCTCAGTCCAAGGATTTTACGCCTTGAGGAGGTAAACTATCGAAAGATTGCTCTTTTTCAAGTTCTTCTCCTGTCCGGGAAAATCCCTTTCTAGAGTTTACAGCTTCTTTGGAAGATTGCTCCTCTAAAGAAGTTTCGTTTGGTGTAAGCCCTTTATACAAATTAATATATCCAATTGCAAGCGTTTTTCCCACAGCTTTCCCACAACCTTTCCACATTTGAAATTATGATGAAATCAGGCCTTGACGGAGGATGATATAGACCTTGACGGTAGATGAATTCAGGCCTTGACGGAAATTGCAGTGCGGAACGTAGCGATTTTCGCACCGCACCTATAGTGAAGTCAGAAGCGAATTCCGGTGGCGCCTCCACAATCCATCCTGGATTTTGGAGGTGGATATCCTTATGGTGACTCTACGATCTTCCCCCAATGGTGTCGTTACAGGATTAATGAAATTTAGTAATTATTCGATTATGTAACTGAAATACGTAGCCCAGTTTTTACCCGGAAATTCGATGCCGGCAGCCCATGCGCCCTCTTCCTGGATCACTTCGCCGTCTTCCATCAGGAACACATCCGCGTGTGCTGCAATGAAAACCTCGTCGCCGGGAACCAGGTCGCCCAGTCCGTAACTGACTGAAAAGAATTGCACCAGCGGGTCGTGCGAATCCTTCATCTCAAAATGCCCGACCTTCGGGTTGCCGGATTTGGTCATCGGGAATTCCTCCTGTGAATTCGCGACATGGATATGTGTCTCACTAATCACCCACAGATCATTTGTATCCATTGTGATAGTAATCTCCAGGTCATCATTGACCACTGACACGGTTCCGATATTGATATTCTTACCGGCGATATGGGCGGCATTGCCGTACTTGTCGGGCACACTGGATCCCGGAGTGTAGGCTGAGTAAGCAAACGCCCGTACGTCCGGACCGTCGCTGGGACCCTGTCCGTAATTTTCCGGCATCGGAGCTGTGACCGGACCTGTCGATCCGCCACACGCCAGGGCTGTTAATCCCATCGCAACAATAGCAATCGCAAAAAATAGTTTACTTTTCATATTCGTACACCTTCACTTTTTTTTATCGGACCGAGTTAAAGGAGTATCAATAAAATTGCAGGGTCGGAACCCATTAACCGACCCGTTTGATCCCGAGAATGATACTAATTAATTCACCAGCTTGTCAAGTTAATTGACTTACTTACGTTTAAGTTGTTAATCTTAATCTAAGCCGATTAAGGAAGTTTTACTAGTCGATTAAGGTGTTTAATGGGTCTGAACGGAGCGGTTTACCCGCCATAGCTTTAGCGAAGGCGGGTGCCGCCTCCACGCGGAACACTCCTGGTGGCGCCTCCACAATCGCGAAGCGATTTTGGAGGTGTATGACCTTATGGTGACTCTATATTACACCCCAAATTCCAGGATTCACCATGAGATCAAGCCTGGAAACTCGCTCTGCGAACCATGCGAAATCGGTTACTTATGCGAGAAAACAACGTTGACGGTATATTGTCTGGAGAGTGTGTTGGTAAGGGGTGAAATGGGTTAACGAACCCACGAACTTGTTTGGTTTTTACGTACTAATACGTTGATCGTTAGTAAATTATGTAAATTTCGTTTCTATAATTCCAAGACCTAGCATTCGATCATCTGTACCTTCCATAGAGCATGAGAGTCTGAAAGCTTCACTATAACACCGAGGTAGTTCACAATATAAACCTGTTTCATTTAGTATTTCATCTAATGATACCCCTTTCTCTGTTACTAATAAATTCCCAAGTACCTTATAAACGATATGATCTGCTGAACAAATTGAATAGTTTTCACCTTTTTGCATAATATTCGCTAAAGATTCAGCTTCTCCTGGATCAAGTTTCTCTAAATAAGTTGCATCGAATCTATCGGTGAATTCTTTAATATCAGAGATATCTACTTCAAAAACAGATAATTTACCTTCATCTTCTTCTTGGCTCAAATTAATATTATGTTTAGTCCCATACTCATCACAATAAAATTCAGCCTCACCAATAACAGTTCGAGAAAGATGGATATCATAAGCATTAAGAATATCGTCCCAAAATCCTAATTCAAATAATTTAATAATAATATTTGCATCAAGTAGGAGTAATCTCAATTTCTTCAAAGTCTTTTTCCTCCTGCTCGACTATTCTCATTGCTGCATACCTACTAATGCCAAGGTATTCAGCATAACGACCTATTGAAATGTTACCGCTTATTAGAGCTTTATTTGCTAAGGCATGATATCGATCTGGTAGTATAGCAGGATCTTTGCTTTCTGGCGTTCTAATTTCATAAAGCTGTTTCATCGATTCTACGTCTGCAATTTTCTGCTTAGTTTTTAATTCGTTTTGAGGGCCTAATTGGTAAAGGAAATGTATTTGCCAAAGTAGGGATTGAATAGAAACATCAAATAATCTAGCAATGTCGTACACTGCTTTTACATGTAGCTTATTTTCATTAGAACGTACATTAATAGCCTTTTTTAGTGGTTCAAAGGGCATTAACAAATTGCGTGCAAAACAAGTAGCAAATCTTTCTTCTTTATCACTTGCATCAGAACTTGAAACTTCAGATTCCTTTCGAAATGTGTCCCAAGTCAATAAATGAAAAAGTTCATGTGCTAAATCAAAATTCCTTCGCCACCGGGAATTTGCTGAATTTAATAGAATTGCAGGCCCATAAACCTCATTCCATGTACATGCTGCTGTACCGGATGGTTCAAACCTGAGATGGAAGACCTTAACTCCACACTCTTCTTGTAAAACCCTTAGTAATTCATGTCCAGGATGGTTGCCTAATTGTAATTCATCACGGACACGCATCGCAAGATTTTCAGCATGGGCATAAGTAAAGAGACCAGGATCAGTTGTAATTCTAGTTAGGTTAATACTTAAATACTCATCACACCAAACCTCGAGGTTATAATACTGTTCACACAACCTGAGAAACTGACTTTCAATTTCGCCAAAATTTTCCGTTGGTTGCTCTCTCCATAAAACAACCTCAGGACGAATTGGTTCTTCACTTAAAAAAAATGTGATCGATCGGTGATAAGCTTTTGCAAGTGATTGTAATTGATTCAACTTTGGTGTTCGTTTACCGTTCTCAAAATCGGAAATCGATGATTCTGCAATAGCTGTAATATCCCGAACTTGTGTAAGTGTCATGTTAACCCGCTCCCGGGCAAACTTTAGTCTCCGAGACACATCCATTAATAGCTCCTGTTAGCACAAATTTCAAAAATCAAGAATTATTATACCACATTTTTAAGAAAATTGGCAAAATATATTCTAAAATCCCGAAATACCCTAACAAAATTTTAGTCGCATTTTCGTAATGTATTATAAAATACCATACTCTTCGGAATTTCATTATTGAATTATAGCTGCGGATTAGTATTTACTTTTATGTATAAATGAAACAACAATATCTCCCCAATCCACCCCTGCTTGCATTTCCTGCACCTCAGGCGTATATTGTCCTTCCCCCGCTACGGTGCTCGCCGTCGGGGTTTAACCAGTCTAACCTACCCTCGATCTGAGGACCTGGAGGAACAATAAAAATGCTGCCACCGTACACTATCGAACCGTACGAAGATTTCACAATTCCAGAGAACCGCAAGGCCATGGAAGCGGCGCTCAAGAAAGTCAAGAGCGAACTCGGGAAAGAGTACCCGCTTGTCATCGGCGGTAAAAAAATCACCACTAAGGAAAAAATTACGTCGTACAACCCGTCCGACACCAGCCAGGTGATCGGCTACGTCTCGAAAGCGACCGAGGAGCACGCAGAGATGGCGCTTCAGGCCGCGCTCAAGGCATTCGAGACATGGAAGGTAATCCCGTGGGAGGCCCGCGCGAGGTATCTGATCGCGATCGCCAAAAAAATGCGCGTCAAAAAAATGGAACTCGCCGCCTGGATGGTCTACGAGGAAGGCAAATCCTGGATCGAGGCCATCGCCGACACCGCCGAGGCTATCGACTTCCACGAATTCTACGCGCGCGAGGCGATCCGCCTGGCCGGAGTCGCCGGCACTCACGAGGTCACACCGTTCCCCGACGAGCAGAATGAATTATATTACATCCCGCTCGGAGCCGGAATCGCGATTCCGCCGTGGAATTTCCCGCTCGCGATTATGTCGGGAATCACGATCGCGCCGGTTGCCGCCGGAAACTCGGTCATCCTGAAACCGGCATCGGCCGCGCCCGTGATCGCCGCGAAATATTTCGAAATCTGTGAGGAGTGCGACATCCCGAAAGGCGTCATCAACTACCTGCCCGGACCCGGAAGCTCGGTCGGGGATTATCTCGTCAAGCACCCGAAAACGCGATTTATCGTGTTTACAGGATCGATGGAAGTCGGAAAGCAGATCAACGAGCAGGCCGCGAAATTCGTCGACGGCCAGATCTGGATCAAGAGGGTCATCCTCGAGATGGGCGGCAAGGATTTCGTGGCGGTCGACGGTGAATGCGATGTCGAACTCGCCGCACAGAGCATTGTGCAGAGCGCTTTCGGATTACAGGGGCAGAAATGTTCCGCCGGGGGCCGCGCGATAGTCCATAAGAACGTCTACGATGCCGTCCTCAAGCGTGCTGTAGAATTGACTAAACCGCTCAAGGTCGGGAATCCTGTCGAGTACGGTATACACAACGGCGGCATGATCGATGAGGCCGCGTACAACAAGGTCATGAGCTACATCGCGATCGGCAAGAAGGAAGGCAAGCTGATGTGCGGCGGCAGAAAACAGAAGGGTGCGAAAGGTTACCAGATAGAAAACACAATTTTCGGCGACATCAAGCCGAAAGCACGTCTCGCGCAGGAGGAAATTTTCGGACCGGTGGTAGCGTTTATCAAAGCCCGGAATTTCAATCACATTATCGAGATCGCGAACAACACCATTTACGGCCTTACCGGCGCATTGATTTCAAGTAATCGCGAACATATCGAAGAGGCACGTCAGGAACTGCATGTCGGGAACCTGTATTTCAACCGGAAATGCACCGGCGCGCTTGTGGATGTCCAGCCGTTCGGCGGATTCAACATGAGCGGCACCGACTCGAAGGCCGGCGGACGTGATTATCTATTGCTCTTCTGCCAGGCGAAGAGTGTCGCGGAGAAATTCAGTTGAGAAAATAATGTAGCCGCAAAATACAGGGGAACCTTATTTTACTTTCACCCCGACTACGCATGGATTTTTATTTAAGCCATTTAAAACTTACAGTAAACTCCTGCACTTTACAGTTGTTCCTTTTATAGAATTTCAAAAAAACTCAACAAACTAATCTGCTGGGAGCTCAGTTGTCAGCTATTTTCAAGTGCTATTGACAAGAGCTGAAAATATGCTAATATTACGACTGGAATGGTCGACTTTCTTTATCTGACTTCGATCAATAATGAAAATATCCAGAAAATCAGATTACGCTCTCAGGATACTCGTAACGCTCACCGAGCATTACGGGCACGGTCCGATTCCAATCAGAGAGCTTGCCCGACGCAACGATGCACCCAGGCGTTTCCTTGAGCATATACTTCTCGATCTTAAAAGCCAGAAATGTGTCGACAGCGTTCCGGGTCGAAACGGCGGATACATATTGGCAAAAAACCCGGAAAAGATCACCATGGGGCAGATCATACGGTACTTTGACGGCATCCTTGCGCCGATTCCGTGCGTGTCGGTTACTGATTATAAGAAATGCACCCAGGAGCCGGTATGCAGGTTCAGGAGGGTGCTCCTTGAGATCCGCAATACCACTGCTGAAATTATGGACCGGACAACCCTTGCGTCCCTGGTCGAGGTGAAACCGGTTTCAACCAGTGAAGTTCTTAAGAAATAAACACATGGACAACATACCAATGCAAGGCTGAGCTCTTTTTTTCTGACAATATACGACCGATAAAGTCGTGATTATTTAAACGGGGCGCGAAAAAGAATCCCAAGGGAAACAAAATCACAAACACTGGTATTAACCTGTCGTTGAACAAGGGGTAATAAATATGACAACCGGCAACGATCCCACGCAAACCGTCACTCCAGAGCACATACCTATGCATGTGCGCTTCTGGTATTCGATACGTTTCGGAGTGCTGAGAAAGCTGCTGACAGTCTGGGCCGTCACAATTGTAGTGGCCTTCATCACGATTTACTGTATTCAGAGATTCGGACTCAAGCCTGAGGCACCGGAAGTTGTATTGTGGAGCAGCTCATTCTTCCTGATCGCCCTGGTCGCCCTGATATGTGAGTATGCAGACTCCACACTGGGCATGGGTTATGGAACCACACTAACACCAGTCCTTCTCCTGTTTGGATACGAACCGCTGCTTGTAGTCCCGGCAGTTCTGGTGTCCGAACTGATAACCGGCCTCTCCGCCGCGATATCACACAGGGAAGCAGGCAATATCGACCTGTCAAGAAAATCAATCCACCTGAAAATCGCGCTGATACTTGGGGCCTGCAGCATGGTGGGAGCGGTTATTGGCGTCAATATAGCCATCAATATAAGCCAGGTGGCTTTGAAACTCTTTATCGGTTCGATCGTTCTTGCCATTGGAATTATCATCCTTGCAACCCGCGGACGCCAGTTCCGATTCTCATGGGGCAAGATCCTGGGACTCGGGCTGGTGGCAAGCTTCAACAAGGCGATATCCGGTGGTGGATACGGACCACTGATAATGGGGGGGCAACTAATGAGCGGAGTGCCGGGGAAACCCGCAATAGGAATCACCTCGCTTGCGGAAGGGCTCACCTGCCTTGTGGGAGTTATTCTCTTCATCATATTCGGGAAATTCACCGACCTGTCACTGGCACTCGCGCTCGCCACCGGCGCCATTTGCAGTATCCCGTTCTGTGCTTATACGGTCAGGCAGGTGCACCAGAAATGGCTTGTTATGGCGATTGCAGTTCTCACGATTATCCTTGGAAGCTGGACGATTTCCAAAACGCTGTGGATGTGATAACCGATTCGCTACCACTAATCGCGTTAAAAAAAAAAACGGCTCTCTCCCTATACACACGCGGGGACATCCGCTGAACCCATCCTCCGAATTCCCCACTATCAACCCTTAGCCCAATAAAAAGGGAACAATAGGAGGTTTTCCTGGATGATTCGGACCGCAAGAAGTATTCCGGCATCCTGAAAAAATATTGCGACCGGAATCACACTAATTTATCCAATGGTTGGGGGAGGATATGGGAAAAATTTGACTGGAGATCGGTCGTCAGGCAGAAGGAGAACGACGTGAGTTCTTAAATGCTATCTCGGATCGAGTACCCGTCCAATGAACAGAATCGCGCCGGTCAGGTTGTCGCGGATGAAGAAGATAAAAGGATGATCCGCATGGAATTCTGCCGGTTCAGGAATCGACTCTCTTGGCATGATTACCGCGGTCGCCGCGGCGGCTTCGGTACCCGCCTCATCAACTGATACAAACGCCTTGTGAACGACCTCCGAAATGAAAAGCAGCCGCGATCCGTCCATGCCGGAGAAATCCGCGATGCCTCCCTCGAACGCGTCGGTCATTCCCATATCGTAAAGTGTATCCTTGAGGCTGAATTTTGAATCGAACTCGAACTTCGGCAGTATCAGGGATACGGATCTTTCGCCGATGTCATCGATAATTCCGTTAATCATCGCGGCATCAAGATTCGATTCGATCTCATCGAAGCGGTCGATTTCCGGGAGCAGGATCAGCATTGATAATTCCCGGCCGTCGTACATGATCTCGACCGCCTTGAAGCCGTCACCCTCCGAGTAGCGGTGCGATCGCCCCTGTTCCATGAGCGGCACATGGATCTCTGAGTGATCAAGAAGAGTGAATGCGCCTGTGTGAGTGTTCTCCTCCTCGAATGGCTCAAACCACGCGGCGTTGAAATAGATCGCGTTTACGAGAACCAGCGTGGTGTCGGGAGTGATTATTCCCTCTGGAAGAAGGTCTTCAATTCTCCCCTCGGTTCGATCCTCAACCCAGTCGTTGATGATGATCCGGCATTCGTCGGGCTGGGTCATGAAATCGACGAGACGCATTCCGGCGCCATAATTGATCGCAAGCGTGTCGAGAAATTCGGGGAGCCAGGACCAGCCGGCCTGTCCCCAGGTCGAGTTTGCGATGTTGAGCCGGAATGGTTCCGAGTCCTTCCCCATAGCGCCCTCGCCGCGACTCTGGAGTTCGAGATCGAGTTTGTTGAAAGCCGGATGGAGTTTGTTTTGCGGGAGTGTGAAATGCATTGTGTCCGCGATCTGGATTTCTGTATTGCCGCGCGCGCCGATCCAGGTCATCGCGAGCGCCTGTGAGATGCTGAACGGTGAGAAAAAGATATTGCCGTCGCCGCTTTTGAGTTCCCGGTAAAGATCGCAGGCGAATTCGGTGTTGCCGTTTGCAAGCGCATCGAGCTCGGATTCCGGTACGGCGGGTGACTGGTCGCGGGTCTTATCGGATGCGGCGAAGGTATAGCGGTCGGTATTTTCGTCGGGCGGAAAGTTTGGGATATTTGTGCTGCCGCCGCATGAGATGAGCGATATCAGGAAGCAGAAAAGTAAAGTGAACGAGATTGAGATGACACGGAACATAATTGACCTCCTAATGTTGAGCTAACAAAAAGTTACAGGATAGTACATCGTTTGTCAAGGGATCATGCACAGGAATGTGCATGTTACACAATGGGAGGATGGAAATTATTGCCGATGCTGTGTGCTTTTCCGATAATTTCGCCGAATGTCCAGTAATGACCGTCAAGGAGGGGGGGGCTTTAAAAAAATAAATACTCCCAACACAATCCTGTTTAATTTACTTTATTCCTAATCACCATCCGGCATTATCCTGATCACCTGTGCTATCGGCGACGGTACTATCCTGATCACCTCTCCCGGTTTGCTCTTGAAATTCTCCCACGCCCTCTCAAGCGCGATTCCCACCACATAACACGCAAGTACGGCGTTCAGCGACTGGTGGGAGACCACGAGAATATGCTCATCGGGTGACGGGAACTCATTTGAGATCTCATCCCACCACTCACCCGACCGTTTCTGAGCGTCGACCGCAGCTTCGCCGTTCAGGGGATGAAAATTTGCCATGTTGTTCCTGTAATCCATGTAATCTTCCATCCATTTTTCCTTAACCTCGACTTCGGGTGTTCCTTCCCAGTCTCCAAAATTAAGTTCTTTTAATCGTAATTCAACCTTTTCGGGGATATTTCGGTCATTTAAAATAGTGGCAGCTGTTTCACGGGCCCTTTCTAAAGGTGAAATATATGCGCGCGTCAGTGGAACATCGATCAGTGTGTCTCTCAGGACAATGGCCTGACGGCGACCTGTGTCATTCAGGGGAATATCACTCGATCCCTGGAAGATCCTGTTGAGGTTATAATCAGTCTGACCGTGGCGCGCGAGATAAAGAATCGGACCATACCCGGCCTTTTGGGGTGGTTCAAGTCGATCTTCAGTGTTATTCTCTTGTTTCATCGATCTGATTCTAGCATTTTTAAAAAAAGGGTCAAAAAATTGCATAATATTAAATTAAATAGTTCAAGGAACCGTGACTCACGATGATATTATTAGATGGCCGGGGGTATAATAGTAGCCACGATTACCCTATCAGAACTAAACGGCAAGGAGCAATGGCCATGCAATTTAAAGCCGCTCGCTTATGGCGCATATTGGCCGTATGTTTGTTTTTTTTAGTAGCTATCGGACCAGCAGGTAACACCCAGGAAGAAATAGCACGGGACATGGAATTTGTCCCAATTTACAACCTCAGCCAGGAAGAAGCGATTCTCCAATTGTATTCCAACCTTGAGTTGATAGGGCTCGAAAGGGATGACCTTGTTATCACCACGCTGGCTTCGGTGCCCAATAAAATTGTAATCCAGGGACAGAGGGAACTGATCGATATCGCTAAGGAAATCCTCAGGACAATCGATCCGCCCCCCTCCCCTCCCGCTCCTCCCCCGCCTGAATTGATAGATAACATGACCATCCACAACCTTTCTCCGGGCGAATTCGCGGTGAAACTCGATGAGATTATGAATAATTTTATCGGGATGGTTAAGCTTGAGCCATCCGCGGACAATTTCATTGTCTATGCCAGGAACGCGAGTGGCGCCAGCCAGATTACTTTCTATACGCCAAGCATGGAGACCATTACCCAGGCGTTTATCGAGCAACCTCTCGGCTACCGGGGCTACACGATCTATATCAGGGCAACGACAAACGAACAGGGTCTGATAAATTCAATCAAGGAAATCGTACAGACTATCGATCAACCGGTCATGGCGCGTTCTTTCGAAGTCATCAACATTTACTACATGCAGGTTGACGAAGCTATCAACAGCCTTAACGCGGCGGGATACAACGCCGTTTACACATCCGACGGGACGGACCAGAGTGCGATCGATGCGCTACAATCCGGATACGGCCCCATCATCTACGCGGCACCGCAGGTCGACTCTACTCATGCTGAATTGTCATCCCGGTTTTCAGATGGCGCATCATCCGGAATTCGGGGTAACCAGTTTTCGGTTCTTTCATTCACTGATCCGGTAGCGACTACCGACATAAACAAACTCATAGTTTTTGGAACACCATCGGAGATCGCTTCTGTTGAGACATACATATCACTCATTGATGTCCCAGCCCGGCAGGTCCTTATTGAAGCCCAGATAATCGAGTTGAACGTCGATGATTTATCCGACCTCGGCTTGAGATCGATATCCGGAGACGATGACATTCTTTCAGGGTCAATCAACCCGGTATTCCCGGGCGAAGGTGGATCCTCGAATCCCGGAGGTAATTTCTTCACATACGATGATTCCGGTGAACCCCAGGGGAGTTTTTCAGCGGCCCTGGCAGCTCTTATCCTCGACGGGCGAGCCACTATCCGCGCAAGGCCGAAAGTGGTTACGGTCGACGGCAGGCAGGCGATTATTACCATCGGCCGCCAGGTTCCGGTTGTTGAGGAAACCATTGGTCCGGATGAACGCAGTAATTTCAATATCACCTTCGTTCCCGTGGGTATTACGTTGAATATAAAACCCCGGATCGGCAGGGGCGGCGAAGAAGTGCAGATGCAGGTCAACGCGGTGGTTTCCAACGTGGAAACACTCAATAACGTGGTTAGTGAATTAAGTCTTATGGCGCCTGAGCTGAATACCCGTGAAGTTTCAACTACCGTAAGAATTCCCAACCACCAGTCTTTGATCCTTGGAGGTTTGATCTCCACTGAGATGGAGACACGCACTTACAAAGTCCCACTCCTTGGAGACCTGCCATTGATCGGTTCACTCTTCAGAAGGACACGTGAGATCAGGGACCGTACCGAGATCATTATCGTTATTACTCCCCATGTTGCCGAGGAAATGGAACCCAGGGATTATAACGACGACATCCCGAACCCATACAATATTGCCGATCCATATCTCCTGCCTCCGGGATCAAGCGTTCTTGACAACCTGGACAACGCAATATTCCCCGGTGAATATCTTATTAAACAGAATGATGTACGCGGGATCAATATCGCTACCGGAGAACCTGATATACCGGTCGACCAGATAGTCCCCTATTCATCGAACGATCCGGTCATGCTCACACTGCTTCAGATAACCCGCAAGTTAAGCCTTGTTGATAATCTTCGCATGATGGCCGGTATGGAAATTCCCGATGACATGGATTCGGCTTCGGCACGTTACCATGCCGAGGCCTTCCTTATCGCGTACCTGCGACATCAGAATAATCTCGATATCAGTGATATACATGCCGGCAGGCGACTTCTCGTTCCGGCTTTCCCGATTGCCGGTGAAGGTTTCGATGAACCGGAACTGGCCTGGCATTCGATCAATTACTTATCATTCACGAGAAGCAACCCCCTTCTCACCGGGATTGCTGAAACCATTCGCTGGCTCGATGATCAACCTGCTTTCGAACCGTACGACCTCTTCACACTGCCCCCGGATTCAGATGATTCGGAATAATAGACCTGTATGCATTTGTTTTTGAGGCTTCCTGACAATTAATCAAGACAATTTATCAAATCCTGGAGAGGGTTAAAGCCATGCACAAGACAGACCTTAAACTTTTTACAGCAACGATAATAATTCTCACGCTGATAATTACCGCAGCAGGCTGTAACAAATCCGCCAAGGACAACAACAAGCCGGTCGTAATCAACAGTTACTCATTCACTGTTGACGGGGCCGAAATAATACCCGCCGATATACTCCAGGTCGAACCGGGAAGCATTGTCGCGATCGAGGTGAGCTACACCGACCCTGACGCGGGTGACGATCCCGATCCCGGCTGGTACTCGTTCGCATGGGCGGTTAAACGCGACGGGCTGGTGTCCGAGCTTCTGAACGCCAATGAATTCTTTATCGTCTACAACGAAAACCCGTGCGTATGGGTTGCACCTGACACTCCCGGTAAATACACGTTCGATGTAATTATCGGCGACCGCTACTCATCGCCATCTGTCGGCCATGTCTCAGTCCTTGTCGATACAAACAAGCAACCTGTAATATCGGAAATCAATGTGAGTAATATAAGCCCCTATATCAACGAGGAGATCACGATTACGGTCGAGGCGTCCGATCCTGACGGGAACTACCCCCTCGAATGGGACTGGCAGGTTACCGGTGGGTATTTCTCATTCAAGGGTGAAGGGGAAGCCCGATGGCTGAGCCCGATCGCTGGAAGTTTCCAGTTGACAGTCATGGTAACCGACCAGGATGGCGGGAACACATCCACAACTATTCCTATACAGGCCCTCGAAAACCACGATCCGGTTATCCAGAGCTGGGATCTCGATCCCGGCAATCCGGTGGCTCCGGATACGCTCGTTTTGATCACATTGACCGTAAACGATCCGGACGACGACCCTCTCACGTACAACTGGCAGGCTGATAAAGGGGCGTTTAATTCCGTGGATCAGAATGTCGCGCAATGGCGTGCGCCGTCGGAAGCCGGAAACTGTATAATCACAGTGGATGTTGAAGATGACAAAGGCGGCTTTGATTCGGTTGAAATTGTGATCATCGTAACAGCCTGATTTCCTTTGAATTTTGCCGGTTTTCCTTTATATTTATACTGTGCAGGTTTTAAGAACATCATTTAATGTCAGAAGTCATTGGATACTCCAGACTGGTATCGTCTCGATACTGGTCCTGCTCCTATGCGGATGCTCCGGATCTGGGAAGCATGGTGATCCCGTAACCCCTGCTGATCCTAGCTCGGATCAAAATATCGGTCTGTCTGATGGGATTTCTAATCCTGATAACCGGTACGCTCTGGGTGTCTGGGATTTTCATGTCGATCCTGCAACCCAGACTGTCACCGGGTCTCAAAGGCGTAACGCTGATATGCATCTCAACATTGTCAGGCTCCTCGAGGAAGCGTGCAGCGATTGCCTGAGGTTCGACAATTTCGATTTTTCCACACCGGGACAGCTAGGCGTGGATATGACAATAAAACATCCCTTTGATGGCAACCTGGCTCTGACAATATTCGATGTCCGGGGGATTTTTATAACTGATGATCATGAGGACCCAGGCATCCGGTTTGCCTGGGGTGAAGATTTACCTGTCCTGGTAAATTCCGATGGGTATACCGTGTATTTTAGTGAACAGAAATATCCATATAATCCAGATGAACCTGCAATGCTGAATTATTATCCGGGCGTTTTTAGTTTCGGTGAAAAGCGATCCGCAAAACAAAATGCTTATTTAGCATATGGAATTAATAATCCGAGAAGGATGTTCCTTCCGGGAACTGAGGAGACCCGAACTTTACAGATTGCACTTCCTGGCATTCCATTTGATTTCGGGTACGCAGTAGACGTAAGCTGGGATCTACCGGATGTTGTTCCTGTTGTTGATCCTGTGGATGATTTCCCAATTACCGCCAATTGCCCTGGAGCATACAAACTCAATATCACTATTGGAGATGGTCTAACCACAGCTCCTGGTAGTAAAGCGTTAATTGAGGTAGAAGTGTTCGATCATCAGGGGCATGAAACCATAAGATATAATGATTATGATGGAGTATCAATTCCCTCGATCAGTGGTCGGTTAATTCACCCAGAGCACTCGTTTATCTGGTGGTCATCACCCGCATTTGATTCACCTCATTTTGAATTTTCTAAAGCAACCGGCGAAGATAGTTTTTTATTTACAGCGATAATAGAACAAGAACTACTGTCAACGATAGAGGAAGGTATTTACCCACTATTTATTTCAGTTTCAGATACGGTTGAAGATCCAAATTTTGGGTATAGTGGAGCATCTCATGTAATTCCAGTATTCATAGGCGATGTCAACGCTCTGCCGGTTGCGGAGGCGCTGGCGTATCCTGTCCCGCAGACAGTCGGGAAACCTGTTCAGTTTCGCAATAACGGTTCATACGATCCAGATGGGGGTGCTATTACTAAATATGAATGGGACTGGGATATGGACGGAACATACGATGACGAGGGCAGTCCAGCGTTTCACTGGTTCGATACATCCGGCACTCATTATGTAAACCTTAGGGTAACCGACAACGAGGGATCGTCCCGTACACTATTTGAACCTCTGGAAGTGACGATCAAGGAAGGTAAAGGCTGGGCACGCACATGGGGGGGTAGTTATTCTGACTCTGCATGGAATGTAGCTGTGGATAACGAAGGGAATATTTATGTGGTGGGTTATTATACAGCAACAACAGATTTTGATCCAA
>CBDURU010000062.1:0-20448 GCA_965369865.1 uncultured bacterium | reverse complement strand
TTAAGGTGGAAGACGCACTGCCGTGCTGTTCTACGGTTTGTCGTTTTTTCGAGGGTTTTAAATGATTAATTTATCCTTAATTTGCCAACCCAAATGACTTGTGATAAAATCCTGCCGTTCTTATCAAATTTTCAGGGCAAGGCATGAATATTTAAAGGAATGAGGGTACAAATGAACTGCAACACTCCTGATGATGTCTTTTCGGCCGTTAAGGAACACGACGTTAAGCTGATTCAGTTCTGGTTTACCGATGTTCTTGGCGTACTTAAAAGTTTTGCCATCACTCCCTCCGAACTGGATGAAGCTCTGAATGAGGGGATGGGTTTCGATGGCTCATCGATCGATGGTTTCGCGCGAATCGAAGAAAGCGACCTGATCGCGATGCCGGATCCGACAACCTTCCAGATTCTTCCCTGGCAGCAGAACGGACATGCAACGGCCAGAGTTATCTGCGACATCCTCAATCCCGGTGGTGCGCCATACGAGGGTGACCCGCGATATGTTTTGAAAAAACTCACTGACCGGCTTTCGCAGCGCGGTTTGACATATTACGTTGGACCTGAACTGGAATACTTTTATTTCAAAACCAGCAAATGCACTGAACCCCTCGATGTAGCGGGTTACTTTGATTCCATTCCCCTCGACCAGGGCCATACGATGAGGCGGGAGACAGTAGATGCCCTCCAGACACTGGGGATCAGGGTTGAATACGAACATCATGAGGTCGGTCACAGCCAGCATGAAATCGACCTTCGTTACGGTGAAGCGTTAAAAATGGCCGACACGGCAATGGCATACCGGGTTGTTGTCAAGGAAATCGCCAGGCAGCACGGTTGTTATGCCACATTCATGCCGAAACCGATTTTCGGACAGAACGGAAGCGGCATGCACGTTCACCAGTCGCTTTTTAAGGGTGATAAGAACACTTTCTTCGATCCGGAAAATGAATACAATCTTTCCGATACTGCAAGGTATTACATCGCCGGACTGATGCGGCATGCAATGGAAATTACCGCTGTCTGCAACCAGTGGGTAAATTCCTATAAACGGCTTGTTCCCGGATATGAAGCCCCTGTTTATATTTCATGGGCACGCCGTAACCGGTCGGCGATGATCCGAGTGCCGATGTATAAACCCGGCAAGGAAAACGCCACCCGGATCGAATTCCGTTCACCCGACCCGGCATGTAACCCCTACCTGGCATTCGCAGTTATGCTTGGCGCCGGACTCGAGGGAATTGAAAAAAAATACGAGCTTCCAGATCCAATCGAAGAAGATATCTTTGAGATGAGTCCGACGGAACGAAGGAAGAGAGGGATCGACGAACTCCCGGATAGTTTATACGCCGCGATTCTGGAAGTTGAAAAAAGCGATCTTGTGAGGAAGGTTCTGGGTGATCATATCTTTGACAAGTTTATCGAGAACAAGAAGATTGAATGGGATCGCTTCCGGATTCATGTCAGCCAGTACGAGATCGATAAATACCTCCCGTGGCTCTAGAACTAACTTATTTTTTTGACTATGAAAAAATCCCCCGGTTTAATACCGGGGGATATTTATAACCTGTTTTTCAGTCACGGTTGGTTAGGTGCGCTCGAAATCGCAGAAAATTTCCACCTGCCTGGCCTCAATATCGGTTATCCTGACTTCAACCGTATGGGGACCCAATTCAAGCCCGTACCATGTGTATTCAGTGGCACCGGGTTCTAATTCCTCCCATGGTCCGCCATCCTTTCTTATATCCACAAGCGGAAGGATTTCTCCCATACAATCTACAAACCAGCTCCACTCTACAGTGTAATTCTCCACATACACATGGTCCGGACAGGCTGGCACCCACCATGCATCCGGGTCATCGCCAATACAATCGAAATTACATATTGCTTCCACAGGTTCGTGATCATCGTTATAATCCCACGCCCTGACTTTAAACCAAGTGCTTCCGCAGGGAATATCCACCAATTCGAATGACGTTGAACCGGCTTCCAAACCCTCCCAGTCTATGCTTTCCGGTGTCATGTAGCTTACTTCCAATTCTGCCTCAGGAATACAGTCATCCCAGAGGTCCCAGTGAAATATAAATTCATGCCCGGCAATTGAGGTCGGACAATCAATAAAATCGATTTCGGGAAGAAGATCTTCCCCGGGTCCCTGGAAGAAACATTCATCACTGTCAGTATTACCGCTGACATCCATTATATGGACCTCAAAGACATGTGCTCCGCAGTTTATGTCGTTCCACATGTAAGTGGTAGAACCATCGGGAATATCTATCCATGGATCCTTGTAATCAAACCTGACTTCGACCCCCAGCCATTCTGTTGGTGTACATTCGTCATAAAGTGTCCACTCAAACATATGCGAGCTGCCCGATTGACCAGGACAGTTTGTTATTGTGACCTCAGGCGGCAGGTCCACACCAGGACCATTAAAATTACAATCTGCCATCTCTTCCAGCCCCGCTTCGTCAGTTACCCTGACGATTAATTCATGGGGTCCGCAGGGAATACTATTCCATGCGTAACCGGTTGTTCCGGGCGGAAGAAGTTCCCAGTCATAATCGTCGCGCATAACCTCTACTATCAACGCCGAAGGACCGGAACACTCATCGTCCATGATCCAGTTAAATAAATACGATGGACCGGTTGTACCAGGACAATTCGTGAAAGAGACCGATGGGGGCTGGTCTCCTCCATCGAAAATAACTTCATCCATTCCTTCATTGCCGAGCTCATCCATGATTCTGACTCTGAAACTATGATTCGGGCAGTAAACCCCCGTCCAGCTATAATAATCATTGGTTCCATCAGGCAATTGCTCCCATGGCCCGTAATCCTTTGATATCCATACTGGCATGTTGGAGCCGTATGTGCAGTCGTCACTGTTTATCCAGTAAAAATATGGGGATGTCGTTGGTTCTGTCGGGTATGTAATGAACATGACCGTTGGGTCTTCCTCATCCCAGTTTCCCCAGTCGCACCTTGCCAATTTTTTAAGCCCGTGTTCATCTTCGACTTCCACCCAGATTGTGTAAAAGCCACAATCGATCGGTCCGGTCCAGTTCCACTGGATCGTTCCCGGAGCAAGTTCAAATGGTCCTTCGCTTCCCTTCCATACACGGACAAGAAGATCCGCTTTTGGCGTTACGTCATCATTCATATTCCATGGGATATAAATATTATTGCTCTTTACATTCCAGCCCGGACAGCCGATAAACACCGATGGAAAATTGCTTCCCGCCGGACCGACAACAATCGTGAGAGTGTAATTCAGGAAATCGTCCAACCCTGTTGCGTCCTCAACCCTGTGATTCACGTGAAAAGTCCCGGCTTCATTGAACTGTACAGTCGGATGCTGCTCTGTGCTCTCTATCAGGAAACCGTCCCCGGGATTGAAAGAGAAATCCCACTCCCAGATGATAATATCTCCGTCCGGATCCTGAGACTGGTCCTCGAAATTCACCCAGTCGCCAACGTCAATATAAATGCCGCTTGGTAAAGCCAGCGCCGTTGGCGCGCTCGGTCCTGCTGCAACCGTAATTGTCAGAAAGAGCGCGGTGAATTTTTCCCCTTCATCATCCATCACGCGTAGAAGGGCTTTTTTAATGCCTGGTTCCCCATATGCATGGGACACATACATGCCCGTTGCATCGACTTCAAAATCAATTTGATGGTCGAAATCCCATTCGTAGAGCACTATAGCTTCGCCGCCACAATCCGTGTCATACGATGCGGAACCATCGAAATTGACTGTCTCCCCAACCATTGGGAAGTGGTTATCACAACTCGAAATCGCTTCAGCACCCCCATTGCCTACATAGAATGACAATGGAGTATCCAGTATATCTGTCATTCCTTCATCATCAGTAACTCTTAACTGGACCTCAAGATCGCCCATATCAGTAAATTCACGAGTGATTTCCGGGCCTTCTTCATCAAATTCACCATCGTTATCCCAGTCCCACTCATAGAGGACAATGTCGCCGCCATCAGGATCGTGCGATCCATTAGAGGTGAAATCAACAGGCACACAAACATTGAAGTACATTGGATCTGCCTGGGCTATCGCTATCGGATCTGTCTTATCACTAACCTCGATAATTAAAGGTTCATCAAGCAGATCGGTTCCAGCTTCGTCATCCGTTACCCGAAGCATGATATTGAACGTTCCAGCCTCCGAATAACTGACCAGCTTGGTAACACCTGTTAGTTCCTGATTAAATCCTTCCAGTGGTTCATATGACAGGTCCCACTCGTAAAGCACTATTTCGTAATTATCACAATCATTGTCATGAGAAAAAATTGCATCAATGTAGAATTCTTCATCAATTGCCACAGTGTATTTAGTCGCGTATGCATCCGCTGTCGGGAGGGCATTTACGACTACAACCTCAAGGGGTTCATCCAGAGTGTCCGTCGCGCCCTCATCATCAGTTACCCGATACTGGACATAAAACGTACCCGGAACCGTCCATGTATGGAATGTCTCAACACCCAGACCGTCGAACGTTCCATCGTTATCCCAGTCCCATTCATATTGTGTGATCAAACCACCATCCGGATCGAAGGACCCATCATCGACAAATTGAACAGGATTACAAATTGTCTGGTTTTGCGGGGAAAAATCCGCATACGCCACCGGATCGCTTTCACCGGCGATGATTTCGATTATTATCGGTCCATCGAGAGCGTCCTTATGGCCAGCCGAGTCGGTAACCCTGTGTTGAACTGTATAAATCCCTTCTATTTGATATGCATGGATTGGATCCTCCTCTTCGGAATCCATCTGGAATCCTTCCAGGGGTTCATAAGAAAAATCCCATTCGAATGTAACAATATCTTCAAATCCGTCAGGATCTGTGGAATCGTCCGTAAATTGAATCGGCTCTTCAGGTACCGCATCCGTCTTGTCAGCAAATCCTCCAGCTACCGGGGGCAGGTTGAGCGGGGCCACAAGTATCTGGAGCGGTTCAACAAGGTAAGCAGACTGATCTTCAGTGTCAGTGACCCTCAAATTTACCTCATAAGTACCCTCATCGGGATATGAGTGAGTTGGATTCTGGTCGGTGCTGTCGACCTGGAACCCATCGCCTTCCACATATGAAAAATCCCATTCCCACTGGATTATATCTTCAGGTCCGTCAGGATCCGTGGATTCATCCAGGAAATTTATAATCTCATCAACGACTACTTCGGCTTTATCCGCTGAAGCCCCTGCGACAGGCGGCTGGTTTATGTGCTCGGTAACCTCAAGCATAACAAGCTGGTATGCGCTCAGATCGAGAAACGGGGGCGATCCTTCATTTTCATTATCCTCGACCCTGATAAGGCACATGTATTCACCTGCGGGGGCAAGGTTTGGGTTAGACAGGGTTGCCTGCCATGAGCTATAACCCGGACCATCCTCTATCCACAATCCCGTTATGGTTCCCGGGAATAATTCAGGGCATTCCAGAACCGGTTCATGGTGAGTTTCCTTTCCGAGCCAGTCGGAGATATCGATTGTCAGGGCAGTAGAACCTCCAACATCCGTTAATCCCTCGCCGATTGGATACTCCGTGACTTCAATTTTCCATGGCTCCGGGCAGTTAGCATCGTCTCCGAAATCCGTCATTGGATCGGTTACAGGCTGATTTATCGGCATCGCCCAGTTTGCATCGACCGCGTACCCGAACACGAATTCAGGGGTCGGGATTCTGATGCTGTAAACTCTCGTTACAGCATCACTTTCATAAAGAGCGTTCCTTGTGTTTGAAGGATCATCAGTATTGTGCCTGAGATATCCGTTCACAATTGAGTCCGGGACCGTGGCGGTTGCAAGGTTACCCTGAAAATACGTCATCAGGTCGCCACCAAGACCAAGAGTCGTTCCGTTGTACAGCGACGAGAATCCCTCGGCATTGATCAGCTCCCCATCGCCCATTGCCGATTCAGACATTGTCAAACCAAGTTCAGGGAAATCGTGAGCACCGTTAAACATCATGATGCCGCGGCAATCGAACACCGTGAATGTCGGATCGGCGAACGGGTGAGTGATCTCAAACCCGATATCAAGCACACCCGGTTCCGGAAAGTTTAAGCCGACGATTTTAAAACAGTTCGTGCAGGGCCCTACTTCCAGGAGTTTTAGAATGTTGAGATGCAGCGAACCCAGCCGCACCGGAACCATTTCAGCAACCGGCTCGTCCGGATCTGAAGCGTCCACATAGACCATGTTATAACCAAGGACGATATGGCCCGATGCTGTCCGATCAGCTTCCTGTTCAGGATTTCCACTCGTGAGTTCGGGTGTGGAATCACCCGACGTGGATTCTGATTGCTGCTGATCCTGTCCTGGTATTGTGGGAACTGAATTGGTACTTCCCGATGAACAACCGACCAGCATCAGCATGACACATAAAATTACCGAGTAGTTTAAAAAATTATGCGCTGGAAAACTCATTAGCCTTGCCTCCAGATTACCGAATCGATATTTTCCCTAAGATGCCCCCGAATCACTCCATTACAATGCAAATAATGTGAAATATGATACCAATTTTTTAATAATTAATCAATTTCTGAATTAATATGATCTTATAGACACATTTTCAGAGCCACGACCGTAAGGGAGTGCACTTAACACCTTACCCCAGCCACCATAACAGAGCCACGACCGTAAGGGAGTGCACTTAACACATTACCCCTGCCATCATAACAGTAGCCTGACCGTCAGGGGTTGTTGAAAAAGTTATTAGACTGAAAAATCACAAGGGATCAAAACTTCCGATACCGCTCTCCATGCGGACGGGCCGTCCGCGGTACTGCAGGCCGGCGTCCTGCGCTACGGGATTTAGTACTTTTTCAACAACCCCGTCAGGGAGTGCACAGATATAAAAAAAAAGGACCCTCCTCCTGGAAGGTCCCAACTGTAATCAATTACAGGTTGATATTTATTTTAAATTGCTTTTCGTTTTGTCGATTTTCTCTTCGGCAGCCTTGTCCTTTTCAACGATCACCTTCTGGCTGAGATCCCAGGCTTCCCAGAACGGGCAATCGGTGCTTCTGAATTTCTCCTTATCCAGGATCAGCGGACCCTGTTCGCACGGGAACTGGTAGAGTTCCCGGACGGATGTGTTAAAAACATCGCATGAGGTTTCCAGGTATTGTGTATCCGCAAGACCTTCGATTTCCTGGCCCTCACCGAGCACAATAAGGTGCTTGCAATTCACGCATAATTTTATTGTCTTGACCTTTCGTACCATCTCTGTCAACACCAAACAGAATCTATTCTTTCACCGTCTATTATAATTCTACCATAAAGTTACATTACACAAAAGTATGCCTGGTAACATTTTCGTACTATTTATAATAATATTAACCAATATCCGCCCATATTACCGATCAATACATATGATAATCAACCCGCTTCCAGGGTTCATTTTACGGCAACCGTCAGGCTGGATGAGGGCAGACCTGACCATGCATGGGGACATGCTATAATCCCACCCGGAATGGCTCCGAAAGGGCAGAAAAAATCATCCGGAAGAGATACCCCGGTAATGCGCCAGTATTCGAAGGTGAAGGTAAAATATCCCGATGCCTTCGTTTTCATGCGTCTCGGGGATTTCTACGAGCTTTTCGGTGATGATGCGGTCAAGGCCTCATCTGTCCTTGATATTGTCCTCACATCGAGGGATAAAGGCCCGGATGCGATTCCTATGGCCGGAGTGCCGCATCATTCGGTCATGGCCTACATCAAGAAGCTGATAGATCTTGGGCATACCGCTGTCATTGTCGACCAGATGGAGGATGCGAAACAGGCGAAAGGGATCGTTCGGCGGGAAGTGACGAGGGTTATAACTCCCGGAACGGTGCTTGAGGACGAATTACTGACAACCGACCGCGGCAACGCGCTTGCCGCGTTGGTGGTGGATGAAACATCGGGCGGACATGAGGGATTCTGGGGGCTTTCGGTTGTGGATATCTCGCAGGGAACATTCGTGGTGACCGGGGGAAGCATTGAACCGGAGGCCCTGGATGATAAGGACATCGATGTTCTCAAGGATGCCGTTTCCGCGGGATTAACGGAATGTGAACGATTTCCGGTCAGGGAACTGTTAATAGAGGATTCCATCAGGAATTTCCAGGTTCTGGACCAGTGGAGGAAAGAGCATCCTGGAGCCACGATTGCATCGAGGAGGCAGAGTCCGGACGATTTCTGGCGCCTGGATGAGCGCTTAAGATCGCATTTGAAACTCGGAACGGATATCCCCTACCCTTTCCTGACCCCTGGGGAGGTAGCCAGTCGCGAAGCAGGGATAAAAATCCGTGCGGCAGCGCTTGCCCTCGAATATGTCGGTGAAACCAATCCGATGGCATTAACCGGCCTGGATCGAATAACTTCCTACAATCCTGAAGGCCACCTCGTAATCGATCCGACCACGATTAAAAATCTGGAAATCTTCCGGACAATACGTACCGGTGATCGAAAAGGAAGCCTTTTATGGGCGATCGACCGTACATTGACACCGGGCGGCAGACGTCTCCTTTCCGAATTGATGGCGTTCCCGCTTCTCGACCCGGAAGTAATCACCGCACGTCATGAAGCGGTCGGGGAATTTTACAACGGCGGACTGGCGAGAGAAGATGTCGCGGACGCATTGAAAGGAGTGAGGGATATCGCCCGCCTTTCGAGACGGTTGATCGCGTCGAAATCGAGACCAATCGATGCCCTGGCGCTTGGTAAATCACTCGCGAATCTGCCGCCGGTTAAGGAAGCCCTGAACAGGTTCGTTTCACCTTTACTGGTTCAAACCGCAAATGAAATCCGGACCCACCGCGAACTCACGGAAATACTTGAAGCCGCACTCGATCCTGATGGGACGCTTTCAGGTAAGAATGGCGGATATATTCGATCCGGTTATAATGCCGACCTTGATGAACTTCGCGACCTGATGACCGGGGGGCGCGATCGCATACTTGCACTTCAGGCATCTGAACGCGCGGCAACCGGAATAAAAAACCTGAAAATCGGTTTCAACAGGGTTTTCGGCTATTATCTCGAGGTAACAAAATTAAATGTCGGTTCCGTACCGGAGCATTACATACGCAAGCAGACCCTTACAAATTCCGAACGCTACATTACCGAGGAACTGAAAGAGCTTGAAACCAGGGTCCTTGGAGCCGAGGAGCGCGCTAAATCTCTCGAAGAAGAATTATTCGATAGTGTTGTCGAGAGGGTGAGGGCGGAAACCGGAACGATAGGCCGCACCGCCAGGGCGCTCGCAATGCTTGACGTCATCCTGTCATTCGCCCGGTTTGCGCTCGAACAGGGCTGGGTACGTCCAGAGCTGTCGGATGACATCGAGATTCAACTTAAAGCCTCGCGCCATCCTGTGCTCGAACAAACGCTGACCGAGCCATTCATTCCGAACGATGCCGACCTCTCAGCCGGTCAGAACCAGTTAAATATTCTCACCGGTCCCAACATGGCTGGTAAATCAACCTATATGCGTCAGATCGGCCTGACTGTACTTCTGAACCAGATAGGATCGTTCGTGCCGTGCAATCAGGCAAAACTTGGAGTCTTCGACAGGCTATTTTCACGGGTTGGAGCCACCGACGATCTCGCGCTCGGGCAATCGACGTTCATGGTCGAGATGCTGGAGACGGCGCACATCCTGCATTCCTGTACGCCAAGATCGTTAGTGATCCTTGATGAAATCGGACGCGGGACGAGTACGTTCGACGGGCTTGCGATCGCGTGGTCGGTCGCCGAGTACCTCGCGAACCGTCCGGACCTTCGACCCATTACGCTTTTCGCGACACATTATCATGAACTGACACGTCTTGCCGACGACCTGCCGCACGGCAAAAACTGGCGGATAACCCTGCAGGAACGCGGCGGAGATATTATTTTCCTCAGGCGGGTGGTCGAAGGAAAAGCGGGCCGCAGTTACGGCATTGAAGTTGCCAAACTAGCCGGGCTTCCAGTCTCCGTTATAGACCGCTCGAACGAAATCCTCGGTATTCTTGAACAACAGAAACTCAGGGTTGAACTGAAAACAAGAACGTCGAAGGTCCGGGCTGAAAATGATACCTTGTTTCTTCCACTACCCGGAATTCCTGAAGGTGGTGGGAGCAAAGCCGATTAAGGATCAGCCATTATCTTGTATATACAGGAAAATTTAATCATTTTAGCCATCGAAAAAACGACAAACCGTAGAACAGCACGGCAGTGCGTCTTCGATGATCCCGAAAAATAATAAGACGCACTGCCATTCGACGCACTGCCGTGCTGTTCTACGGGTTTTATCATTTTTCACTTTTCATTTTTCACTTTTATAATAATCATCCGGAAACCTGTACATCAATCCGGAGTAGCCAAAAATGGTTAATACCTGGTACAAGTGCTTTTATCAATATTGATGCCGAAATAAGAAAATAGATGCCAACAGGCTTCAGTCATAATCTTTTTACCCGATTCTGGAACCCAACAACGCTGGCAATCAGTCTCCTGTCGCTTGTATCGATCCTGGTTATATTTGTCAGTATCGAGGATGCCGATATATTAGTGAAACTCCTTCCCGTACTGGCAGTAGCCGCATCGCTCTTGATCTACCTTATTCCGCAAAAAAGAATGAGTTTCCTGATACTTGCCGCACTCGCAGTGAGTATTCCCTTCGCACATTTCGCGATGATCGTATCGGGCGGTGTGGGGGTACAATGGGCGCACCTGTTCGGTACCATACTGATTATTCACTTTGCGATGAAGTTCCTTCTTGGGAAACCATTACGGGTGGTGCCCGCAACACCCTGGGTTCTGGCATTACTTGGCGCGAGCCTGCTTTCATCGATCGCCATCGCAGGGCAGCCTTACATTCACGGGATCGAGTTCTGGAAATCTGAAGTCCAACTGATTTTCTTTGTCCTCATGTTTATTGCCATTACTCAGATCAGGCTGGAAACACGCCAATTGAATTTTATTATCAAGCTGATGATCCTGCTCAGCGTCCTTGTCGCACTTTACGGCATGTACCAGCTTCTGGCCCGGTTCCTTGGCCTGCCATTCGGCACGATCAGCCCCACAAACCCGTCGCTTTCAGGACCGGTTCAGAACATACGGCTTCTCAGGAATTTCGCCCGCGCTGCATCGATATTTTCGGAACCATCATATTTTGGACATTACCTTATAACGATGTTCACGCTGACACTCACCGCAACGTTGCATAACTCCAGGTATTTCGGGCGGAGGTGGATACTTTTCGCTTTATTGTTCATTCAGGCTGTAGCCCTTATTATCAGCCAGTCGATGGGATCGTATTACATCTTCGCTCAATTGATCCTGATCATGTTCCTCCTTGAAAGGGCAGCCCAAAAGTTTAAAATCAGTATAACCTTCCTGACTATTATTGGAATTGGTGTTGTATTGATCACGTATATGGAAACGGTCAGCGGCTTTCCGATTGTAAGGGAAATGACTGGAAGGCTCTTAGGCCTATACAATTTCGCTGTCCTTGGCGATCCAACTTATTTAGTACTGGGAGAGAGTCTGATACTCCGAATTGAAACCGCCAAGGTGGGTGTTCAGGTCTGGTTTGAAAACCTGTTCATTGGTGTGGGACTGGGATCGTACACCCTGATTTCTGCTGCTTATGGTAATATCAACCCGAAGGGGTGGTCGGCAAATACTCTTGTCAATACCCTTTCTGAAATGGGAATTATCGGATTCATTGCACTTCTCGGGGTCGCACTTTCAAGTCTGCGAGCGTTAAGGAATATTTTCAAGCGACCGATCAAACTCGCTGAAAATGACGTAAACAGCTCTGAATATGAAACCCTCATGCTTATCGCGAGGATGATGTTTTACCTGGTACTTGTCGAAATGTTATATTTCCACGTGATCAACAGTTTCTTCTGGCCGAGCACATGGTTTTACCTTGGGCTTGGAGGAGCGGTGGTTATTACCGCCAGGAAATTAAGAAAACAGATTCAGATGGAACATGAGCAACTATGAGAATACTCTGGCTTCTACCGGTACTGCCATATCCGCCCGACACTGGGGGCAAACAGGACCCGTATTACATGATGCGGGAGTTCCATGCCCAGGGCCACGATATTACATCGGGGATTATCTACCATGGACATTCACCCCCTGCCATTCCTGATGAATTCTCCAGGCTGATCACCGGGAATTTTTTCCTTCCCGGTAATCCGGGGAAACTCTTTTCGAGGTTATTCGCGAGCCTCGGAGACAATGTGCCGTTCAAGTTCAGAAAATATCACTCAAAAGATGCCGTTGACCGCCTCGTTGAGTTTCTTGAATCGGAACCTTCTTATGATTGTGTTATTGTCGACCACCTTCACCTGGCTCAACTCGCCTTGGATGTAAAATCCGCGGCACTGAAAAAGAAAATTACCGTTCCTCCACTTGTTCTCAGAACCCAGAATGTCGAATCGACTATCGTGAAGAAATACGCCGAAAGGATAGATAACCCATTGATTAAGGCATTCGCGGGGAACGAAGCGATCAAGACGAAAACGTACGAATCGAACGTATTTTCTAAATTCGACCTTGTCGCCGCAATCAGCGATATGGATCGGAAAGCGTTCGAGGAGATGAGTAAAAGAGCCGCGAATTTTATTACCGTAACAGCAGGGGTCGATGTTGATGAGCTTCAACCATCGGAAATTAATCCGGTTGAGGGTGAGGTTGTGTTTGTCGGATCGTTCGACTGGCAGCCGAACGTGGACGGCGCAACCTGGCTGATTAACGAAGTATGGCAAAGGGTGATCAAGAAATTCCCGGACGCTCATTTCACACTTGTGGGGAAAAAACCGCCGCCATACCTTGAAAAGCTGGCATCGGATACGGTAGAAACTACCGGTTATGTCGATTCGGTTACGGACTATATCAACCGTGCGAGCTGCTGCGTGGTACCGTTATGGATCGGCAGCGGTATGAGGTTAAAGATCCTCGAAGCGTTCGCGCTCGGTAAGGCGGTTGTTTCAACTTCACTTGGAGCGGAGGGAATTGAATATCTCGATGGAGAGGATATATTGATCCGCGACGATGCGGGATCCTTTGCCGATGGAATCCTCGATGTGCTCGGGAACGCCGAATTAAGACAGGTACTCGGGCGAAACGCGCGGGTTGTCGCCGAGAGAAAATATTCCTGGAAAATAGTCGCTTCCGGATTCCGGGACGAAATTCAGAAATTGATTTGATATAATACAATAAGATTTTATGATTGAAACATTTCTAATCTGGCTGTTCTGGATATCCTTCACACTTGGGTTTTACGTGTATTTCATATACCCTCTCATTCTCGCCGCCCTCGCTCTGGTTTTCGGTAAAAACAATGCGATCCCCGGCTATGAGTCGGATTCCGGCCTTCCTCCCGTCGCGTTGATGATCGCTTGTTTCAATGAAGAAAAAGAGATTGAGAAAAAACTGGCAAATGCAATCGAACTGGATTACCCGAAAGATAAATTCCAGATTGTTGTGCTTAATGACGGGTCCGTCGACGCCACCGCCGAACTTGCGTCAAAATTCGCCAGGCTTCATCCCGATGAAAATATCCAACTCCTCGATTTCAAGGTTAACCGCGGTAAAAGCGCCATCCTGGGAAAAGGGGTCGAATGGCTGAAAGAGAACAGGCCGAATATCAAAATTCTGGCTTTCACGGATGCAAATGCTCACTGGGAACCGGAGGCGCTCAGGAAAATTACAAAACCGCTTTCCAATCCCGATATCGGGAGTGTTTCCGGATTATTGAGATATGTTAATCCCACCAACGGCGGGGCCGGTCAGATGGAGGGTCTGTACTGGAAGTATGAAACTTTCCTGAAAAGGCTGTCCTCAAGGCTTGGTACCCTTCCCGGCGCGAACGGCAGCATCTTCGCGGTAAGGCTGGAAGCATACCATCCGTTATCTGAAACCCGTGGTGATGATTTTGAACTTCCGGTGATGGCGATAATTGACGGCTACCGATCGATCCTCATGGAAGACGCCCGGTCCTTCGAGGCGCCAAGCGGGAATTTCATGGCCGAGTACAGGCGAAAGATGCGTATCACCGGCCAGATGCTGCCATCGACAATGATGCTCTGGTGGAGATCCATTTTAAAAGGCCGGGGACTCATCTCCTTTCAACTTTTCTCGCACAAACTGCTAAGGTATTTCGTGCCTTTCTACCAGATTTTCCTTCTCGCTTCAGCAGGATTTTTATGGGCATTCTCAACGTTCTACGCAACCGTCTTCGCACTTCAAGTCCTGTTCTACATGCTCGCGGCACTCGGGTTGTTAATTGAAAAAGCCGGCAGTCATCCCCCGAAGCTGTTTCAGATTCCCCTTTACTTCACAATGGTGAACGCCGCCAGCTTTATCAGCATTATCAGGATTACATTCAGGCAGAAAATTTACTGGGAACGCAACCGCTGAAAAATGAACAGGGATCCGATAGAACATCCCGGACTTGGTGTCACCCACCATTTATGGTCGGATGCAAAATCCGCGATCCTCGATCATATCGGCACATTTACGCCTGTACACTTGATTACTATTACTCCGGAGATGTGCTTAAGGGCACACAGGGATGAAAAATTCGCCGGTATTATTTCAAATGCCGGGATTGTTGTACCCGACGGGGTCGGGGTAGTCTGGGGAGAAACGAGGCTGACAGGAAAGAAAGTTGAAAAAATCCCGGGTATCGATCTTGCGTCATGGGCAATCGATGAAGTGATCGGGATGAACGGCCGAATTTTCCTGCTTGGTTCAATACCGGACGTAGTTGAAAAAGCCGCGGGGGAGATCAAAAATAAATATCCCGGTTTCGATTCGATAAAGTGGAGGGACGGTTATTTTGATACGGCCGAAAGTAACCGCGTCGTTGATGAAATTGCCGCACACGAACCGCACATTCTTCTTGTTGGGATGGGCTCCCCAAGGCAGGAGGAATTTATCGCGCATAACCTCAACCGCCTTAATTGCGCGGTTGCGATAGGGGTTGGCGGGAGCTTTGATATCTGGTCGGGTCTTTTAAAACGTGCCCCTGAATTATTCCAGGCAACGGGAACGGAATGGTTATACAGGACATTTACCCAGCCATCGGCACGTTTAAAGCGAATACCGGAGCTTTGGCGATTTACCGGACTTGTTTTTACAATCGAGCGTTCCCGGAAATTAATCTCCCATTAACATTAAAATAAACATTTAAGTATATTTACTCCTACAAATTTATTTTAATAATGATGGAGGTAATTATTGCGACTTTATTATAGAACGCCAGGTTTATGGTAAAGACAGATGGATAAGAACACGATGACGTTAACTAAAAATCAACAGATGTACCTGCTGGCCGGCTTTCTGCTGCTTGCTGTTGTTACGCTGGTTCTGATCCCGAAAAATTCAACCATGGCGGCTTACAACAATCGCGAGCTTAATGAACTGGAACGACAGGAAGCAATGGCGCGTGCCGCTGATGGATTTATGCTTGGTGAAACACATGCCGAACGCCAGGCGGCAGCCTGGGAAGTGCAGAGTTTACGCACTGGAAGCCGATCAATTGCCGCAAATGACACCACAGGATTCTATAATTTCTTGCGTATCGTGCTTTTCATAATTATATTGGTCCTTGCTTGGAGAATTTTCGTGTTGATAAACGGACATTTTCGCTTGAAACCGAACCAGGCTTAGGAGACCGGAATGACCCAAATCCTGCTTGCCTGTGACCATCGCGGCGTCGATACCCTTAACCGCATTAAAAAATGGTGCCTTGAGAACGGCCACGAACCTGTTGACATGGGACCTGGCACAACTGAGAGCGTCGATTATGTCGACTACGGCGTTCCATGCGCAAAGAAGGTAGTTGAATCGGATGGAGCCTCCGTTGGTATCCTTATCTGTGGATGGGGAAACGGGATGGCTATCGCCGCGAACAAGGTCAGGGGTGCAAGGGCTGCGCTTTGCACCAGCCTGGTGCAGACTCAATATGCCAGATGGCACAATAACGCAAATATTCTTGTCCTGTCCGCCGAGGCTACCGAATGGCAAATGATTGTCGAGATCATGGAAGCGTTTCTCAAGGAAAAATTCGAGGGCGGACGTCACGAACGTCGCATGAATAAAATTGCTGATTTCGAGTCATGTTAAATTTGTGTACAACTGACTTGGATTCCACAGCATGACAGGTGAAATCCACATAATCGGGGCGGGACTTGCCGGTAGCGAGGCCGCGCTTGTCGCCAGTCGAAACGGCGTAAAAGTCCGTTTGTCGGAAATGCGTCCGGCGGTACAGACTCCCGTGCATTCAGGTGGCAACCTTGCCCAAATTGTTTGTTCGAATTCTCTCGGAAGCATAAAGCCAACGACCGCGTCGGGATGTTTGAAACTCGAACTCGCGCGCCTTGCCAGCCCCTTACTCGAAATCGCGTTGAATACCAGGGTTCCGGCAGGACACGCCCTCGCTGTAGACCGAAACAGATTTTCGGAAGAAGTAACAAAACGCGTGGATGCTGAAGTAAATATCCTTGTCGTGAGGGAAGAGATTGAAGAGGTTAACCCAGATCCCGATACACCCCCTGCACTGCTTGCATCCGGGCCATTGACCTCCGACACCCTTTTAAGAAATATCGCTCTCATGCTTGGGGAGGCCAACCTGTTTTTCTTCGACGCGATCAGCCCGTCGATTTCACATGACAGTATCGATTTCGATAAGGCTTTCTATGGATCGAGGTACGATCCCGTTGGGGCTGACTACCTTAACTGCCCATTTACAAAAGATGAATATGAAACTTTCCATAATGCCCTGGTAAAAGCGGAAAGGACCAGTATTAAGGACTTTGAACCTGACAAGCTTTTCGAGGGATGCCTTCCGGTTGAAATTGTTGCGAAAAGGGGCCTCGATGCACTGCGGTTCGGCGCCATGAAACCGGTCGGACTTCCCCTGCCCGACTCCGATCCAGCCGATAGTGAGAAAAAAAGAATGGCCTACGCTGTTGTCCAGCTTCGGCGCGAACAAGCCGATCCTGAATCCTGGAACCTGGTCGGGTTCCAGACAAGGCTCACATATCCGGAGCAGAGAAAGGTTTTTCGGATGATCCCCGGACTGGAGAACGCAGAATTTACACGGTTCGGCAGTATGCACAGAAATGCTTATATCAAATCTCCATATTTGCTCGAACCGACTCTTCAGGTGAGTGAGTTTCCACATATACTTGTTGCCGGGTGCCTGGCAGGCGTTGAGGGATATATCGAGGATATCGCCACAGGACATCTCGCCGGGCTTGCGTTAACCGCGCTTGTAAAGGGTTCTGAAATCCTGGTGCCCCCGGAAACAACAATGCACGGATCGCTTGTACGTGCGATCACCGATGTGAAAAATATTCCGTTCCAGCCTGTCACCTCCACACTGGGACTTCTCCCGCCACTCGAAAAAAAGATCAGAAGAAAAAAAGAACGCCGGCTGGCATCGGTAAATCGCGCTATTGAAAGTATAATTGTTTTTATCAAATCCATAAGGGATAAAGGATTTTACATTCCTGATGCAATCGAACTTGCGGAATGACGAGAAATTTCCCTGCCGGGAAGCCCTGGGTAAATTTTTGGAGAACCTTTCGGCGGTCGAAGGGAAAAGCCCGAATACCATCGACGCATACCGTCGCGACCTGAGGGATTTTTTTACCTACCTCATGGATGATCGTGGGCTTTCGGAAAATGCGGGGCCTGACCGGGTTTTCGAGGTGGATGTTACCGATTACCTCACCTATCTCGGAAAACCAAGGTCGTCTGTACAAAAGGGCAGGATCAGGGTAAAAAGGCTGGCCGCCGCGACTATGAACAGAAGGCTCACCGCAATCAAATCATTCTTTCGATATTGCAATGAGTTCGGCATCTGCACAAACAACCCGACGGAAGGAATAAAAGGTGTAAGGAAGGATGAGAAACTTCCCGTATTTCTTACAGTGGAAGAAATTGTGAAGCTGATCAAGTCGATACCGGGTGACACTACCTGGGGATTGAGAGACCGCGCGATAATCGAATGTCTTTACTCGACAGGGATGAGGGTTACCGAGCTTGTGAGCCTGAACCTGTGTAATTTGCCTGAGTCCGGCGACACAATGACCGTTTTGGGAAAACGGAACAAGGAACGCGTGGTGTTCCTGGGCGAGCCTGCCCGCATGGCGATTGGCAATTACATTGGGAAACGAATGAAGGACGGAATTGAAACCATTCAGGATTCACCGTTATTTATAAACCACAGGGGTGGACGGCTGACGCAGCGATCGATCCAGAGGATTCTGAATGAAAGATCGAGACAGGCGCGATTGAGGGTGATCCCCACACCTCACTCGCTAAGGCATTCGTTCGCGACACACCTGGTCCAGGGCGGAGCCGATCTGAGGACCGTACAGGAACTTCTCGGCCATGCGGACCTGAGCACCGTACAGGTTTATACGCATTTATCGCTCAAAGATATACGGGAAAGATACCTGGAAAGCCATCCACTGGCCCAGGATGAGGAATAACAAAATCCATAAGTGAAAAATGCAAAAACCGTAGAACAGCACGGCAGTGCGTCGAAAGGATTGTTTTAGACCAATCCTGTTATTTAAATATTGATTCGAGATCAGGGACTCCATCTTATTGCCTGTCATAATCTTGAAGCATCCTGAACGCGTGGCGTCGGCAAGCTGAGATCGGGGACATCTCTTTTCGCCCGTCGAAAAGCAGGTGTCCCCCTCTAAAATCTAAATATGTCCAATCAATTATTGTTTAACAGGATTGTTTTAAGGTGGAAGACGCACTGCCGTGCTGTTCTACGGTTGGTTGTTTTTTTGATGGTTAAAAAAAATTAATTTTTCCTATAATATAAAAAACCGACCGCGTGATGCGGTCGGCATTAAATTCAAATATTCAACACATTCTAATTTCTCGCGTTCAGGTCCATTTCAGCACCCGCAGCCAGAACGAGGATGATCCCATCGGGATGCCCATCCGGTGAACCGTAAATATACTGGCCGTTAATGGAATCGTATGGGTAGAAAGGCCCTTTGAAAGCATCGCCCCCACCCGACACCTCGGGAAGCCCGCAACCGCCCGATCCGGTCCATGGAGGCCAGCCTAACCTGATCTGCGCGTATCCGAAACTCATCGTGGGCGGATCCGGCCAGGGCGGCGGCATACAGTATAGGATCTCATCGCCATCCGGAGTTCGATCGTGCATCCTGATCATATCCATCCCCTCCTGCTGGAATGAACCGTAAGCGCAAAGAATGTACCGATCGGTGTGAGCCGGAGTGTAGTAACCTGGATCCCAGTGAGTATAACCCTGTCGTTCGGTGATATGGCTGCCGAGGCCGCGGTACAGGAAATTGCCGGGCCAGAATGTCATTATCGTTTTCATATCTTCTGTACCATCCTCCAATTCCACAAACCGACGCCGTCCGCCGAACATGTAATGAAGACCCTGGTACTCCGATCCATCGAGTTCCGGGAAACCAAGAGTATCTATCTGATTTGGAGGCAAAGTCCTGCGTGTTTCCAGCCTGTCGGTCCAGAGTAACGGAAGGGCGCCCCATCGGTACTCAAAGAAGTAAAAATCCTCAAGGCCGTTTCCCATGACATTTCCCTTGTATCCAAACCGTGGATCGCCATCGCCCTGCCGGGGATATGGTTCCGTTGTCGTTGACCTGATAACCACCAGGCCATCGCTGGTGAACGGGTTTTCTGGATAGGAAGTGATATAGTCCCAGCTAACCAGCGGGTCGTGTATCCAGCCATATTCAGGCTCTACCTGGTCGTAAATATTGTGCCAGTGAGTCCACCCGTCGATATCTCCACCTATGAGCAGGTTGGGATATGAGCCTTTGTCAACCATATATCGCTCGAGGGCTATCTGGATGGTGTGAATGTTAGCCTTGACCTCAGCTTCCTTGGCCTTGTCCTTTGCCTTGATATAATTTGGGAGCGCGATTGCCGCCAGGATACCTATAATCGTTATTACAACAAGGAGTTCGATCAAGGTGAATCCACTCTGGTATTTTGTCTGCATATAAATGCCCTCCATTAGTGATTATTAAATCGGTAACGCTTTCTATCTCTGTATTTATATAGCCCCCAGGTGATTTTACAAGGTTACTAATTATTATTCATCCATATTTGTTTCCGCCAAGCCCAGGTCCCAAAGCTTGAGTGTAGTATCATAACTTCCTGAGAGTGCATAATGGCCGTCCGGGCTGAATGCAACTGATGTTACATAATCGGTATGCCCAGTTAATGTGCGAATTTCGTCTCCCGTCTCGATATCCCAAAGCTTGAGTGTATAATCACCACTCCCTGAGAGCACGTAACAGCCGTCCGGGCTGATTGCAACTGATGTTACATAATCGGTATGCCCAGTTAATGTGCGAATTTCGTCTCCCGTCTCGATATCCCAAAGCTTGAGTGTATAATCACCACTCCCTGAGAGCA
>CBDURU010000061.1:0-20704 GCA_965369865.1 uncultured bacterium | reverse complement strand
GAAAGTTTTGATCGCTTGTGATTTTTCAGTGTAACTACTTTTTCAACAGGCCCGTAAGGGAGGGCATAGGATAACAAGGTGCCACTCCCTTACGGTCGGGCTACTGTTAATCCACTCTGTTAATCCACTCACTGACGTTCGTGGCTCTGTTATCAAACCTCTATGGATGCAGGTGCGGTTTCCGATGATCGGATAATATTTTAGAGGATGGTGCCTCGAGAAACTTGTCGAACGGTGGCAAGGAAAGTTATACTTGGCCCGGATATTTCCAAAGGAGGCACAGCGTGACAAACGGTCGGTACAGAACCTCGCCAAATCCGTTAGGCAGGATTGATACAAGCATCGGGACAATGCTCACGAAAAGGGCGAATCGCTGGCCCGATCATCCTGTACTCGCCTACCGTGACGAAAATGACAGGTACCATCCAGTCACATGGGATACGTTCTACCGCGACATGGCGTCGGTCGCGACCTTCCTTCACGAAAATGGAATTGAGAAGTGCGACAGGTGCGCGGTATTCAGCCCGAACTCCTACAACATGCTGGTCTGGGAGATGGCGGTCACATCGATGGGCGCCGTATCTGTCCCGATTTTCCAGGGGTACGATGCGAAGAATGTTGATTTTATCCTGACGCATGCCGAGCCGAAGGCAATTTATGTTGATGGGGAACAGAGACTTGGTAAGGTTCTTCAATCGAAGGCGGGGGGAACGATCCCGGTAAAAGTCACAATGCAGGACTCGCCCCATACAATCATGGCTGATTGCATGAAAGGCGGGTCGAGAGAATTATTCGACAGTCTAGTGAAAAAAGTAAAACCAAACGATCTCTGTTTTATTCAATACACATCCGGTACTACCGGGAATCCGAAGGGCGTGATGCTCACCAACCGAAACATAATGTCGCAGAGGAAAGGGATGTCGCAGGTATGGAAGATTCCCTATAAATCGAGATTTCTGAGTTATCTGCCGTGGCATCATTCGTTCGGCGGGCTTTTTGAAAGGTTCGCTGCGCTTTACCACGGGGCGACGATCCACATCGAGGATTCATTCGGCAAGGACATCAATCGTCTGATTCAAAACTGGAGCGACGTCAAACCGACTATGTTCTTCAGTGTGCCGAAGATCTATATCGCGCTGGTTACGGAAGCCCGGGCCGATCCGGAGATTAAAAAGACGATTTTTCATCCCGAACTGAGTTTTGTTTTTACAGCCGCCGCGCCTCTTCCGAGGGACTGCATGGAATATTTTCAAACCCAGAATGTTCCGGTTGTGGAGGGATGGGGATTGACTGAAACGTCCCCGCTGGTGACATTCACGACGCTTTGGGAAGAACGTGTGGAGGATTGTGTAGGTGAACCGATAGCGGGATGCGAGATACTTGTCACCGATGACGACGAAATCCTGGTAAAAGGTCCGTGTCTGATGAAGGGATATTTTAAGGACCCGGATCGAACCAGAAAAACGATCGACCATCTGGGTTGGTTCCACACGGGTGATCTGGGTGAACTGATAGACGGCGGATTGCGAATGACTGCAAGGGTCGATGATATGTTCAAATTGACGAATGGCGAGAAAGTATCCTCAATGCTCGTTGAAAATGCGATGACAATAACGTCCGAATGGATCCAGCATGCAGTGGCGATCGGTTCGGCTGAAGAATACGTATCGGCGCTGGTTTTTTTGAATTTAAGGAACGTGGAAAGGTGGGCAAAAAATAAAGGGATAGAACTTCCTGAAGGCTGGGAAATATCGAGTGACGCGGAAATACAGGAATTAGTAGCCGGGGAATTGAGGAAGAACATGGCAGAGTTCCAGCCCAAGTATATGAGGGTGAAGAAATTCGTCATAATCCCGCATAGCCTTTCCTTAGAGCACGGGGAACTTACACCCACGATGAAAGTAATCAGGCAGAATGTGCTTAAAAAATACAGTGACTGGTGTGAAGCGATTTATAAAACATCTGAGCATCCTGAAAAATCACAATGCGTTGTTTCAATATAATTAGAGGATGGACACAATGAGCGGTAAGACAACTGGTACGGAAAAGAAAAAGTCCCTTGTAAGGAAAATAGAATCCAATAAAGCCATGAGGGCATTGATGGGCACTTATTTCGATGAGCTTTTCGAAGCTGCCAAAACAGGATCGCCAAAAATCGCGTGGTGCACGAGTGTCGGACCGGCAGAATTGCTTGTCGCGTGCGGGTTCCGGGTTTATTTCCCTGAAAACCACGGCGCTATGCTTGGCGCGACGCGAATGGCAACAGACCTGATTCCGGTGGCAAACGCTATTGGATATTCACCGGAAATATGCTCGTATCTCACGAGCGATATCGGGTCATTTATAAAAGGTGAAACCCCGATGGCGAAAATGCCGGGATATGAATTTCCAAGGCCGGATGTTTTAGTTTACAACACTAACCAGTGTCGCGAAGTGCAGGACTGGCTGTACTGGTACCACAAGCATTACAACATTCCATTGCTTGGCGTTAACACCCCTGTAAAAATTGGCGAAGTTACGGACGCTCATATCGAGGTAGTTGCAAAACAGATCGAAGCCATGGTCGAGCCGCTTTGTGAAATAAGCGGGGAGAAATTCGATTATGATAAATTCAAGGAGACCGTGGGTTTATCGAAGGATTTATCGGATAGCTGGGGAGCCGTACTGGAGGCCACCGCCGCGGTTCCCGCCCCGATGAATTTCTTTGACAGTACAATCCAGATGGGACCAGCGGTAGTCATGCGAGGCGATAAACGGAGTATCGAGTATTACGAAACTCTACTCAAGGAGTTGAATGGCTGTATCGAGAAGGGAATCGGAAGTGTCGAGGGGGAGAAATACCGCCTGTACTGGGATGGCATGCCTATCTGGGGCAAATTAAGGTCGAATTCGGAGCAGTTCGCATCGCTGAAAAGCTCTGTGGTGGCATCGACATATTGCAACAGTTGGATTTTCGATGCGTTTGACGCGGAGGATCCGTTCAACAGCATGGCGCGAGCGTACACGGAGCTGTTTATCGTACGGTCCGACGAGTGGAAGGAATCGTACTTCAGGAAAATGGTCGATCTTTATAAAATTGACGGTATGATTTATCACGACGCGAAGACATGTCCGGCCAATTCCAACTGCCGATATGGCCTTCACGAGAGATTTGGAAAAGAGAGCGGAATTCCATATATTGTCATCCAGGCTGATTTGAACGATCTGAGGTGTTATTCGGAAGAGCAGACGAAGACGAATATCGAGGCGTTTATCGAGCAGCTTGAGGAAGGTTGAATTGATAATTTAAAATCATGACGAATGAAAAAATATTTTGCGGCGTCGATGTAGGCGCATCGGCAACCAAGGTTGTAATCTTAAACAGCCTGGGGGAACTTCTCGGATACAAAGTCGAACGTACCGGAGCGGAAGGACCGAAGGTAGCAAGGGAATGCCGGGACGCGATCCTTAAGGAACTTGCCCTTGAAGCCGGTGCGGTTACAGTGACAGTTTCCACAGGATACGCGCGCGATGATATTCCGTTCGCGGATGAAAAGCGTACTGAGATTACCTGTCACAGCAGGGGATGCCTTCAAGCATTTAATGGACCGATAACAGTTGTCGATATCGGCGGTCAGGACAATAAAATTATCAACCTGGATAAAAATGGCAAACGGACTGGGTTTAAGCTCAATCGGAAGTGCGCTGCGGGGACGGGAGCTTTCCTTGAGGAGATCGCCCTGCTTTTGAATGTTCCAATTGAGGAAATAAACGGTCTCGCGGAGAAATCGGAATCGCCTGTAAAGCTTGGAAGTTTCTGTACGGTTTTCGCCAAGACCGAGATTCTGACTAATTTTCGTCGGGGTGACCGTGTGCCGGATATTATCGTGGGGGCTTTTGAATCTGTAGCGAGAAGGATTGTCGAGATGGACCCGCTGGATGGGAATATCGTGCTTACGGGCGGGGTGGTCGCGCATAATCCATACATGATCAGGATTTTTGAACGTATGCTTGGAAAAGAAGTTCACACGCCGCCAAAACCTCAGTTGACGGGGGCTATCGGAGCGGCATTGATCGGGATAGATATCGGGAAGCAGGAGTAAATTTATTATAGACCGGGTGCCGCCTACAAAACTTTTTGTAGGTAGATTTATCGTATAACTATGAAAAAACGCTTAAATAAAGGAGTACATAATGAATAAGGCTGATGTAATTATCGTGGGGGGGAGTGCTGCCGGTATTGAGGTAGCGATTACTGCCCAAAAACATTACCCATCTAAGAAGGTTATTGTTATACGAAAGGAGGAAAAGACTCTCGTCCCGTGCGGTATCCCCTATATTATGGGGACCTTAGGCTCTGCAGAGAAGAATGTGGTGCCTGTATCCCTTTTAGGTGATGCTGAATTGATAATTGATAAGGTTACCTCTATTGATAGGGAAGCGAAGAGTGTGAGCACTGCCGGGGGTCAGACTATCGGGTATGACAAGCTGATAATGGCAACAGGCTCACTGCCGGTGGAACCTCCCATACCAGGTGCAGACCTGAACAATGTCTTCACTATCAGAAAGGAGATAGAATATCTGGAGCAACTGCAGGAGGCTCTAAAACAAGCTAAGGACGTAGTTATTGTTGGTGGCGGTTTTATTGGAGCTGAATTTGCCGACGAGTGCCGGAAGATGGGACTTAATGTAACTATTGTCGAATTACTGGGGCACTGCCTCATGTTGAACTGCGATGAGGATTTCTGCGTCCGAATTGAGGAGAAGATGAGGGAAACCGGAGTGAAAGTGAATACTTCATGTCGGGTAAAATCAATTGTTGGCGATAAGAAGGTGGAGTATGTGGAGTGCGAAAAAGGGCTGCGTTTTAAGGCAGATGTGGTAATCTTGGCTATAGGCGTAAAACCTAACAATGAGCTGGCCTGTGATGCCGGACTGGAAATCGGCGAACAGAAAGGGATATTGGTTGACCAGTATATGATAACCAATGATCCTGACATCTTCGCCATCGGTGATTGTGCTGAGAAGTTCTGCTTCTTCACCGGTAAGCCCACGGCTACCCGCCTTGCCTCAGTAGCCACCAGAGAGGCTAGAATCGCTGGGGCTAATCTCTTTAACCCACGACGGCGCAGAAACAAGGGCACCATAGGAGTATTCGGAACTTTAATTGCCGATACTGCTATGGGAGCAGCCGGTCTTACAGAGAGGGCAGCGGAGGATTTTAACTTTGACATCGTTACCGGAGAAGCATCCGCGGCGGACAAGCACCCTGGGTCAATGCCTGGGGCCAGGGAAATGCGGGTCAAGCTTATCTTTGACCGAAGCTCAGAAAAACTGATAGGTGGTGAGGCCTGCGGAGGTAAAACTGCAGGTGAGATTATCAATGTTATGGCTCAGGTTATCGCTGGTGAAATGACAGCAGATGAGATAGCCATTGCTCAGATAGGCACTCATCCTGCACTGACAGCATCACCATTAGTTTATCAGATTGTGAAAGCCGCTGAAGAGGCTGTAGCTAAATTATAATAGAGAGGATGAAATAACTCGTCTAGTCCCAGCTTTGACGATGATAACCCTACGAGCAGCATGATGGCTCAAAGCCATTATGCTGCTTGTAGGCGGCATTTGGCTTCGGAGTAAAGATTTCAACAATTCCAATTCTTCCTGGAGGACATAAAAATGCTCGATGGATTATTCAGACCGAAATCGATAGCGGTGATCGGAGCGTCGAACAACCCCCTGAGTATCGGACACATGGTGATGAAAAACATCCTTGAGCATGGTTTCAAGGGACCTGTTTACCCGATAAATCCGAAATCACCGGAAATTATGGATATCAAAGCGTACAAGTCGGTGCAGGAAGTCCCGGAAGATATCGATCTTGTAAATATTTCCATCAAGAATACCTATGTGCCGATGGCGCTCGAGGACTGCGGTAAGAAGGGCGTTAAATTCGCGATCATTCATACCGCAGGATTCAAAGAGGTCGGAGGGGATGGAATCGAGCTTGAAAAAGAGATTCTGGAGATCGCCAGTAAGTACGGAATGCGGTTGTACGGCCCGAATTCGCAGGGAATTGAATGCTCCGATGATTCAGTGCTGGCGTACGCGAATTTTACGTTCACACCGATGATGGAAGGCAATATTTCAGTTGTCGCCCAGAGCGGGGGGGTTGGGGAGGTGCTCCAGCTCCAGCTATACAACCGTGGAACCGGGGTCCGAATGTACGCAAGCTATGGTAACGAATGCGATGTCTCGATGAACGAGATTTTGAAATATTACGGCGGCGATGATGGCACGCGTGTTGTCCTTCTTCATATCGAAACCCTGAGGGACCCAATTGAATTCCTTGAGACCGCGCGAAAGATCAGCCGTGTTAAGCCTGTACTGGCATTGAAATCCGGGAAGACAAAGGAAGGGCTCAGGGCGGTTTCATCCCATACGGGAACACTGATGGAAAGGGATGTCACCACCGACGTCATTTTCCGGAAGGCTGGGATAATCCGTTTCGATACACAGGACGAGATGATCCAGACCGCGATCGCGTTGTCGTGCCAGCCTGCGCCCAAGGGTAATCGTGTCGCGATGATTACAAATACCGGCGGTCCGGGAATTCTCGCGGTGGATGAAATCATAGAAGCCGGACTGGAGCTTTCAAAATTGTCTAAGGAAACGATGGACGGTTTGAAGGGTAAGCTCTATCCGGAGGCGTCGGTTGTGAACCCGGTGGATGTGCTCGCTACCGCGTCGCCCGAACAGTACGGCGCGGCGATCGAAGCGTTGATGAACGATGACAATGTTGATTCGATTCTAATTAGTTTCATTACGGCGAAATTTGTGGATGTGGACGGGATTATCGAGACAATGGCCGAATGGGGGAAGAAGGCGATCAAGCCGATTGTGTGTGTGATAATGACGCTTGATCCCGAGGACAAGTATTTCAAGAAAATCCAGGCGAGCGGTGTGCCGGTTTATGAATATCCGGAAACCGGGGCTCGGGTACTTGTGAACATGACAAAGTATGGAGAGTCCAAAGCAAAGCAGGATGGTGAATTTCCTGAGCTAAAAGTTAACAAGGCTCTGGTTGAGAAAATTTTCTCGGAATGCGGCGAGGGCTATATCTCACAGGGCGATGCTTTTGCGGCACTGGAAGCATATGGAATTCCAACCGCAAAGGTGAGGAAGGTTTCAAATATTGATGAACTCCAGGCGATTTCAGGAGAGCTTGCGTACCCGGTTGTATTGAAGGTCGATTCGAAAGAGATTGTACATAAGTCGGATGAGGGCGGACTTGTGATGGGTATTGATGATGAAACCGCATTAATCGCGGTATTTAAGGATATGGAGACGAAGTTCAGCGAACATAATCCATCGTTTATTATCCAGGAACAGCTTCCGGAAGCGATTGAGATAATCGTGGGGGTAAATAATACCGAGGGAGTCGGTCCGATCGTCATGTTCGGGCTTGGCGGGATTTTTGTCGAGGTCATGAAGGATGTAGAGTTTCGTTTAACACCTCTGTCGAAGGAAGACGCGTTGGAATTGATCCTCTCGATAAAAGGCACGCCAATTCTTGAAGGGGTGCGCGGTAAAGTGGGAGCGGATATCGACAGCCTCGTGGACATTCTTCTCAGGATATCGAAATTCGCTGTGGATTTTCATCAAATCGAGGAGATGGACCTGAATCCGATATTCAGTTACGGGGAGGGGAAGGGATCGAAAGTAGTGGATGTGAGGATCAAGCTTGGAAGTAATATAATTGCCGGTGCTGAAATTATGTGAAAATCAGGTAAAAAAAAGCCCGGTGATTAGATACCGGGCTTTTGATTTTCATTTTTAAAATAAGGCTCAGTTTGAAATCATAGAGAAGTTCAGGGTCGAAGTCTGTCCCTCATAGACAGTAACACTCAGGCCCTGCGATTGGTATCCCGATGCGGTAGCATTAACATCGTGGTCACCTGTAGAGACATTACTGAACTTGTACCGTCCGCTGGGGTTTGTAGTAATTGACTCACCGGAATCCAGCGTCACCGTTGCTCCACCGATCCCCTTACCTGTTCCGGCATCGGTGACTTTCCCTCCAATTGAACCTTCCGAGTCCGGTGGTTGGGGTGGGTCCTCGGTGAGAGCAGCTAAAGCATCCACGAGACCATATCCATACATCCTATCTTTACCGGCAGGACCGAGATCGAATGCTGTACCGGTCAGCGTGGATCGTATGTCCACGGTATTCGTGACACCGGAATGAATAAGCAACGCAACTGTGCCGGCAACATGAGGGCTGGCCATGGAAGTGCCACTTTTATATCCTAAGCCTCCACCAGGAATACATGAGAGTATTTGCCAGCCTGGGGCAGCCAGCTCGACTTCACGTCCCGTGGATGAATACCATACACGCTCGTTATTTTGATCGGTAGAAGCTACAGCGATAACGGAAGCATACTTTGCGGGATAGTCAACGTTATTTCCCTTGCCATCCGCGAAACCATCGTTACCGGCGGCTGCGACTAGTACAAGACCTGCGGCATATGCCGAATCGCAGGCATTCTGGAAGGCTTTTGAGCGAGAATCAGTTCCGAGGCTCATGTTTATCACATCGGCACTATTCGCCACTGCCCATTCGATACCCGCTATGACATCGCTGAGATACCCATTGCCGCCATCGTCAAGAACCTTCCCGGCAAGTATCCCGACAGACGGCGCAACACCGGTCACCCCAGCATTATTTAATGCTGAAGCGGCAATGGTGCCCGATACGTGTGTTCCATGACCAGCACCGTCCCATGGATCGTTATCGTCATAGGCAAAGTCGTATCCACCGATATAGTTGGGAGCCAGGTCCGGATGGTTGTAGTCGATACCTGTGTCAAGGACAGCGACGATCACACCAGTGCCGTCATAACCGAGAGGCCAGACATCATCCGCGTTAATTCGGATAACTCCCCATGGGATCGTTTCCTCGGTGGCATGGACTTCGGCATCGGGTTCGATAAATTCAACCCTTGGATTGTTCCTGATACTATCAACCGCGTTTTGCGGCAAGGTTACGGCCAGGACCGGAATCAGAGTGAAAGATTTAGATACGGTTCCGCCCGCAGTACGCACCAGGGACTCGTCGGCGAGGCCCGGTGCGCTATTAAATCCAACCAGGTACGGTTGAGACGCGTTGTGGCCCGTATTATCAGCGGTAATCCCGGGTTGTGAAGCCCCAGGTACTGCAGGAGAAGAACCACTGCAGCCAGCAATTGAAATTGTGGCCGCGACAAGAATTGCGATTAAGGTGCTAAATAGGAATTTTCGAGTAATCATACTCATATCCCTCCAAGTGTTATCAGGATATTTACAAAAACGCCCTGAATCATGTAAGTATATTTAATATTACATAAATGGATATCATCTGTCAAATGTTAGTAATATACATTAATAATTAATTATAGAATATTCAATTTCAGATTAGTTGGCAACCGGATGATTCCGTAAATTGAACAGAAATGAATGGATAAAATTCAAGGCTTTGCGTTTTGTCAGGAGGTTCAATAGCTGTTTGACTTTCAAACGGGCCATAATTATAATTGGCTTCCCTTTCGGATTCCTTAATTAGTTTGAATGTGCGTTAATCAGGATAAAGACAGCCTTGCCAGGCAGTGTCCTTTTTATTCTTTGAAAACCCAAGGGGAGATGGGGATCTTAAACAAGACTCGTGATTGATCAACAAGTGACGAAATATGCCATTATCGGGGCGGGGATAGCCGGGATCTCAGCGGCTGAAGCGATCCGTGAGACAGATCCCGATGGTGATATTCTCATCATTAATGGAGAAAAAGCGCCACCGTACTGCCGTCCGCTGATTGTCGAAGTTCTTCGGGGGGAAAGGCCGTTCGACGCGATCCATCTTCGTGATCCCGATTGGTTCGCTGCCAGGAATATTACACTTATCAACGGTGATCCGGTCTCTAAATTAAACCCAAACGATAAAACACTGGTTATAAAATCAGGTCTGGAAATCAAGTGCGGAAAAATCCTGATCGCTACCGGTTCGAAACCGTTTACACCTCCAATTAAGGGCCTGGATAAAGTGCCTTACTTTACTCTCTATTGCGCGGATGATATCGAAAGGTTGAAATCAGAGTGCAAATCCGGTTCGAAAGCTTTGCTCGTGGGTGTTGGCCTGATCGGGCTGCAGGCGCTGGCGTCACTTGTGGAATTGGGCGTTGAAGTTGCCGCGGTAGAGATGATGCCGAAGATCATGCCGCTTCTACTCGATCTGAAAGCGGCAAAATATGCAGAGGCAGAGCTTGAGAAGCATGGTGTAAGGGTTCAAACCGGCACCGGAGTAAGCGAATTGAAGATTAATGGAGGCGCGGGGCATCCATATCTTGCGCTGACCGACAAAGATGAGGAGATCGAGTTCGATTTCCTTGTAATGGCAACGGGGATGAGACCCGAGCTTGAACTCGTGGAAGGCACCGCTATCGAGATCGACCGCGGAATTGTAGTTTCCACTGAAATGGAGACCAGCATTGAAGGAATTTATGCGGCGGGAGATATCACGGTCTACAACAACTGGATAGAAGGCCGTCCTGAAATTCACGCCCACTGGGTAAACGCATACCGGCAGGGTCGGATCGCAGGACACAATATGGCCGGCGGAAATTCCGAGGCGTATGAACCTGTTTTCCTGAATTCCCTGAAAGTGTTCAATCTTCCAATTGTCACGATCGGCGCGAGCAGGCTCGATGATCCGGATAATGCACAGGTTTTTGTGACTGAAGCTCCAGATCGTCCTTCATACAAAAGATTTGTGATCCGGGACGGAGTAATGATCGCGGCGACATTTGTAAACGATGTTGAAGGCTCGGGTGTTTACCATGACCTTATCCGCGATAAAGTCGATATCGGGGAAGTTATAGAATCCCTTTTCGAGCTTGGGCTTGAAGGAATCGAGTTTCTTTACAAGCATCACGATGATGAAATCCGTGGAAATGTAGACTGGCCGTTGTCGATGAGCCAGATCGAATGGTTTGAAAAGGACCACAGCCGTACACGATGGGGGAAAAAGGGAGACACCAGGTAAAAAATATGGGCGCATCTATCGGAAATATCAGGTCGAGAGTGGCTTTTGTGTATCTCACGGAGGGCATTGTCAGGTACGAGGACACACCTGATGAGATGGTTCGTAAGTACCTGGGCGGGCGCGGGCTTAATGTCGCATACCTTTATAAACTCCTCCCGGAAAATGTCGATCCTCTTTCCCCTGAAAATGTGCTGATCATAGGAGCGGGTGCGTTGACAGGAACCGGGGCGCCAAATTCCGGGCGATTCAATATTACGGCCAAGTCACCAGAATCGAATATCCTTGGCGACGCCAACAGCGGTGGATTTTTCGGACCGAGATTGCGAGGGTCCGGAATCGACAGGATCATTGTTCTTGGCAAAGCTGAATCCCCTGTTTACCTGAAAGTTGAAGATAGTGTTGTCAGTATCGAAAACGCCGAGAAATACTGGGGGCTTGATGTAAACGATGTCCAGGTTGCTTTCCTGCGGGACCTGGGACCGTCGGTCGAGGCGATATGTATCGGTCCGGCCGGGGAAAACCTTGTACGATTCGCGTGCGTGATGTCCGGGATCAAAAATGCGGCCGCGCGAGGTGGACTTGGCGCGGTAATGGGCAGCAAGAATGTCAAGGGGATCGTTGCTGTCGGGGGAAGAAGAGAGGACGCGCTTGAAATTACTAATCCTGACGGTTTCCTTAAATTATGTGAGAAATTGAAAAAATACCTGAACGATTCGCTGATCGTAAAGGTGCTCGGGCATGTCGGCACACCGCTTCTTTATGAGGTCAGCAATCATCTCGGCGCGATACGCACACGTAACAGCCAGGATTCGATGTTCGAATCGACACTGAACGCTGAAGTGATTCATGAACATGTTTCAAAGATGATCTCGTGCCATTCGTGCGTTGTGCACTGCCGTCACCGGAATATTCATAATGGTGAAGGTCCGGAATATACAGCAATCGGACTTCTCGGCGCGAACCTTGGAATCGCCGACACGGAGAATGTAATCCGGCTGAATAATCTAGCAAACAGGCTCGGGCTCGATGTCTCATCGACAGGCGGGATTATTTCATGGGCGATGGAGCTGTACCAGAAAGGCATCATCGATGATTCGATAACGGGAGAGCCTATCGATTTCGGGGATTACGATCTCGCTGTTCGATTGATAAATTCGATCGCGAAAAGGGAAGGTTTCGGGGATGTCCTTGCAGACAGTTCCCAGGCCGCTGAAAAATTAAACGATCCCGACCGGGACTATTTAACCGCAGTAAAGGGGCTGCCGCAATCCGATCCTCACGATGTCCGGTATATAAAGGCGTTCGCACTCGGAATCGCGACAGCGTCGCGCGGCGCGGATCATCTGAGGAGCCGCCCGACTATCGAGGTTTTCAATCTCCCGGCAGAGCTTATCAGGAGTATTTACGGATCGGATGTCAATCGCGATCCCACAGCATACGAGACAAAAGAAATTGTGGTTTACACACATGAAAATATTTACTCGATTATCGACGCGGTCGGGATTTGTAAATTTGTATGTCACGGGTTCAACAGTCCGAAACTACTGAAATTCGAGCATCATTCAGAGATGCTTGAGAAGGCATTCGGCGCGAAATTTTCAGAAGTTGACCTTCAGGATATCGCTCTCAGGATTGTCGATCTTGAGAGGGCGTTTAATAATCGTGAGGGAATTAAGAGGCCGGATGATACACTCCCGCGTCGGTATTTCGATGAACCGATGCCGCATGGTGTCGCGAAGGGCCACAAGATCGATCGGGAACAGTTTGCGGGAATGCTCGATCGATATTACAAGCTAAGGAAATGGGATGAAGAGGGTGTTGTCCCGGATGAAAGGGTAAGTGAAATCACCTCTTCATTTAGCGGGGTAACAGGGGGGGTAGAGAAATGAAACGGATTTACACAAACCATATGCTCTGCTCCGGGTGCCGCGCATGTTCTGTGGCATGCTCGATTGCCCATACCGGAATGGCGGATGACACTCGCGGAGCGATCCGGATTATCAGGAACCCATTGGAGGGATACGAGGTCCAGGCGGTATGCCGTGTGTGTGAAAATCCGGAATGTGTCGCGGCATGTATGGGAGCCGCGTTATCGAAAGATCCCGAGACGGGACGGATTATTTTCGATGAAGATCGTTGTATTGGGTGCTGGATGTGTGTAATGGTATGTCCGTACCAGGGGATTCATCCCGACCACAAGACTGGCAAAGCAATAATCTGCGACCAGTGCGAAGGACGGGAAGATGCCGCGTGTGTCGCGGCATGCTCCACGGGAGCGATTGTATTTGTTGAAATTGAGGATGGAGTTAAGGTTGAAAGCTGATTTCAGCCTTGCCTAAATAAATTAAACAGGGATTAAAATGCCGGGTGACAAGTTAATCATTGGAGCGATCGGAGTAGGGCCTGTGGGCACGATTCTTGCCGCATCGCTTGCACGTGCCGGAGTGGAAATTGTCGTAGCCGACCTTCCTTTCCGAATCGATCAAATCGGGGGTAACGGATTGCAGGTGGACTGGAACGGTGAATTAATCGAACAACCCGCATCGACCGTGGATTCCATTCCGTCGCTCAGGGATTTGAAACCGGATTGTATTTTCATCGCGACCAAGGCATGTATCCTTGATAAGATCATGCCGGATGTCGTGGTAGCTTGCGGAGACAGCGGTAATATAATCAGCGTACAGAACGGGGTTGGTACCGAGGATAAAATCGCTGAATATATCGATCCAGCCCGGGTTTGCAGGATGGTTGTTAATTATGCCGGTAGCGTTGATGAGAACGGAAAAGCGAAACTCACATGGTTCAATCCGCCGAATTTCTTCGGCCCGCATGCAGGTGAGCCAAATGAAAAGCTGGTGAAACTGGTTGAGATGCTGAACTCAGCAGGACTGACCAGCGAACTTGTCGATTCGTTCACAATAAAAAGTAAAGCGTTCCTGAAGACTACTCTGAATTCGGCGTTAATGTCGACCTGCGGGGTTCTCGGTTTAACGATGAGGGAAGCGATGGCGGGGAAAATTACACGGAGCATGGCAGGTGAGCTTTTAAAAGAGGGTTTTTCAGTAGCTAATAAACTTGGATACAGATACGGCGATGGAATCTGGGGGAAGTGCATGGGTTATCTCGAAATGGGTGGAGATCATCATCCGTCCATGTCGGTCGATCTTCAGAATAAAAGGCCGACCGAGATTGAATACATAAGCGGGAAAATCCTGGAACTTGGAAGACAGTTCGACGGACTTAACCTTGAAATGACCAGGATCATGGTTTCGCTGATCATGACGATGGAAGTACAAAACGGGACACGTACGCCGGATGAATTTCCGGATTACCTGTATAAATAGAAAATGACGTATGAGTGGCCCCTTTATATTGAGGGGTCTGATAAATCCCTGGAGAAATCAGGGAGGAGACACCAATGACACCAAGAGAACCAATGCAATATCCAAAACCGAAACGAAAGGCGGACGGGCTTTTTAAGCATAAGGACGCCAGTGAATTTGATTTCACATTTATCAAGTATGAAAAGAAGGATGGTATTGCGAAAGTCACAATCAACCGTCCGGAGGTTTACAACTCCTATAACCTGAAGACACTCCAGGAGATGACGGTAGCCTTCGACGATGTTGCGAGTGATGATCGAGTTGGGGTGATTATACTGCGCGGTGTGGGAGATGTTGCGTTCTGTACAGGCGGGGACGTGAAAGAATATGCCGACCAATGTGTGCTGGGGAAATCACAGGACATGTGGCATTGGATGAACTGTTTTGTCCGGGCGCATGACGCGCTTCGCAATACCGGCAAGACAAGCATCGCCTGTTTGAATGGTATCGTGGTCGGCGGCGGCAACGAGTGGAACCTTAGCTGCGATGTCGCGATCATGGCCGACGCTGACTGGATCGAGAAGAAGGACGGAAGGAAAGTTCCAACTCGCTACATCAAGCAGGTTGGCGCGACAGTGGGCAGCATCGCGGCTGGTGGCGCGACTCAATATCTGCCGTTGGTAGTTGGTTTGCGCCGCGCCAAGGAAATTCTCCTTTTTAACCGTCCGATTCTTCCCCAGCAGTGCAAGGAGTGGGGGCTTGTGAATGAGGTGGTTCCGTACGATGAGCTTGACGCGACGGTGGATAAGTGGGCGCATGACGCTCTTAATCAGTTCCCGGGCGAGATACGATCAACGCGTGAGCAGTTGAATTTCTTCGGCAACATGGTATGGGGCACGAGCATGGGCTTCGCCAAGGACGCGCTGACACGTAATATGGGCGGAATTGAATCGTACTTCGGCATGGTCGGCTTTACGAATAAGCGTCCGGTCGATTATGACTCGATTCGGAAAGCGATGGCTGAAGGCGCGGATAGTGAGCTTCTGTTCGGACCGTACGTGCATAAATGTCCCGAATGCGGCCTTGAAGGTCTGCCGTTGGAGTTTGATTTTTGTGGTAAATGCGGAGCGGATTTGAAAGTAGAGTAATGTCTTTAAGAACCAGGGCGCGGCAAGCAGCGCCCCTACCGAGAATATAAATATCGGTTACCAGGAAAAAAATGTGTAGGGGCGCCGCTTGCTGCGCCCTCAAGAAGAGATAAGGAGTGCAACAATGATACCCGATAAAATGAAAGCAGCGGTTCTACATGGACCGAAAGAACTCAAAATAGAACAGGTCGACGTCCCGACGCCCGGACCCGGTGAGGTGCTTGTCGAGGTCGCGGCGAACGGACTCTGCCATACCGATGTCACGTACTACGAGGCCAAAATCCCCGAGAAGATGCGGGTTTACCCGTTGATCCTCGGACATGAGGCCGCTGGAAAAGTTGTGAAACTCGGTGAGGGAGTTGACAAACTGTCGGAAGGCGACAATGTACTGTTGCCCCCGGTGTACGGTTGCGGTGAATGCGCAATGTGTATGGGCGGGCTTGATAATTTGTGCAGAAAATCAAGCATGCTCGGCGGCACCCGTGACGGGGCATATGCAGAATATGTATCGATCCCCGCGAAATTCGCGTTCAAAATGGATCCATCGGTCGATATGCAGAAAGCATGTGTTGCTGCTGATGCGGTTTCTACAACCTATTACGCATTAAAAGAACGCCTTGGGATCATGCCCGGAGATTCGGTCGCTGTATTCGGATGCGGCGGACTCGGTCTTGCCGCGTTGAATGTGGCTCGTGAACTCGGTGCACAGAGGCTTTACGGGATTGATGTACGGGATGAAAGCCTCGAGCAGGCGGCGAAACTCGGAGCTGTCACGATCAACAGCACCGGAAAAGAAAAATTATTCAAGGAACTGAAGAAAGAGTCCGGCGATGGAATCCGTCTCGCTATGGACTGTGTCGGGTATGGATCGACGATCGCGGAAGCATTCAACACGGTTTGCACAGGCGGAGAGGTCGCGGTGATCGGATTCACGATGGACAAGGTCGAACTCCGAGCCGGGAATTTTATGGGATTACAAAAACGTGTCGGCGGATCGTGGGGATGCCCGACTCATCTTTTCCCGGAAGTTGTGAAGCTTCTCGAAAGCGGCGGTATCGAATTCGATGTTTTGATCAGTAAATATTACGAGCTGGATGAAGTCGAACAGGCGTTCCATGATTTGGAAGCCGGAAAAATCACCGGCCGTGCGGTAATAAAGATATCGGGTTAACGTGAGCTGGGTAACCAGTGCCGTTAGCTTCCAGCTATCGGAAAACCAGTGCCGTTAGCTTCCAGCTATCGGATAGCCAGTGCCATCAGCTTCCAGCTGTTGGATTGATAAAATTTTTACCTGGGTAAATTTCATAAATGGAGTTACCAAAAATGAACCTAGAAGGAAAAAATGCAATAGTCACCGGGGGAAGTATCGGAATCGGCACTTCTATCGCGCTCAATCTCGCGAAAGCCGGAGCCAATGTCGCGCTCAATTACCGACGCCACGCCGACGAAGCCAACCAGGTGGTTCAAGAGATCGAAAAGATGGGACGCAAGGGAATGGCGGTCAAGGCTGATGTGTCTGTTACGAAAGACGCGGAAGCGATGGTTAAGAAAGTGGTGGATGAATTCGGTTCGATCGACATCCTCGTATGCAACGCCGGGATCAATCGGGACGCGGCTATCTGGAAAATGACCGAGGAGCAGTGGGACCAGGTCATGGATATCAACCTGAAAGGTTATTTCAATTATATCCGTGCGGTCGCCCCGTATTTCCGCGAGCAGAAACACGGCCGGATAATCAATATCACGTCGATCAACGGCCTTCGCGGAAAATTCGGCCAGTCGAATTATTCAGCGTCGAAAGCCGGGATCATCGGCCTGACAAAAACGGTCGCGAGAGAACTTGGCCGCGCGCAGGTGACTGTAAACGCTGTAGCTCCGGGGATGATCATGACCGAGATGGCGCAGCAGCTCGAACAGAAATGGATCGATATCGCGAAAGCCGAAACAGTGATGGATAAGCTCGGGGAACTCGATGATGTCGCGCACCTGGTGACATTCCTGGCGTCGGATATTGCGGGGCATATCACAGGGCAGGTAATTTCAGTCGACGGCGGGCAGTATATTTAAAAGGAGAGATCAATGGCTGAAGAATTAGCACTCTTACAAAAATCCGATGATAACAAGCATATAGCGATTCTGACACTGAACCGTCCTGAAGCCGGCAATGCCCTGAATACGCCATTCCTGAAGGCCCTGGCTGAAAAGTTCGATGAGATTGAAAATGACACATCGATTCGTGTTGTGATAATGCATTCTGTAGGGAAGCACGCGACTTTCGGTGCCGACCTGAATGAACTGGTAGTTGAAACAGATGATGGTTACACGAACATGACGCCAGAGGACGCAAAGGAGCATATCGGTGACGGTCGGTTCGTGGCAGGAAAAATTTTTAATCTCAGATGTCCAATCATCGGGCTTGTACATGGATTCTGCCTTGGCGGGGGAGCGGAGCTATACACAATTTGCGATGTTCTATATGGAGCATCCGGCGGAAAAGAGGAATCTGGATTGATGTACGGATTCCCGGAACCTACGATCGGTGTTATGGCCGGATGGATGGGTCCCGAGATGCTGATCAAACGAATCGGAGCTGGATATGCGAAGGACATTTTATTGTCGGGAAGGTTTGTAAACGCCGAGGAAGCGTTGGGGATGGGAATAGTGCAGGGGGTATTTCCGAAAGACGAACTTATGTCGAAAGCGATGAAGTGGGCGGGGAAAGTCGCAGCGAATGCGCCGTACGCGGTCGAGTCGACACGTCGGACATTGAACAGGGTGTTGTTCCCTGAATTCAGCGAGGTCCTTAATTCAACGGGATCGGAAACAGCGGACAATTTGATGACGGCCGACTTTGTAAAAGGCGCGACCAAAATCCTTACAAAATCTAAAGAACATCCCGAATATGAAAGAGCATAAGAGGAGAAGAATATGGCATTTCCATTGGACCCACCGGTAATGATAATCGAAGGCGCGCGAACCCCATGCGGGAAATTTACAGGCAGCCTGAAACAGTACACAGCCACCGATCTTGCGGTAATCGCATCGGAAGAAGCTATTAAGAGGAGCGGGGTGCCCAAAGAAAAATTCGGACACACCATTATGGCTGTCACCCGTGCGACATCGAGTCTCGACGCGCATCACATGGGACGTCATGTCGGGCTGAAGGTTGGATTGCCGGTCGAATCAGGCGGTTACATGATCAACCGGCTGTGCGGGGGTTCGCTGCAAGCCACAATTAACGGCGCGGGTATGATCCATTTCGGGGAGGCGGAATATGTGCTCACCGGTGGTGCGGAAAGTTTGAGCAACTGCCCGCATTCGATCTGGGGACTTCGAACGGGACTAGGCCTGGGGCAGGGCAAAATGCACGACACCCTCTGGGACGGGCTTATCGACACGTACTGCGATCTCGGAATGGGAGCGACTGCTGAAAAACTCGCCGGGCAGTTTGGGATAACCAGGGAGGATGCAGATAAATACGCAGTCCGAAGCCAGACCCTGACCGCGGAAGCACAAAAGGACGGTCGTCTCGCGGAAGAAATTGTGCCGGTTGAATACATAGTGAAAAGAAAAGAAACCGCGATGCTGGAAGCCGATGAAACTCCGCGTCCGACGACATTGGAGAAACTTTCCAGCCTTCGTGCGGCGTTTGTCAAGGACGGGCAGGTTACCGCGGGTAACGCATGTCCCCTTGCGGACGGTGCCAGCGCGGTGGTGATCGGATCTGCGGAAGCGTGCGAACGTGATGGGATCGAACCGCTTGGTGAACTTGTCGCGTGGTCGGTGGTGGGGGTGCCGCCGGAAATCATGGGGATCGGTCCGTCCCCGGCAATTAAAGAGGTTCTTGAGCGAGCGGGATTGACACTGGATGATGTCGGTCTGATTGAAATCAACGAGGCCTTCGCGTGCCAGGTGCTTGCAGTCTGCAAGGATTTGGGGATAGATTCTGAAAGTGTAAACAAGCAGGGAGGATCGGTAGCGCTTGGTCATCCGCTAGGAGCGACCGGAGCGAGGTTAACCTATTCACTTCTCCTTCAGATGAAGCGTAATGATATTAAGTACGGCATCAGCAGTTTATGCATCGGCGGCGGCCAGGGGATAGCTGGGTTGTTCAGGAATCCGGGGGCGTGATAGAGAAGGGTTAGATATAAATAATACGATGTCGCTTTGATATTCAGCCAGGATCAGGACCTTACCGAAGTGGCGGATGAGGTCAGGGCGATCTCAAGGGATCAGAACCGCTGGATCAAGATCGCGTCGGCTTTCCCGGTAAGCCCGACATTCCAAAACCAGCGCGGAATCAACGGCACGGACTGGATCCATATTGATCGCGCCACTTATGATTCCTGCCTTGATCCGAATGATTATCGAATGAAGAAAAGATTGGAGAATGGAAAAATTCCCGGGAAGTAAGTTTCCGGTCTACGAAATTGATTAGTGTTTACGGAATTGAGTTGAGGGTGGGGCCATGTACTGGCGTCCCCTCTGGAATGATAAATTAATTCTGGCCTGCAAAAACTGCCAGCGCATTCCTAATTCCCTCAATTGTGTCGCGGTCTTTATGATATTTCGGGAAATCTATCTTGCCGCTGTTAAGAACTCGATAGCCGGCTTGAGACAACGGCTGAGCCAGAATTTCAAATACCAGTTTCTTAATGAGAATGATACCCGCATCAGGCAGGAGGATTTTGTCGCGGCGAAGCGCGTCAAGGCGTGAGAACAAATTGGTGATGTTGGCTTGCATCTCCCGACTACGATCACGCTCCGATACCTTCTTCCCATTCACTCGATTAATCGGGTGCTCTACAGCGTCGATCAGCCAGTGGCCGTCAGTTTGAAACCGGGAAAGCCATTCTGCTTTATTACCATCTCTTTTCCGGTAGTTGGCATCATAGAGAGCCTCAACGATAGTCGCAAAAAGTATGTCCCCTCCGGGATTGGGGTCGAAAAAGAAATATGATTTTTTTGCCTTATCGGTGTAGGCGGGTGGGGATTCGGCGATAAAAAGTACTCGGATTTTGTCTGGCCGATACTGTTCTGCTGATTTATTATATTCTCTCAAATCAATCATCTGCGATATCCTCAAGATAAAGTTCGATAGCTTAAAGGAAAATGGTATCTGTCCCCAATGGCACATTTTTAAGGGCGCGACACCGCATGAATAATGGAGTTTCTCGGTT
>CBDURU010000060.1:0-21098 GCA_965369865.1 uncultured bacterium | reverse complement strand
TGACTTTCTTATGTTTCGTTTGACCGCCATTACAGGTCAGAACCGCATTTAATCTCGTTGCCGGGTTTCAGAAGAATGTAAATCCTTCCTCTTCTTCCTCCTCTTCCTCTACTACATCTTCTTCTTCATCGGTTTCAGATTCTTCATCTTCCGGTTCTTCATCTTCATCAATTTCCGGTGTTTCATTCACATCAAGTGCGTTAAGGCGTGCCTGAACCTCAGCAATCAGGGTCTCATCGGTTTCAAATCCGATATAACGTTCCAGGTAATATCGGGCATTTTCGATCTGCCCGTCGGCAAGATATGCCATGCCAAGTTCGTAATTGACAATCGCGAAGTCGGGATGGACTTCATAAGCTACCATCAGCAACATAATTGCAGCCTGTGTGGAACCAATCGCACGCATCCGCCGTCCGCGACTCAATCGATCGGTATATAATTCATCACCGGTCAATTCAGGAAGGTCAGGGATCAGAATTTCGTCTTCACTATCGTCAGTCTCTTCTTCGTCATCGCCATTTTCTTCATCATCTGTGACTTCCTCTACTTCCTCATCTATCTCATCATCTGTGACTTCTTCTACTTCATCATCTATCTCATCATCTGTGACTTCCTCTACTTCATCATCTATCTCCTCATCTGTGACTTCCTCCACTTCCTCATCTATCTCAACATCGTCTGTGACTTCGTCCACTTCCTCATCTATCTCAACATCGTCATTCTCCTCGGAATCTTCCTCAATCTCATCGTCGGGAATTTCTTCCGGCTCTTCATCTATTATTTCCGGTTCCGGTTCGGCGGTTTCTTCATCCTCAACTTCGGCGGTTTCATCATCAGTATCTTCTTCGTCTTCATATTGACCGGGTCTTAGAAGCTCTATAATCTCACGTGCATCGCCTGCGGGCCTTGTGTTCGGTTCAAGCGAGATATACTCAGTGAACGCAGCCACAGCATCGTCCTCGTACCCTTGAATCCGGAACAGTTCTCCCGCTACATAATGAAGCAATGGGTAGCTTGGATCGGTGTTCCTCGCGATTTCGATGTTGTCCCATGCGAGACTGAATTCCTGGAGATTCATGAAAACAGTCGCCAGGTTTACGTAATTTGACGGGTCATTCGGACGCATCTCCCTTGCTTCGATGTATTTATCCCTGGCCGTCGTCCAATCGCCATCGAACGCATATGCCCCGGCAAGGTTTTTCAGGGCCTCGAAATTTGTGGGGTCTGCCCGAAGCGCAGCTTCGAGTTCTGTTATCGCATTTTTGTATTCACCCTGTTCGAGGTAGGCGATCCCGTGGTTTAATCGATCGATACCGCTGGTGTCGACAGCAGACTTCTGGCATCCGATCAGTTGGATAAGCAGGATTATTGAAATGGTAATTGTGAGGATTCGGCACGTAATGGTTTTCATTTTCCATCTTCCCCGTGTGTATTTTTACCGAGTACTGAATCTATCCAGGCAATGTAATCAGAGTGACTTCCTGATATTTCAAATGTTATTATTTCGGGCACATCGTATGAATGCTTTTCAAGGATCAGGCCGGAGAGCCGTTCAAGGTATTCTTTTTTAGATTTGATGATTAGTAAAGCTTCAGATGATTCTTCAACCTTGCCGTCCCATTCGTAGATGGATGTAATTTCGGGTATTACATTTACACAGGCAGCAAGTTTTTCGGTGACAACGATACGTGCCAGGTCTTTTCCTTCATCGACTGATCCTACAGTTACCATCATGGCATAGTATGAATCGGCTTTAATATATTTCGAGCTCATAAAAGACCTTAACAAAATTAAAGTATATTAACAATGCAATCTCTCAGTTTAGCAAAAATTCGGCTTCACTCCAAGTCCCAGATATCTAAACACTTTTAATAACATGCCCATACATGCTAACCTTCCGACATGAGCAATCCAAAGGAGGGTTCAAAGAGACTGCTTATCGCAGCCGGTGGCACCGGCGGGCACATATTCCCTGCCCTCTCGGTTCTGGAAGTTTTAATAGAACGCCATCCCGACCTAAAAGTAACATGGCTCGGAAGCAGTCACCGTATGGAATCACGTTTGATCCCGTCGAGAGGGATAGATTTTATCGGATTAAGGCAGACAGAAATTCGAAGAAAAATAAATTTTGTAAATATTTTTTACAATATCAGGACCCTATGGTTTCTTGCCGTTTCGATATTTCTGTCGATCGGTATTGTACGGAAGATCAAACCTGATTTTGTGCTTACGACAGGTGGATTTGCCGCGGGTGCGCTTGGACTGGCATCATGGATGACCCGTACCCCGCTTGTGATAATCGAGCCGAACGCGTATCCCGGATTGACCAATCGATATCTTGGTAAACACGCGAAATTAATTTTCACAGCGTATGAACAGGCGGAAAAATTTTTCCCTGCGAACCGGACAGTTACCACTGGAGCTCCGGCACGTCGGGAAGTTGTGGAAACGGATCGAAAAGACGCAAGAAACAGGCTGGGATTAGCCGATGACTTGCTTCTTATCCTCGCTACAGGCGGCAGCCAGGGAGCACGGGGAATTAACAGTGTATTGCCCGACTCAATTAAAATATTAGTGGGTAAAGGCGTGCCTGTCGATTTTAAAACCATTCACCAGTGTGGAGGGGGTAAACTCGATAACGTTAAAGTCGACAGGGATGTGCTGCCCGACTCATCGTACGAGGTTATCGAATTCATGGGTAACCTCCCGGAGTATCTGGCAGCATCGGATATCGTAGTCTCAAGGGCCGGGGCGTCGACACTTTCGGAAATCGCATGCAGGGGGCTTCCGGCGATTATTATTCCCTATCCTGGATCTTCCGAAAATCACCAGGTCATCAATGCAAGGCAGTGGGAGAAATCCGGCGCGGCTTTTTGTATAGAGGAAAAATATTTGGAACCTTTAAACCTTGCGGGTAAAATTGAGATACTTGTTACCGATCCTGAAAAGCGAATGTCGATGGGTGAAAATGCACGGAAATTCGGAGACGTAAATGCTGGAGTAAAAATTGCAGATCAACTTGAGGAATTCTTAAAATAAAACTGTGTACCTGAATGTCATCATACCAAGCTATCATGCGAGCGGGACGATAGCCCGGACGATTGAATCGGTCTGGGAAAATAGGAACCGGTTTAGCGGTGATTTTGATATTACTGTCGTAGATTCATCGGATGACAGCACGCCTGATGTGGTAAAGGCATTGGAAACAGATGTAAACCTCATCAAGCTGCCTGAACAGGCGTACCCGGGAAAGGCTCGTAATCATGGCGTGAAGAATACCGGGGGCGATGTGATTTGCTTCATTGATGCCGATGCATGGGCCGATGTGGGCTGGTTGCAATCAATCCATGATTACCTGGAAAGGAATCCTGATATCGGTGCGGTCGGCGGGCCTGTGTTGAACGGAAATCCTGACGAGGGTTATTCACGTCTCGCGCACTGGTGCGAATTTTCGGGATATGGCAGTAATGCGCCGGAAGGCGAAAGACGTGTTCAGCCGACCGTTAACGTGGCAATTCGAAGGAGTGTTTTCGAAAAATACGGGCCTTTCCTCGAGGACCAGTTCGGTAACGAGGATGTGCTCCTGTTCGATAGAATGAAAAAAGCCGGCGAGAAGCTTCATTTCAACCGGAAACAGATTGTCCGGCATCGCAACAAAACAATGCTTGATGAAATTTACAGGCACCAGCACCGTCTTGGGGAATGTACAGGTCGTGCCAGGATGCTCTACGATCTTCCGGGGAGTTTCCTGACAAAACCCGGCTTGAGCTTTATCGTGCCGTTTATCAAAACAAAATTAGTTGCCTGGAGATTAACCACCCAGGAGCCGGTTGAACTTCCACAATTCATAGTTAGCTGGCCTCGCGTGTATAGTGCGATGATGTCGTTTTCACGCGGGTTCAGGGACGGGGTCCGGAAAGCAAGGGAGGAAAAAACTTGACAGATCTCGATTTCACAGGTGAGCGACTTGTGCCCGATAAAAGTCCGGCATATCTTGTGGCCGAACATCGCGCGCGTTACAAGTTCGCAGTTAAATTCATTGAAGGGATGAATGTAATCGATATCGGTTGCGGTGAGGGATACGGTTCTTATTTGCTGGGTGGTTTCGCTGAAACAGTTGTTGGTGTGGATCTCAGCGAGGAAGCTGTTGTGAACGCACTCGAACTGTATTCGTCGGATAAAGTGGATTTCAAGACAGGGGATGTAACCAGGCTTTCATACCCGGAAAATGAATTCGATGCCGGAGTATGTTTCGAGGTAATCGAGCATATTGAAAATCCAGGAGATCTACTTAAGGAAGCCGGAAGGGTTATAAAACAAGGTGGGATTTTTATTCTGAGCACACCAAATGGAGGGGTAAAAGTTTCATCGCAAAAGAACCCGTTTCATGTGAAGGAATTTACGCTGGCGGAATTCCGTAAACTTTTAGAGGATCATTTTCCTTCGGAGAAATGGGAAATTGAAATTTACGGCCAGTTTGTGGTTGGGAAAAATTATTCACCTGCCGGTGTAATTTTTAAAAATACTTATCTTTTAATTAAAGGCTCGCTTGGAATCAAACCGAAACCGTCCGTCGATGATGGTTCTGAGGCTGATGCGTTGGGATATGAATTTAAACCTGAGCGTGCAGCTCTTGCAGAGTATCTTGTAGGGGTAGTGAGAGGAAAAGGCTAATGTAAAAAATTATTCAATCGTTACCGCTGTTTTTTATATCGCGGAATTTTTCAAGCCATTCTTTGATGGCTTTTTCCTTTCCATGACCGGACGGTCGATAGTACTCACTCCCGACCATTTCATCGGGGAGGTACTGTAAATCCACAATTCCACCAGGATGCGAATGAGCGTACTTGTATCCTTCCGAATGGCCATGAACCGTTTTCATTTCAGGGACAGGCGCGTTCCTTAAATGCAATGGAGGCGGGTAATTTTTCCCATCCTCGATATCCTTCATCGCGGATGAGATAGCCTTGACGGCTGCATTCGATTTCGGGCTGGTTGCTACATAGATCGTCGCTTGTGCCAGTGGAATCTGGGCTTCCGGCATACCTATAAATTCAACCGCTTCCCTCGCGGCATTCGCAACCACGAGCGCCATAGGATTGGCATTGCCGACATCCTCCGCAGCCTGGATCACAAGCCGTCTCGCGATAAATTTCGGGTCCTCACCACTGGCGAGCATTTTTGCAAGGTAATAGATCGCCGCGTCCGGGTCGCTTCCACGCATGCTTTTGATATACGCGGAAATCGTGTCGTAATGCATATCGCCGGTACGATCGTAGACACGGTATGCGGCCTGCATCGCATTTTCAATTACTTCATGGGTGAATTCCCTGCCTTCATCATGGCCCGCTTCATCCAGAAGGGTTTTCGCGACCTCAAGAGTACCGATCAGCGTACGTGCGTCACCCCCGGACTGCATCAGTAGTGAATCCCTGACGTCATCGTGAAGATTGTACTTATCCCCGTTCTCTACCCCATCGTTAAAAAACTCAATTACACGGTCCGAGAGGATTTTCAGATCATCGGTGGTTAATGTTTCAAGCTTGTAGACAGTAAGCCTGCTTCTCAGGGCTGAGTTGATCGAGAAGTACGGGTTTTCAGTTGTAGCCCCAATGAGGATGATTATCGCGTTTTCAATATGTGGAAGAAATGCGTCCTGCTGGAGTTTGTTGAACCGGTGCAGCTCGTCGATGAACAGGATTGTCTGGATTCCTGTAAGCTTCTTTGCCTCTTTGGCATCCTTTACAACCTGACGGACATCCTTGACCGTACTCGTGACAGCCGAGAATTCCCTGAAATTTACATCGAGTTCGTTAGCGAGTGCCCGTGCGAGAGTGGTTTTTCCGCAGCCGGGTGGTCCCCAGAGTATGAATGAATGGAGGTGCCTGGTCCGAACCATCCGCGCGATAGCACCGTTCTCTGAAATGAGCCTTGACTGGCCGACCATTTCGGAAATTGACTGTGGGCGAAGCCGTGCGGCGAGTGGTAGAGACTCGTTCTCAAGGTCGGATACCAGTTCAGATTTATCAAAAAGGGTCATGATTATACCCAATAATTGTTTAGTAGCATTATATCATGGGCCATTCAGAATTTCGACCTCAACTTGTATCCTGCCTTTTTTTGATGAGCCAAGGATTTCATTAAATCGGAACCTGCCCCCTCCCCTGACCGCGACAATATCGCCGGGAACCAGTTCTATTCCCGGTTTTCTTGCGGGTTTGTAATTCAGGAGTACTCCGCGCGAATCAAGATGTTTTTTGACCTTCTCGCGGCTTGGTTTCAGGACCTTTGCAGCCACCGCGTCGATTCGCGGGGACGAGACCGAAACAGTCCGTTTCCCGGATTGTGTCGCATCGGGAAGTTCATCGATTTCTTCATGAGTAAGATCCCGGATCGTGAAACCGGGCATGGTGTCTGGGATTACACCCGGCAATGCGATTGATACAGCCCATCCTCCTTCGATCTTGAAAATGTCGCCAATGGATGCCCTTTTATCCAGTAATTGATAAAGAGATTCAAGCATTTCAGCCCGTGATGGTGGATCGAAAAGGTTATCAGGACGTACGCGGATAATTTTGAAATCCGGTCTGGCCCAATCGAGCAGGTTATTTGTGTGTGTCACCTCTAGACATTTCATTCTGGGTTTATTGTCAGGCGCAATTTCTCTCCATCTTAATTTGTTATCTACCAATTCACCGATTGTAACAGCCAGGGTCCATGGCTCAATAAAGGGGCCAAGGATTGTTGTTTTTTGAGATTGATCCCGGTCAATGGCCATAGAGATACTTTTTACCCAGGATGAAGCATCGTTCCTGATTTCCGCATTGGTCTTGAGGATTTCCATCATTGGAGATTATACCGTAACCGGTCCAGACAAAAACCCAGGTCGGTAACCTGAGCTAGATTATATTTTTAATTTATAGAATCAGGGACTATTTAGGAGGTTCGAAATACGGCTGCCCTGTGTGCCATCGGTTGCCGGAATGCTGCATCCATGCACGATACAAGATATCTTCAGGGACAGCGGCATTGAGATCGAGTACGTAAGTGTAACCGCGAAGGTTACACGCGATAAGTTCAAGTTCGTTATCGCCGTCCACATCGGCAACCGCGGGTACACCAAAGATTTGTTTCTGGCTGCCGGTAGATACCATCGCACTGAAGAGAATCTTACCGCCGAAGTCACCCGGATAGTCGAGATCACCGATATTGAATAGATCGACAAACCCGTCTTCCCGTCCGAACATGCCATTGAGATGCCCGTCAGCGGTGAAGTCACCGATAATCGGCGCTGTATAGGAGAAGGCGGTATCCGGATCGACGTTTGGACTTAATCTTTTATAAATCGTTTGCCCGGTGGCGCCGCTGATAGCATAAACAGAGAAAATCTCAGTCTGTGTCGCGGTAACAACGAAATCGATTACAGAATCATCATCGATATAAGCCGCCGCCGGACCTGTTTTCGGATTGCCCCAGATCTCGGAGTTCGTCCAGATTACTTCCCCGTTAAGTCCATTCAGTGCGATAAGCGCGCCAATTGAATCGTTAACGAAATTGATGGCACTGAAAATACAATCGGGAATTTCATCACCGTTCACATCCACGATCGCCGGGGCCGACATAACGTTGTAAAGTGCCGGACCGACATAATGATCCCAAATCTTAACTCCGGTCGAGCCGTCAATGCAATAAACCTTCGTATCGTAAGCACCGAAGAAAACATCGACGATTCCATCGCCTGTAACATCACCAAGACCCGGTGTACCTGCGATACCGTTGCCCGGATCGGGGAACGTCCAAAGTTCAGTGCCGTCTGTTCCATCGAGAGCGATCATGACACCATCGCCGGATCCAACAATCACATCGGGAACATTGTCACCATTAAGGAAGCCAATTGATGGGGATGCATGCATCAGGTAACCGGTCCCAGCGTCATAAGTCCATAACGGCAGACCGTCCGCACCGTTGAAAGCCCAGATTTTAACGTCATCGCTGGCGACAATCACATCCAGTTTGCCATCATCGTTCAGGTCAGCCAGGGCGGGAGTACATTGAATCTCACCATCGGTTTTACCGGCATCGGGGTGTGTCCAGATCCGGGTGTCTTCATTGCCCGTTCCGTCCCCGCGATAAGCAAAAACAAAGTGGTTTCTCGACCCAACAACGATATCATCGATCCCGTCACCGTCTACATCGCCAATTGCTGGCGACCCGAGGATTCCATCGAGAGAACCAACCTTGCTGTCCTTACGCGACCATCGGGCATCCATCGAGTGCCTCGTACAGGAATACTCGTTCATGTCATCATCGTACCAACCCTGCGCATCCAGAAGGCGAATACCGAACCAGCGCTTGACATTAGCCGGTGCCCCGGCAGTTTCTCCAAACACGTTCACGCCAGGTCCTTCAATTTTTACATTAAGCAGATCTCCATCAAAGGGGCTTGACTGGTCGTTTCCCCAAAAGATATATTGAATCGGAAGAGAAACATCCCAGGCCTCATAATAGAAAAGCCAAATAAATTCGGGTCCTGAGATATGGTCGAATATTCCAACCTCGAGTGGGTTCTTCCAGACAGGTGGGTCCTGATCATATGTACATTCGACGTCGATAGCCTGGTAATATTTGTAAGGTTCAACCGGATCGGTAACCTGGAGCCATATCCTTCGCGGTCCGGCCGGATTTCCTGCACCTTCAGTAAGGAGATATTGCCATGTTGTTGTGTAATTTTCAGGATTTTCGTCTATTTTGGCCATTGGAACGATCCCAGCGCCATTGAACTCGGAAAGATCAAGCTCGACGGTTGAGATATCATTCTGCCAGTCGGTGATTGCAAGTATAATCCATGCATTTGAGCCTTGGGGGTAGATTGGCCCGGTAATGGGCGCGATCCAGGATCCCACGGCTTCCTCAGCGTTAGATGGCCAGCTTACATCCATTTTGAGAACCATCTCAAGCAATTTATAAGCGTTGTTTTTCCTGAGTATCGCGCTTGTCCCGACAGTATCCGACCCGGCAAACGGGCTGAGTGGTGTTTCCTTGTTAAAGGCGACGTACGGATTCCGGGGGTCGGGTGCGACTTCATTGTAAAGTTCAGTCCAGCCATCCGCATTGTCAAGCGTACACATAGCGATTGGAGGCTGTATCAGGCACCTGAGATCGTAACCTGTGACCGTCGGGAACGGATTAAAGGCCAGTATTGTGATCGTGAAAGTACTTTCAACGGGGCCAGGCACGAAGTCCGCGACACCGAAATGCAGGCAGTCAGGACAGAACGGTGGCATCAGCAAAGTTACTATATCGATATGGATATTCGATGATCGAAGAGGCTGGACTTCCAGTTCCACGTCTATCGTGTTTCCCGTACTATCCAACACGTCGCGTATAATGACATTATATTCAGCGAACAAGTGGTGATTTGAGCTGGCACCGGAATTTTCGATGGCAATTTCAGGAGTATCAGTATCCGGTGTTACCGGTGAGCTTTTCGAGCATCCCGGAATTAAAAAACCAACCGCACACAGGAGTGCTGTAACAAACATAATCAAGCGTTGAACGCGCATATTGATACCTCCCAAAGATGGGGTGAGTTATTGTCCATTTAAAATAGCTGATATAAAAACAAATACACGGCAATACTCCCTGATTAAATTATATATTGGAGGATAGTGTTAGTCAAGGAGCCCAATTCTATTCAAGGAATTAGTTTCTGCAAGAAAATTATTTTTTCAGGAATCCGCAGGTGCACCATATCCCGGCAGCGAGCATTCCTTTTAAGAGGTCAATCCAGAAAAACGGAACGACTCCAAGTAACCAGGCCACCTTTATCGCTTCAAACCAACTGGAGCCTCCAATTATATTGAATCCAGCAAGCCAAAGCATTCCAACCAGGAATAATACAAGCAACCCAGCTAAACTGATCAGGAAGCCGGTTAGCACAGAAATCGCAGTCCGATGTGAAAGGAAACCAACAAGCCAGGCAACAATGGGAAAAGCCAGGATGTAACCGAATGTCGGCGAAAAGAAAATTCCAGGTCCGGATACTCCCATTGCGAAAACCGGTGCTCCCATTATTCCCATCGCGATATAGGAGATCACACTTACAAAGCCCCAACGAGGTCCGAGCAGGAAACCGGCAAGGAGGACGGCTGCTGTTTGCAGCGTAACTGGAACGGGGTTTAAAGGCAGCATGAAGCTTAATCTCGCAGACAAGGCGATTACAATGGCGAATGCAAGTGAAATTGGAATATTGACCGCCAGATTGGAGAGGTCAGTCGATATTTGAATGGGTTTAATAATGGCTTTCAATTTAGTGCTCCACCAGTCCAATCCGTTTGGTGAAAATGTAAAAAATAATTATGCCGACAGCATTACCGGTTTGTTGATTATAGTACATATTTAGTTAGTCCTTAACAAGCTGGGAAGCAGTGCTGGATTGGATCGATACTTTTAAAAAATTCAAGGCTCACGGATTTTATCAATCACGTTCTGGACACTTTCAATGGCTGACTGCCCCGCCTCGAAGGTTTTATCAAGCGTCTTGATAGCATCGCTAAACGCCGATGACGACTCATCGATGATATTCGAAAGGTCGCCCAGAACGTTGCCGGATTCATCCTGGCTCCTGAAACGGCTTTCCGTTCGCATCATGTCCCGCCTTCGTTCTCTTTGCTCCTGGAACAGGTTAAGAAACACGCTCGCGACAGCAGCCAGCCCGAATCCAATTACCATGCCCTTGACAAAAGTGGACGTGTCGCGCCTGCGCAGTTCATGTTTTTCAGCACGTTCGATGGATATTTCTTCCGAATCAAATTCTGTTTCTACCAATGCCATTTTCAACCATTACTCCTTTGCCTTCATAATACATTAATAGTATCGGCTGTACTCGATTAATTAAGATACCCCAGACCCTCCAATAGCTCAATCATTTTTTCCGATTCTTCCATTGATTTTCCAGGCTTAGTATCGTCGGGAGATTTTAGCCCGCCTTCAGGGGGACCGATTACTGGTTCGTTTTCATCCAGGAAATCGGCTTCAAACGCACCAGAGATTATCCGGCCATCCACATCGGACGGGATAAGCAGCCCGGAAAGGAAATTTATGGTTGGGAGAAGATCTGTAAGGGATGGAGTTTTGGATAATGTTGCGCCGTGTTTTACACCATCGCCGCTTATCCCGACCATACCCTCAATCCTGTGTGTCCCACTCCATATGAGTTTGCTTCCGGACTTGATCTCGGGTGGATCGAGTTGCAGTCCGTTCGTCAATCGAAAATCGTTTTCCCTCAGCTTCGGATCTTCCCTCCAGAGGAGAAATAAATCCGGTGCAAGATAGACCTGAGGTCCCCAAAGGGCTTCCTCCCTTGGAATTATTCTCCTGAAAAGGGGTACGCCAGGCTCGATCTGAAGCGATTCCAGGCCCCGGCGGATTTCGTCCCGGATTTTAAAATATTCGGCGCCTGGCGGGATAATACCGTGAGGAAAATCACCCTGCCTGTTGATATAAAGGCCGACCCCATAACCACCAGGGGCACAGAAGGCTTTCGTTTCGCTCCAGGTAATGTCCTCCATGAAAGGAATCGCTGAAATTTTTTCTATCAGCTTACCCTTGGTACGGCCCATTAACCGGTTTATCAGGTTTCTCATACCATGCGGCGTATGTTTCTTGGCGAGGTAGAGAAGCCTGTTGGCCAGTGATCCGACAACCGCTTTCGATGCCTGGCGTGTTCTCCCTGTCTCGCCAGTTGTATAGAGGTAGCCATTTTCCTCGAGCCAGCCAGTTAGAAATGCATCTTTGCCTATCGCACCCGTTAATGGCCCCGATCCGTGATCACTGACAATAATCACCCAGCCACCATCCCTTTCGATGATATCAAGACATTCACCCAGAAACGGATCGATTGCCTCGTAAATCTTAGCGAGGGCGGTTCTGTATTCAGGGGGAACATTTTCGTCAGGGTCATAATCCGGGTGTCCGGTATCAAAATATCTTGAATAAAAATGAGGCACAAGGTCGGTAGCCTGGAAAACGAGAAAGAAAATACCCCAGCCGGAAAATTCATCCATCGCGAATTTCCCTAGTTCGATAGCCCCAGTTGTTAAATCAAGAAGCCTTGTGTGGAGAGTTTCTATGGTTTCACCGGAAGTCGGGTCGACGTCACGGAGGAAGTCAAAATCATTAAGAAGCCTGTCACGATAAGCATGCGGATAAATAAAATCGCTTTCGGCGGATGGAGTACCCAACCCTGAAATAAAAATCCCGTTTGTATTTTCATCGGGAGGAAAGGTGTGGGGAACGAGCAGGCTGATTGTGCGAATGTCATTTTCCTTTGCATGGTCGAGAAAGGTGGTCCGTACTCGAGTACTGGCATCGCTCACATGAAATGCGCCCGATGAATCCGGTTGCAGAAAATCGAATATCCCGTGCTTACCCGGATTCACCCCGGTCAGCATGGTAGACCACGCGGGTGGTGTAAGCGGAGGGATTGTCGAGAGGCAGTTGGATCGAACACCTGATTTAAAAAAGCGTTCGTAGTTTGGAAGTTTTCCCGATTTGAGGATCGGATCAAGGTAATTGAAACTCGCACCATCGTGGCCAAGAATAATGATTCTTTTGCCGGATTTATTTCCGATACGGCGAATCATTCAATATGCTCCCCGGCATTTGATGTAGACAAGCCTGTTTCCGATCCGGCAGTCGACAATGGCATTTCCTCCCGGACCTGCGATTCCTGTGGTGACGGTTCACCGCGGCCAGGTCCGATAAGAGCGTTCAGCACTTCGCGGACCTCGCCGATTCCGACACCTCTTGAATCTGAATAATCGATAAGTTTTTCCCTTATAACGCCATTTTCATCAATTATCCAATAGAAAGGGCTGGTGTAATGGGTTTCAGGTTTATCGAGAGGGAAATCGGCGGCGATGATGTCGTGATTCCAGAAAAGTTTGCCGTACCTCCCGACAAGAGATAAATTTGTGCCATCACCGCCTGCCCTGAACAGGAAAAGCATATTTTCAGATATCTGTTTTATCGAAGGCTGGATAATATCCCGATCCTCGACAGGGATAAACGCCGTAATAAACCTGCCGTGGAAGTCCTCAAGGAGAGCTTCGAGTCCCAGCAGGCTCCTTCTGCCGTCATCGGTCAGGAAACTTGAGTAAACACAAATAACAAGAGGTTTCCCATGAAGGACCGAAAGTTGAACCATCCTGCCATCCAGGTCGCGAAAAGCCTCCTGGAAAAACCGGTCCTTTAAAGGATGAGTATTATCCGAATGCATTTCCGGTAATACATAGCGGATGCCTGCCGGCTCATCTGTACCGGAATCCACATGTCCCGGGCCACAGGCTCCTAAAATAACCAGCAGGCACAGAACAGGGACCATATTAATACCAGGTTTAATCATAGAAATCCCCAGCATTTGGATCAACAAGAAGGTCCAGGGGGTTCATTTTAACACAAGGGGTAAAAAAAATATGACCCCGGACGGGTCAGATTCAATCTTTCATGTGTTCATGTAGTCAGGCTCTCATATGGACCGATGCCGGGCCCAGAATATATACATTCTGCGTGTGAGCCAGGTCAACGAATCTTGGCCTGGATTGTTTTTTGCCGTCAATGTCGTAAATGATGGAGATAGTAGGCTTCAATGGACTGCCGGGATGCGCGCTTGCGACAAGCCCGATTTCCCCATTGTTTAACTTAACCCAGCTTCCCGGCGGGTAATGTCCGAAAGTCTGAATAGCCGTGCGGATAATCCCTTTCCTGACATACTTGGAACCATCCTTGATAATTGAGCTCAAAGCCTCATGAAAACCTGAGCGGAGTCCGGTTTTCCTGTTCCAGGTGAGGTTATCGTATTTATTTGCCAGGATAAGAATCTGGTCCCAGTCAGTAAGCATGGTGCCCTTGATACCTCTCGGATAACCGTGCCCATCATAGCGTTCGTGATGATTCATAACCATCTTTAAAGCACTCTCGGTGATATTGCCCATGTTCCAAAGGTAATTGTATCCTGCCTCAGAATGCTCACGGTCAATGGTCTCTTCAGTCCTGTCCTTACCCTCGCGCTGAAGGCAGATTCTTCCGATATCATGGAGTAGTGCTCCGGTTGAGTGATCTCGTATGAGCTTTACCGGCTGACCTATGGCCCGGGATATCATGAGGAAAAGGATGAGAACGTTAATAGAATGCCCATGAAGACCCGGGTCGATAAGAATAATATCGGCTAAGGTAAGTGCAACCTGGGAACTTCCAAGGATTTCCTCGGTAACATCCTGTGCAATTTCGTTGACAAGCCCGACATCAATGTCACCGTTCTCTTCAAGGCTTTTAAAGCAAGTATTAAGCGCTTCAGCACATTGCCGCTTTACGAAAGATGAGACTGCGGGTTCAATCCCATATTCAGCAAGGAAACCCTCAATCTGCTGGATACTGATAGTGGGTTTATCCACAACTTCGACTTCAGCTTCTTCCTCAATGTCAACCGATTCTACAACAAGTTTTTCAACACCACGGCGCTTAAGCGATTCGATGAGTTCCGGAGTCAATTCAGTGCCTGCCGCCACAAGGAGTTTGCCTTCCTCATCGAGAAGGTCCCGTCCTATACTTCTTCCTTCAGGAAGCTTATCGACTTCGAGCATGAAACGACCGGTAGCTCTCCTCTTCTGCTTTTCTTTCAATTGATCATGGCGATGAAAAAGGTCCTTGAGGCGATCGTCCGTGTAAAGGAGATCGGCGGTAAGCCCAAGGCAATCCGGACAAGTTCTAAGGTGAGTTAGAATCTTGTGTTCCTCAGCAGGTGAAAGTTCACCATCCAGGAGATGAATTAAAAGCCCCTGCTCCTTAATTGGCTTGCACAATCCCTCTGAATTATTCATTTTACGTGTCACCCTTCAGCGATAAAACTGCGAATAAATAACGCTTGAAGTGTTGAGTACTGGTAACCAAGCATCTTATAAATGACCCTAGCGCTCTTTCCCAAAATACTCAAAACAAAATGCTCATTTAAAATAGTATCGCCCAATAACCATGCAAGTTACTTAAAATCACCCGTTATAGACCGCATAAATCTCTGGGAATTTGAAATATCCAGCCCACCCGGAAATTCATCCCTGAAAGAGACTATAGCATATTTAATATTGTAATTTCAATATTCCCCGGGAACCCGGAAAATTTCAGGATTTAATTGAATTTTATTCTGATAAATAAGATAAAACCGGGGTGGACCGGGTTCATTTTCCGAAAAGGACTGAATTTGCGCTTACACCGTGCCCGTGACCATTTTAGCCTTTAGTTCTCCAAGGGCTTTCTGGATTAAAGCCCCGACACTGCCCTCTGGGATACCGAGCTCGTTCGCAATCTCCTTGTACTTAAAACCCTTAGTGTACCTGAGTTCAATAACATCGCGAAGCTGTTCCGGTAGAGTACTCAAACCCAGAGAGACCAGCTCGGATTCGTGACGGTCAATAGCATAATCCTCGGGATTTGACGCTTTTGGATCCTCGACATCGGCTGCGATCTCCTCAAGGCTCATTTTTTCTACATTCCCTCCACGCTTGATCGTAAGAAATCGTCTGTGGTGCTGTCTTACACGGTTGATTGTCAGGGTGTAGATATAGGTTTTGAGGAGGGATTGTTTTTTGAAATTCGGGAGGCCCTTAACAAGGTCGATAAAAACTTCGTGGGTTATATCTTCGGTATCCTCAAGGCTGAAACGGTAGTTTTTACCCTTGACGAGATGAAAAATATACATATAAAACCGGCGATAAAGAAGTCCCCAGGCATCATCATTGCCTTTGTTGCATAACTCAATGAGTTCCTCTTCTGAAAGAGAATCCAGGTTGAGAGGGGCTGTAGTCATATTAAAATCCTCATTTTGGGCTTTTGCCCAATGTATCCCTCATTTGCAGCCCTGTCTCTAAATATTATTATACCCTATAACACTAAAGCTGCAAAATTAAACGCTAATACTTTTGATTCCATTAGATAATAAATATCCGCAACCATGTAAGAAATTCCCCGGCAAGGATAATATTACCGTGAGTAAGCTCACACCAATATTATCGTCAGGAGCACATTTACCGGTTATAATGAGGCTTAATCAGGACTTAAGTCGGGGGAATTTAAAGACAGGCAAATTTATTTTTTATTGTAGCGAGCGGGATGAGATATTAACGTCCGCCGAAACGCCTGTCGCGTTTCTGGTAATCTTTGAGGGCCTGGAGGTAGTGGCTCCTCCTGAATTCCGGCCAAAAAACCGGTGTTACCCATAATTCGGTATAGGCGATCTGCCACAGGAGGAAATTCGAGAACCGCATTTCACCGGATGTTCTTATCATGAGGTCCGGATCGGGAAGGGTGCCGGTGTCAAGGTAAGTGGCAAATGTACGTTCATCGAGGGAATCTATTTCGATTTTTCCCTGCTTATATTCCTCGAAAAGCTTTTTGACTCCCTTAACAATTTCGTTACGGCCCGAGTAGGACAGAGCAAAATTCATCCTGAGACCATCGTTGTCCTTGGTGAGATTTACTATATCCTTCACGCGGTTATAAAGGCTTTTTGGAAGGTCGTTCAGGTTGCCAATAATGTTGATCTGGATATTTCGCTTCTGGAGCCGCTCAATTTCCTTGATCGCGGCTTTTTCGAAAATCTGCATGAGGCCTGAAACTTCGAGCAGCGGGCGTTTCCAGTTCTCCTTGCTGAAAGCATAGAAAGTCAGAATTTCGATGGCGTTTGTACCGGCGAGACTATTGATATCCAGGGTCATTTCAACGGTTTCCCTTACCGTTTTAACCCCGGCACGGTGACCTTCCAGCTTGTTAAGACGTCGCTCCTTGGCCCACCTGCGGTTACCGTCCATAATAAAAGCAATATGCCTCGGCAGCATAGCCAAGTTAAGTTCACTCAACATTTTGAGTGGACCGGTAACTTCAAGAGTTGAATCACCGGTTTTAATTTTTGAAAGCGATCTAGCGGTCATATAAATCAACCATGATTATAAACGATTACAGTTCATTATGGCTTATTACAAGCATTAAATCGAGATTATTTCAGATTCTTTTTGTTTGAACAATTTGTCAAGTTCATCAGTGCCATTGTCAGTAAATTCCTGAATTTTATCCTGAGCGTCCCGGGCATTGTCCTCGCTGACCTCTCCAGCTTTCTCCATTTTGCGGACCATATCGATGTATTCCCGGCGAATATTCCTGATCTGGACCTTGGAATCCTCCACCATCTGTTTAATCATCTTAACCATTTCCTGCCTGCGTTCCTGTGTAAGCGGCGGGATGTTAAGCCGGATTATCTGTCCGTCAGACTGCGGTACAAGCCCGATATCGGATTTCAGGATGGCTTTCTCTATGGCGTTAAGGTTGTTCTTATCGAAAGGTTTAACCATGATTGTGGTTGCATCCCCGACTGCAACTGTCGCAACCTGGTTCAAAGGCATCTGGGTCTCGTATGCTTCTACAACCACCCGGTCGAGAAGTGCAGAATTCGCGCGACCCGTACGGACCATCGCCAGGTCATGCGCCGCTGACTTAATGGCTTTCTGCATTCGATCCTCAATTTCAAGGAAAATCAATTCATCCATGGTGAGACCTCATTTATTCTTTCACAGGAGTCAAGAATCACCTGCGAGAAGCGAATGAACTGCCCGGTGTGATTGTACTTTATCAGCCACTCTCTATCAAGGATGTAATTTGTTACCGGCTTGATTTTATCAAGGTCCCCAGTTCGATTTCGCCATTGGCGACACGATACATCGTGCCGCGAGTACCCATGTCAAAGACTATAATCGGAAGGTTACCCTTTTTCGCAAGTGTTATCGCGGTCAGGTCCATTACGCCAAGGTCACGCTTTACAATGTCATCATATGTGATCACATCGAACCTCCTCGCGTCGGGATTTGTAACCGGGTCTTTATCATAGACACCATCGACTTTTGTGGCCTTGAACATCACGTCGCATTCGAGTTCCAGCGCGCGCAGAACCCCGGCTGTGTCGGTTGTGAAAAACGGGTTTCCGGTTCCCGCCGCACATAGCACGACTTTCCCAGTGGCAAGGGTATCCCTGCCAAGCCGCGGACTGTAATTTTTCGCGACCGGGCCGATTTCAATCGCTGAAAGAACCTCGGCTCCTCCCCCTGCCCTCGATATGGCGTCCTTCAGCGCGATGGCGTTCATCAGGGTCGCGATCATGCCCATCTGATCGGACGAGACTCGATCCATACCTCCTTTTACACCCATTTCCCCACGGAAAAAATTTCCGGCGCCCATTACAACTGCAATTTGCTTTCCCTCATTCAGAACAGAGACGATTTCACGCGCCACCCCGTCGAGGACATCGGGGTTAATACCAAAACGGTCTTCCCCCGCAAGGGCTTCACCGGAGATCTTAAGAAGTATTCGGTTCATGGCGAACTTAAATTCATTCATATGTATCTATTACCCTGAAATATTAAAGAGAGCATACCATGCGTGGATCGTAACATGGAACTATTACCCCGGATATGTTTAAATCTTATTGAATCAGTGTAAGATTCCAATTCAAGATGATGTCCACAAACGGATTTTATTAATGTGATTGCGCTACTGGGGATGATATGAAAAAGATTGGCGTTTTGACATCCGGTGGGGATGCTCCGGGAATGAATGCGGCGCTTCGCGCTGTGGTGCGAATGGGCATACATCGCGGGCACAGGGTGTTCGCATTTTACAACGGCTTCAAAGGGATAGTGGAGAATGAATCCACCGAGATGTATAACCGGTCGGTCGGCGATATCCTCACGCGCGGCGGGACAATCATCGGTACCGCCCGATACCCGGAATTCGTAAAACCGGAGATACAGAAACAGGCAGCCCGTAATTTCAAACTTCTTGAAATGGACGGCCTGATTGTGATCGGCGGCGATGGGAGTTTTCGCGGTGCGCTGGAACTGCAAAAACTTGGGATAGCCGTACTGGGCCTCCCCGGTACTATCGATAACGACATAAACGGAACGGATTTAACTATCGGCTTCGATACCGCGGTCGATACTGTGCTCGATAACATCAAGAAACTCCGCGACACGGCATCCAGCCATCAGAGAACGATAATTATCGAAGTTATGGGGCGTACATCGGGATGGATAGCGCTCAAGTCCGGGCTTGCGGGTGGCGCCGAAGCGATTATTGTCCCTGAAATGCCGTTTGACCTCGATGATCTTATTCACAGGCTGGAAAGTGGAATTGCGCGTGGCAAGAAGCATTCGCTGGTGGTCCTCGCCGAAGGTGTGATGAGCGCCTCAGAACTTGCGGATAAAATGAAAGAAGCTATGGGTTTCACTGCGAACACTGTGGTTCTCGGATACGTTCAGCGTGGCGGGAGTCCGACCGCAAGTGATATCGTTCTTGCGAGCCGCATGGGCGCAAGGGCGGTGGACGAGATCGCGAGCGGTATGTCAGGGGTAATGATAGGCCTGTCCAAAGGTGAACTGGTACCAACTCCACTGGAAGAGGTCATTTCTGAGCCGAAGATCATCGATCCGAACTTGTATCATCTAGCGATGGCTCTTGTACATTAAGCGATACATCGATATTCGTGATAAATATTAGTCAAGATGAGACGGATTTCTCCATTAGCCTTTATTACCAATTCCCATCGGGCAGGAATTTGCTGAGGAAGAGATCAGTTTGCCCGTTCGAAATAAGCTCGGTTGTGCAAGGGCCGGGGTCGAAGTCCACCGTGTCCTGGAATGAACCGCTCACATAGATGTTAGCTGAGCTGTCATAAGCAACGCTGTGGCACTCCTCCTCGTATATCCCGCCCCAGGTTCTCGCCCACTGGAATGAACCGGAGGAATCAAAATTGCTCAGAAAGACATCGAAATCGCCGTTCGATTGGTAGTAATCCGTGCCAGGGCCTGGGTCGAAATCCACCGATCCCAGGAACTTGCCCGTAACAAGGACATCCCCTTCGCCATCGACAGATACTCCTGTCAGTTTCTTTCCCGTTTCCCAGATGACCCCTGCCCCTTCCCAGGTAGCGACCCAGAAGTAAATGCCAGAAGAATCGAATCTGCTTAGAAACATGTCGATATCGCCCCCGGAATCCCGCTCGTCGATCCCACAATCCGTGGGATCGAAGTCCGCGAGACCCCAGAACTTTCCAGTTATATAAATGCTCCCTAGGTTGTCCACGGCAACTCCATATGCACAGTCTAAGCCGAAACCACCCCAGGTGTTGGCCCACTGGTAAGTGCCACCAGGATCATACTTGCATAGAAACGAATTCCATCCGGCAATGCAGTGGTGCAACTCTTCCTCGGGACCGGTGTCGAAGTCCACGGTAGCCATGAAATGGCCTACTACGTAGATATCATCAGACGCGTCAACCGCAATCCCGTAACCGACCATGTCACCATCGTAATCGCTCCCATGGTTCCAGGAAACCACCCACTGGAAGGTCCCGGAATCGTCCAGCTTACTCACGAAGGCATCATTAATGTCATCAGGAGTACGCTCCTCGATCCCGGGACCGGGATCGAAGTCCACGGGTCCGTAGAATGTGCCCGTTGTATAGATGCTGCCAGAGCTGTCAATGGCGATATCCTCCGCCCATTCGCCGTCAACGCCTCCCCACGTCTGGATCCACTTGTATGTTCCGGAAGTATCGAACTTACTCACAAAGACATCATCCTCTCCGCTAGAGTCGCGACTATCAATCCCGGGGCTGGGATCGAAATCCACCGTGTGATGGTACCCGCCTGCGACAACTATGTTCCCGGAGCCGTCAACAGCAACTCCATGGGCATAATCGGTCCCTGACCCTCCCCAGGTACGCGTCCATTGCAAGACACCATACGTATCGAACTTGCTGAGAAATACATCAGCTTTACCGTTAGAGCTGTGGTTGTCTACCCCGGGGCCGGGGTCGAAGTCCACTGCACCCTGGAAAGTGCCTACTACGTAGACGTTCCCGGAGGAATCCACGGTGACATCGTGGCTCCGATCGTCGGCAATCCCTCCCCATGTTCTCGCCCAGCCTATCTCAGCCATTACGTCACGGACCTGCCAGGCGTCTACTATTCCAAGATTCCCGTCCGTTTCCGTGTCCG
>CBDURU010000059.1:0-21109 GCA_965369865.1 uncultured bacterium | reverse complement strand
GAAAAAAGACATGTCCCCGGGGCCGTCACTGAAAGGGGACATCTCTTTTCGCCCGTCGAAAAGCAGGTGTCCCCGACCTTAAAAAAATTCCCAATATTAAGTTATATAACGCAATATATTGTAATACTATGCGATTGTATATATGAGATATTACGATATAATATGACTATTTACAGCCAGAGATGAAGGAGAAATTTAAAATGAAACTTTCTACCCAGACAATTAAATACCTTTGCTTGATCCCTTTTGTTCTTTTAATGCCGATTTTTGGGGGTATTGCCTGTACCGCAGAAGAGGCGGCCATCGCTACCGCCGACACCCTCGCGGTTGTTGGCGAAGGGATCTCTGATTTATCAACGAACCTGAAGGAAGCCGGGCCGTATTTCAAGGACGACCTTCAGGCGATCTGGTACGATATGACCGGAACCATCGAGCCGTATCATTCGACCATCGATCCCTTAAATACCCCGGAGGCTCTCGCCCAGGCCCAGGATACACGTGACAAGCTGATTTCCGGCGCAAACTGGTCGGACCTTGTTGTGAACGCGGCAAACCAGATCACATCTGAAGATTTCAAACGAATAAATGACGGTGATTATGGCGCTCTTAACGGAATTCTTCCCTTTGAGATCAATGTGGACTCTGTTGGCGAAGACCTGGCCGCTGTATTAAACTCCCTGGATATCGGTCAGGTCTCCGCCATTCTTCAATCGGAGATCGGGTACCATCTGATTCAGCTCCTCGATGAACATGGCGGTCAGATCCGTATCGGACACGTGGTTTTCCAGGTTGAACCGGTTCTCGATGAGCCTGCACCGGAACAGGAAGAAGTCGTTGCCGAAGCTGATCCCGTACAGGAAGCACTTAACCGTCTTGCCAGCCTGCTCGGCCAGTGAACAGCACTTTGTTATTGGATATAAAGATCCGGCATCTGCATGAGAGACAGCTTACCGATCGAATAATTCTACTCTCTCTCCTCTCTCTGCATGTTGACCATTCAGGCCCCCTCCCCGGGGGCCTGATTTATACTTTATTTGTTTCACATTCCCGGGAGCTGTTCACGAAGGGGACACCTTGTTTTGCCTCTTGCACTTCCCGCAATGCTTCACTCACCACTTAAGGCAAAATCAGGTGTCCCCATGATCCTATAAAAAACAACCCCCGGAATTTCGGGAGCCATCTCAACGCGTCTTCTATTTTACCCAGTTAATCACTGGACAGAATCCAGATTCACTTTTATTTTTTCATGCTGTTCCGAACATCCCACGATGATGTAACAATTCTGATTTTCCCGCTTTCGCCATTACTTTTTATTTCATCCTCAGGCATATCCTGCTTGATAAACAGTTCCTTCAAAGCAAATGAGCGAAGTTTCTCAATGAAATTACGCTTCATACGCCGGCGCTTCCCGCGCTTCACTATGAAGCTTTGGCTTGGGTTTGAATCTGTGAGATGAATGGACATTTCGGTAATAATCTGATTATTAACTGATAGTGTTACAACTTTCGTGCCAATTTCAGGATTTCCCTAGCCATACGTATAGTACACTCCCAAAAAAACCATATTTTGCGAAATAAATGATTATTAACCCGAATTAATTTTAATATATTATTTACTTACTCACCATATTTGGGTCGATCTGACCTTGGACGGACATATTGACTCATCATCGATTACGCATTTTTTCATTCGATTATGTCGTTATAACTCTCCTGTGTTACAATCCAATCCCGTATCAGGAGAATTTTATCATGCCCGATTTCCCGTTATATATTTTCAGAGAATACGATATCCGCGGTATCGCGATTCCGGATTCAGGACGGAAGGTTGAACTGACAGGGGAGCTGACTGAACATCTCGGCAGAGCTTTTGGTACGATTATTCGATCCCGCCGCGCTAAAGGGCTTCCGAGAGTGGTGGTCGGCCGCGACGCCAGGCGGAGCGGTGAACGCCTCGAGGAATTCCTTTCAAAGGGACTACGGTCGGCTGGTGTGGATGTTGTGAAAATCGGCCAGACTCCCACCCCATGTAATTATTTCGCCGAGCAAACTTTGGATGTCGATGGTTCTATCCAGATCACCGGAAGCCACAATCCGGTCGACATGAACGGCTTCAAGATGCTGATGGGCGGGTCGGCATTGTGGGGGGATCATATCAGGGAAATTCACCGGGTGATGCAAAAAGGCGACTACGCGTCCGGTGCCGGAACTGAAACATATGTCGATTTCCTGCCAAGGTATATCGACCGTCTGGTCGCGGGTTTTGAACCGATGTCGGGTTTGAAACTGGTCGCCGACTGCGCGAACGGCACCAGCGGTCCGGTCATTCAACCCGCTTTCGATCGGCTGGGGATAGACGCGACTGTTTTGTTCCCGGAACCCGACGGGACATTTCCCAACCATCATGCGGACCCAACCGTCGTGGAGAATCTTTTAGACCTCCAGGGTGCGGTAAAAGACCATAACGCATGGCTTGGGGTCGCTTTTGATGGGGACTCAGACCGGCTCGGGGCTGTCGATGAAAATGGCAACATCCTCTGGGGCGACCAGTTGATGATCCTTTTCGCGAGAGATATCCTTGAACGAAAACCGGGTTCGTATATCGTCGGCGAGGTAAAGTGCTCGAAAATCCTGTACGACGAAATCGAGAAGGCCGGCGGGATTCCGGAGATGTATAAAACCGGTCACAGCCTGATCAAGAATCGAATGAAAGAGACAGGCGCGGTCCTTGCCGGTGAAATGAGCGGCCATTTATTTTTCCAGGACAGGTGGATGGGATTCGATGACGCGAATTACGCGGCGTTGCGGCTTGCGGAAATTGTCTTCCAGGCAAACAAACCGCTTGGAGAGATCGCCAGGGACATCCCAAGGCTTGTAAACACACCTGAAATGCGCGTCGACTGCCCCGAAAATATAAAATTTGATGTGGTGAAGAAAGTCCAGGAATCTTTCAGGGCCAGGAGTGAATTTGAGCTGATAGATATCGACGGCGCCAGGATCCAGAACGAGCATGGATGGGGACTCGTCAGGGCAAGTAACACGCAGGCGGTACTGGTGATGCGATTCGAAGCTGATACCGAAGAACACCTGAACGAACTTCGAAACATTGTTGAAGAGGAAGTGGAGAAAGCGAAGGGGGATTTATAAAGCCATTACCATATGAAACCAATCCAGAAAAATCTCAGGGCACATTTAATCATCCTCGACGGTGTCGGTATCGGGGAACTCCCGGATGCCGCTGAATACAACGATGTCGGCTCCAATACGCTTGGTAATATCGCGAAAGCTGTCGGTGGCCTGAACCTTCCAACTCTCCGGGGACTTGGCCTCGGTAATATCGAACCGCTTGCTGGCATGGACCCGGTAGATAATCCAATGTTCTCCTACGGTAAAATGGCTGAAAAATCAAAAGGAAAAGATTCGACCGTCGGACACTGGGAACTGGCCGGCCTGATCTCGGAATTCGGATTCCCCACCTATCCCGATGGCTTCCCGGACGAAGTCATCGAAGAGTTCACAAAACGAATCGGACGTGGAATCATCGGCAATGAACCCGCTTCCGGCACCGAAATAATCGAAAGGCTTGGAAAAGAACATATAGAAACCGGAAAACCGATCGTTTACACATCGGCCGACAGTGTTTTCCAACTCGCTTGCCATGTTGAGAAAATTGCCCCGCTTGAGACACTCTACGAATGGTGCGAAATCGCACGGGAGCTGTTGATGCCGCCTGGTCCAACTGTCGGAAGGATCATAGCGAGGCCCTTCATCGGCGAAATCGGAAATTTCAAGCGAACTTACGACCGTATGGATTACAATGTCGATCCTCCCCAAAAAACCCTTCTCGATTACCTTATGGAATCCGGTCGCGATGTAATTTCGGTCGGCAAGGTCGATACATTATTTAACGGCCGGGGATTCACCCGTATCGAGCACTATGCAGGAAACGATGAAGGAATGCAAAAAGCCATGGAGATTATCCATGAAGACTGGACCGGCCTTATGTTCATGAACCTTATCGACTTCGACATGGTCTGGGGTCACAGAAATAATGTTGATGGATTCTATGGTGGGTTAAAAGCATTCGATTCATGGTTTCCCTCGTTCCTGAGTGCTTTAGGGGCCGGTGATTTAGTAATTATCTGCGCGGATCACGGTAACGATCCGACTACTGTATCAACCGATCACTCACGCGAGTATGTCCCCCTGCTCGCATGGCATGGAAGTTTGCTCAGGGGTCGGAACCTTGGCGTGAGAGAAAGTTTTGCGGATGTAGCAAAAACGATCGCGCACTATTTTAATCTCAACTGTGATATCGCAGGCACGAGTTTTCTTGTTCAATGAATAATCTAATTAAAATATTCAATCCCATACTGTTAACCATTCTTGGTTTGACATTATTCATCACGCCAGCCAATGTGATTCATGCTGAGAATGTAGCGAATCTCATCGCTGAAAGCCTTACTCTTGAAGAAACCGATGACGGAATTTCCTTTGTGCTTGAAGGTCCTGTTGAAATAATTTATGGAAACGACACTATTACCGCGGATTCCGCGACCGTACATCTCGGAAACGACCTGTCCAGCCTCTACAATGCGATAGAAACGGTTGAACTGGCTGGCAATGTGGTTTTTAGAGGCTTGGACAACACGTCCGGGACTGCCGGAAGTGCGGTTTATTTTGCTGAAGGACAGCGGCTGGTACTCTCCGGTAACACTCGATTCAATCAAAGGGGTTTTACCGCATCTGCAGGCTCACTGGACTATTCGATCGGGACCCGGATCGTCACACTCGCCGGTGGATGCACCCTCTCAGAGGAAACAATGTCGGCTCGTGCGTCCCGGGCCGAATATAATCTGAATGAAAAATCGGGAAGCCTGTCAGGCTCTGTTGAAATCCTCTATTCTACTGGAGGGATACTTTTCGCGGATGAGGAAATCGACCTCATCGAGTTCACCTCGGATGCTGTATTTATTTCTCTTGAGGATGGCATAGTCCGTACGCCCGAAGGTCCGGAGGCTCGACGGGCTTCGGTTATCGCCGGGAATTTCACGCTCGATGCCAACCGGATTGAGATGGTTGGAAGTCCGGACAGCATAAGTTCAGTAACGGCAGATGGGAATGTTGTGATCGACGGGCCGGATAAACACCTTGAAGCCGACAGAATATCCCTTGTTACCCAAAGTCCGGAAATTCGGGTTTTAAATGCGTCGGGTAATGTCTCATTCTCGATATACGGTCAGGAGGGCTCTGCGGACGAGATTGTTGTGAACCTTGGGAGGGTTTGGTCGATCAGACTTGTTGGGGCCAGCGTCGGCGGTACAATCGAAGATGGACTAATCAACGGTGATTCCACTGGGTCCGGTGATGAGGAATCCCGGGATGAATAGCAATTTGCTGAAAATTCCTTATTATTGGTGTAAGTGCCGCCTGAGTTTTATACAATAAAGGAGGATGTTGACGGGGAAATATTTCAATATGACTGATACTGATAAAAAAGACACTGAGAGCAAGGTTGCCGGCCCGGCGAAAGTCACAGTGACTAAAGAAACCCTCGAGGACCTTCAGCATCGGGATGACCTTATCAAGCACATAGAGGTCGAACCGGGGATGAAGGCTCTCGAAGCCTATAACCTCGTGAAGATCTACAGAAGGCGCCGCGTTGTCGACAATGTCGATCTCAAGGTCACCGAGGGTAAGATCGTAGGCCTGCTTGGCCCGAACGGTGCCGGGAAAACCACCAGTTTTTACATGATGGTCGGTCTGGTCAGGCCCAACAGGGGCCGCATCTTTTTAAACGGGACTGAAATCACGAGACTCCCCATCTATCAGCGTGCCCGTAAAGGTCTGGGATATCTCGCACAGGAACCGTCAATCTTCCGAAAGCTGACTGTCGAGGAAAATGTCCTGCTGATACTCGAAGCCCTTGGAGTGTCATACCGCGAACGCATGGAGCGTATGGAGCAGATTATCGACGAACTGGATCTGACGCATCTCAGGAGGTCGGTTGGGAATACACTTTCGGGTGGAGAGCGAAGGCGATGTGAGATCGCACGTGCCCTGGCGGGCAGCCCGGATTTCATGCTTCTCGACGAGCCTTTTACGGGAGTCGATCCAATCGCCATCCAGGACATCCAGCGTATCATTACTATGCTTAAACGAAAAGGGATTGGTATCCTCATCACCGATCACTCCGTACGGGATATCCTCGCTGTCAGCGACTGGGTCTATATTATGCACCAGGGTAAAATCCTCCAGTCGGGTGTCGCGCGTGAGATCGCTGAAAGCGAGATCGCTAAAAAATATTATCTTGGTGAACGATTCCAGGCCGACGACAGCCTGTTTAATATTCTCGATGAAATTGGTGATGGGACACCTGGGGATGGTAACGATCAATGACTGTGACCAGAAAGGATATTTCCTGGGCAGATGCTGAGATTCGATCAAGTCGCCTTGTATCTGTCAAGGAACACGGCGATGAGGCTGACATCGCACGTATCCTCGAAATCGCAAAACCGGACCGGTACGATGTTGTCCTGGATGTTGTTACAGGACTTGGCCATGTTGCCCGGGCGTTCGCTCCACATGTAAAACAGGTCGAAGCCTTCGACCCCGACGGCAAAATCCTGAAAGGCGCGGAAGTTCTTGTTAAGAATGAAAACCTGGATAACATCAACCTTATTCATGGTGATATTTATAATCTTCCCTTCGAGGATAAATTTTTCGATATCATCACCGCACGCCTCGCTATCAGGCATCTGGGCAACCCGTCTGGCCTGATTAAAGAAGCTTACAGGTTACTTCAACCATCGGGACGGCTTATAATCGCCGACTCCCTTGCTCCACAGCATACCGACCTCCAGGGTTTCCTGCAGAACCTTTACACCTGTCTTGATAAATCTCACCTGAAAAGCTACACGCTCGCCGATCTCGAAGACTTCCTGAATATTGAAAATTTCGCAGTCGACCTCATTGAAATTTATCCGAAGCATAACAATTTCAGGACATGGGCTAAAAAACATAACGTTGATAAAAGCCAGGCCCGCATGCTCTCCATGATGCTTGGTTCAGCTTCAGACAGGGCAAAACGTCATTTCCGTGTTATCGAGGATGAAGGTAAAATTATCTCATTTGTTACCTGGATGATTCTTATAAGGGCGATCCCCGTCGGGACAGGTGATTGATCATCGGCGTTTAATATGAACCGGCTTCCACTTAGAAAAATCGATCTGCTCGTTCTCGGAGAATTTATCCCGTTTTTTCTTATGGGTGTAGCTGCCTTCACACTCCTTATGGTTGCTGTGCTCCTTTTCAGGCCCATGATGAATTACGTTACCAACTACCATTTATCGGTGACACAGGTCGGTATATTTTTCATCCTCGCTCTTCCTCAGACCATCGCTTATACATTCCCTATGGCCGTACTTTTCGCAACTCTCCTTGCTTTCGGACGTATGAGCGACTCCAGCGAAATTACAGCCCTGAGAGCCGGTGGAATCGGGTTTTTCAGGATCGTTCTCCCCGCCCTTATCTTTGCCTGGTTTGTGGTCCTTGGGACTTTCATCCTGAACGAAAAAGTCGCCCCGCAATCAACACGCACCTCAAGAGAATTCATCCAGAATGCGATTATTGACAAAGGCATCTCACTTGAGGAAACAAATATTTCTTACATGGACCAGGATGCGGGTTGGCTTTTCGCAGCGGCATCGGCTGAAGGAAATGTCTTTTATGACGTAAAATGGTGGGATTTCTCGCGCCCTGGCAACATCACCCTCTACACCGCCGATGAGGGTGTCTGGATGATGGGTAAATGGGAATTTCACAACGCGCACGTGATACATCTTGGCATCGGAAACGGTAATGGAATTGGCAATAATGGTGATAACGACGATCCTGTCTCTGAAAATAATGAAGAGGATGATTTCCGGAACCGGGGGAATGTTGTTCGTTCGATGGTCAGCCCGACACTCGAAATGGAAATCGCCCGTACTCCATCGGATATTCTAAGTGGCGAGAATCGCGATCCGGATGAGATGAGCCTTCAGGAACTGCAGGTGTTCCTCGCTTCGGCCGAGTTGTCCGGACGCTCAGAAAATTACCTTAGAAAAATCCAGGGCACATACTCCATGAAAATCGCCACACCATTCGCGAGTATAGTTTTCATCCTGCTTGCCGCGCCGCTCGGACTGACGCCGACTCGTTCAACCAACACGGTTGGGATCGGATTGGCGATGCTTCTGGTTTTCGCCTATTACATGCTCACAACTTTTTCCATTAACATTGCCGAACGCGGCATACTGATTCCGGTTATCGCAGCATGGCTGCCTAACATCGTTTTTTTAATCGCAGGCATAATTTTAAACGCGCGATTTTACATCCGTAGTGCATAATTTTTTTGGTTGATAGAATTTGGATTGATCGATAAATAAATGTCGAAAACCTCGAAACCGATAATCTGGATTGCCGCGATTGTAATTGTCATTGCCATTATTTTTGCTATCGGCTACAAAATTGTTGAGAACAAAATCTTTGCATACATCGCCAACCAGCCTGGTATTGAATTCAGGTACTCCTCAAAATCCGGCAACCTTTTCTCAGGATATCAACTGACCGGTCTTTTTATTAAAAATACCCGCCCGGGAGACGATGTTCCACCCACTTCATTCGCAACTCCAGGCCTTACAATGCACTGGCGGCTCAAACCTTTTAAACTCACCGAAATCTCGTGGGAAGAGGGTAATGTCACCATCTATAACGATAATAACAGCGTCGAGGAAATCAGGATCGGTGCCGCATCGCTTCTGCCGGGTACCACCGGATGGCTTGAGACAGGTAACGTAATTGAGTTAGGGCCCATGGCATGGAAAGGCAATATCATCCCCAAAATTCGCCAGACCGGACAGGAAATTAAAATTGAGATATTTATCGAGAGATTTCCCTCACGGCTGGTATCGATAATCGGATCCTCACCTCCAGACTTCAATCTTCCGTTCCAGGTGGTTCTTGAGATGAATCTCGAAGGCACCCCTCAAAACCTTGAGGCACATGGAACCGTGTCTGATCCCCTTACTCGAAGGTCTTACAGGTTCTAAGACAATTTCCGTTAAGTAAAAATTGATTGGGCCGGGTGCCGTTGACAAGCTGAGTGAGACATCTTCATCCCCCAAGCCTTTAAAAATCTCCGGGTCGAACGTGCTTGTCGACGATTATTACGGAAAATATGGTATAACTTCTGTGCCGATATAATTTATTTCAACAGCACGAGATGATCAAAATGCCGATTTATAAATTCAAATGCAGTAAATGCAAGAATGAATTCGAAGACCTCGTAACACATCGAGGCGATAAAACCCCATGCCCCGATTGCGGGAGTAAAAAAGTAGAGCGGATGGTTTCAATCCCCGCTCCCCATGTCTCCAAAGGGTCTACATCCAACCTTTCATGCGCGGATGGTGCCTGCGATGTTCCGACAGGATACGGGTGTACGGACGGAACGTGCCCGCTTATGTAAACCAACCCAAATTTCTAACCCGGGAAACAGTTACATCAACCATTCACCCATATCGGTTTTAACAACCTGCTCAGCCTCATCTCCGGGGGTACTTTCAGCATGATCGATTTTGCCTATTACGGCGAGGAATTCATCCAGTTTTTTCAATAACTCTTCCCTCCCGGCCGGATGGCCAAAAAATAATTGTACCCTCCTCCGATCGACATCGTCTGAAAGCATCGGCTGCTGCTGATTCTTGAACCGCTTCTCCGTAATAGACGCACCCGTTCGATGATGGCAAGCGCCGGGATTGCACGTAATTATGAATACTCCGGATGCTCCCTTATCCAGGGCATACCTGAGCCATGCCGGTTTCACCATCGCCGAACAGGGAACCCGCTGCAGGGTAACCATCCGACGGCCATTCATCCGTCCCCCCGGTCCGGTGAGTTTTGAGATATCGAGAGCATGTTCGCAAACAAATCCGAAAACCGGGTTTACAGGTTCGCGTACAGGTTCAGGTGGAAGCTCGACTGGTTCAGGTTCGGGAATTATCTCTTCTCCAACTATTTCCGCTTGATCGACAGCCTCATCAGTATCCTCAACCTGTTCTTCATCTTCCGGCTCTGCACTTTCATCTTCGACCTCGTCCGGAATCGGTTCTTTCTCATTATCTTCTTCGTCCTCATCCAGTTCCGGGGATTCATCATTCTTCGACCCAAGCAGGTCGATAAAAACTGTCTCCATCCCAGCTTCGAATTCAGCCAGCATGGAGGATTTATCGAGGACGTATTCATCTAAAAGAATAGTGCTCTCGGCCTCAAATTCCGCAAGGCTGATAACGCTCCCGGTTTCGAACTCCGCGAGTCCGAACTGTTCGGGATTGTTGTCGGGCGTTTTCTTTTTATCAGTCATTACATTCTCTCTTGAAGAGGACCAGTAATATGGTCGATTTTATCCAGGATATCATAGGTAGTCAGGGACGGCAGTTCGATTGCCGTGAACTCGCAGCTTCCCACACAAATACCGCATGAATTACAATCTGATGCTTTTACGGTCGCGATTTCAATGATCCCCGGTCGGTGTGATGCATCGGGTACCGGAATCATCTCGATCGCGCCGTACGGGCAATCGTCGTAGCAGATTCTGCATCCTGTACATGCGATCTCACGCACTACAGCGGTCGGTGGACGTCTCGGCTCAAGCCCCGGCAGGTACAGAAGAACAGCGATGGCTATGAATATCAAAAAGGCAAGCAAAGGACCTTTCAGCGCCGGATAGAAAATAAGTGGGAATGTTACCAGGATATCAACTTTGACCGTTTCGGGTGGTCCGAACGGATTAAACGGTCGAAGTGCTTCATGCTCCATTGGGACCGACGCCCCTACAAGCAGAAGGAGGATCAGAAGGCCAAACCATCCCATTATGGGAAGCACGATCTTAGGCGGGGTAACTCTTCTAAGATGCCAGAAAAGTACGAACATGAGTGCTAATGCACCGCCGGTATGGAGGGTAAAAATTCTCTGTAGCTGCTCAGCCTCATTTGATACCGCGAATATAGGCGTACTGATAAATGAACCTAAATTAAACCATCCAAGCACCGGCCAGCGATCGACACCGTGAGCGATTTCCCGTCCCCAGGAAAGAATCACCATCGCCCTTTCATCCCATGGCAGGATATAACCGGCCCAGCCGATCAAACCCAATACGAGCAGCGCGACGATCCCGGCAGTCCATGTCCGCCGTCTTGCCCCGGAATACCTCAATGTCGCCCAGACACGGACCATATGGATCAGAAGCCCGAGTATCAAAAGGCCTGCCGATGCGCGATGTGCCGATCTGAGTAGATACCCAGGTGTATTTTCAACCGTAAGGTCACGAACGGATGCCAGGGCAAGTTCGGGTGTCGGGGTATAGAACAGGAGCATCAGCAAACCGGTTACAGCGTTAACCATTAAAAACGCGATGACAATACCCCCTGTTAATGCCATCGGGTTGCTCCCGACTCCAAAGAACTTCAATGAGAAATATTCTATGGTTTCAATTATTTTCCCGATAGAATTCCTGAGCGAGACGTACGCGGAGGGTCGACGGGATTTGATCCTGATCCTTTTCATTGTCCCCCCCCGTCTTCTGATCCCGTCTCAGGTTTCCTCTCCCGAATTTCCCTGAGATAGCCAATGCCGAATGATACGAACCAGATTACCGAGAGGGTTATGAGCACCTCTGGATAAGTGATTGCCCATCCGAGCGCCTTTATTGTCAGGATGAACCAGGTCAACAGGCTGGCAACGATAAGCGAGGTTACTGCCGGTCTCGGACCCTGTTTCAGCGACCTGTCGACCCACGGCAGGAGTATCGCAAGCAGCACGCCCAGTGAGAGAATCACCCCATTCATATGAGGCTTGAACATCGAAGAAAATTCATAGAATGCCAGGGCATACCAGTCGGCGAAAATCGGATGCGGTTTCAGCACACCATCGGACGGGATGCCGAGCGGCACCGGAAATACCAGTGCGAGAAATGCAAGACCGCCAAGTATTGTCCAAAGTAATGATCCGGGAATTTTTAAGGAAAAATGAGATTTTACAGGCACCTGGTTACGTTTCATATTACGCCAGAAAAATACAAGGAAAATAACTATCAGACTCAATCCGATGTGAACTTCAAAAACCCTTGTCAAAACTTCCTGGCTAAGCCCGTCGGGACCCGACAGTACATCCCCAGCCCATCCCCGTAACCCCAGGCCTCCAAGTGGGTAAATATCCTCGAAGTTCCACACACCCCTGTCGAGAAGCCTCCCCGATGTAAATATCCTCTGATTCCAGACAAGTAAATATCCAGTCACCCCTGAAATAATGCCAACAAGGAGCACACCGATCGCGGCGATCCATGTGATTTCTCCACCGGATTTATAACTCCTCCTGTATGCTAATCGCGCCAGACGGATTACAGCAAGGATAACAAATAGGTCCGTGCCGTACTTGTGCGCCCCTCTCATGAGCCAGCCCAGACCCCCGCCATTCTGAATATTAACTACCGACGAAAATGCGCCTGCTGTTGATGGTGAATAACCGGCCAGTAATCCGATCCCTGTTATTACAACTACGGCAAATGTTATCCATAGAGCCTTACCGACAAGATCGATTCCCTGGACGCCCTCACCAAGCCCGGATCTCAACCTTTCAAGGGGAATCATGGCGTCGAAAAGGTCGCATGATTCAATCCGACTTTCAATCCATCCGGGCAACCTGTCCGGCTCTGAAGAAGACTTTACGGGTTCACCGGTTGTTATTTCGTTTACGTCCTTCGTCATGAATTCGTTTATTCCTCCAGCCATCCGGGCGGTAACCCGGGAGCGTCGGGAAGTTCCCTTGAAATTTCGGACCAGGCCCATCGGTTAAGATCGGGAAAGATTTCTTCGTAATCCTCGACAGAACTCTCGGTTTCTTCCAGTGCGTAGCTGAAGCTCCTTATGTGATTGACAAGGCGGATCATCTGCCCGTCTGAAAGATATTTACCCCACGACGGCATCCCGGTCCATGCATTGTCGGTCTCAAGCCATGAGCCTGTATTTTCAACTCCCGGATAATTAAATCTCCCCTCACGGATAACAGAATAAAGATACCAGTCGGACTGGTTCCCCAGCCAGGCCGTATCGCGTAAGCTTGATGGGGACGGGATAAGGTCATGTGCGAGGGGCCCGTTCCCGTATCCTGCCGGACCATGGCATATCGCACAATTCTGGTTGAAAAGATTAACCCTCGATCGACCGGGCTCCTCCGGGTGCAACTGCTGCCGCCATCCATTCAACCACTCGATGTCAAGCTCAAAATCCAATGGATCGAGTGTTGCTGAAATCAGGTAAATCGAAACGGCCCAACGCTCTGTATCCGTAAGTTGTGCCGGGTAGGCCGGATGGTCCCTCTTCATATCAAACGGCTGCCCGGTATACTCAACGCTATCCGGAATTTCCTGTTTCTCACCAAACGTGATGATCTGGTGTATATCCCGCGGCGAATACCGGACAGAAGCCGCAGGATACCCGGACCCGATGCCGAATTCCGTTTGGCCCGACCCATGGCAGTCCGCGCATACACCCCGGTATATATTCCGTCCCTGGATAATATTTACCTGTGAGGTTGGTGTCCCGGATTCACCGGACCACAACTGATGGGCGAGATTCGATGCTGATCGTCCGTCGGTTTTCAAACTCACCTGCCATAAAGGCACTGTCAGGGCGAACAGGGTAGCCGCTATGATGAAAATTAAATATATCGCGATCTTTCTCATGTTTAAAATTTACCTGTCAGGCAAGGTGCCAGACAGCGACGATCAGCCCGATTAACATTCCTCCAAGGAGAATCGCGGATTCGACCGACACCCAGCGTATCCCGGCATCGTAGAATTCAACAGGTTCGTAGAAATCATCATCATGGGCCGGCTCATGGTTCGTTTCCATCATCACGTACCCCCCTCGACAGTTATTTCATCCAGAGACCCGGGCGATAAGTCTGAATCCAACTCGTCGGATATTCCAGGCGATTGGTTTGACTCCTCACCTTCTTCTATCCCACCGTCTTCTTCCGACGCGCTCTCACCACCCGGGCCCGCTGAACTTGTTTCTTCTAATTGCCTCCATGCGTTGTCCGGTATTAACAGCCTGACATACTTCACCAGAAGCCAGATTGCGTCTTCCGACAGCGTTCCACCCCAGGATGGCATCCCGGTACCGGGGACGCCTTCCAGGATGCGCCAGTACAGTTTTATATCTGTTATGTCCCTGAAATCCTCCGATCTGTATGACTTCGGCGGTACCAGTGGTGACGCGGCGCCTGGCCGATTTCCCTGCGAATAGAATGGACCGTCGCCCCTTCCCGTAATTCCGTGGCAAACCGCACACCTCGAATTGTATATTCCACTTGCGGCTATCATTAATTCGGGAGATGACCTGAGCGGTGTGATTATTAATCCGGTCTCCGAATCGAGATACTTGTACATCGAAATCACAACCTCATCCGGTACCGCCGCTTCTATTGAATTCATTGCGCGAATCGCCTCCAGCCCGCCGGGAATCAATGCCGACCGCTCCAGGAATTCGATCAATTGTGCACGTCGGGTGTCGGACAGATGCGCGTATGACGGCATGACGGTTCCGGGATGAAGCGCGTTCGGATCGGTCAGCCTGATTTCCATCAATATCTCGGGGTAACGCCCGGCGATATTTTGCAGATCGGTTCCGATTCTCACCGAACCGGGATAGTCGCTCCTTGCGAACATCAGATCATCCGTCGCGGTAATCCCCATCCCCCTGTCGACTCCGCGAACCATCATCGAATGGCAGTTGGCGCATCCTTCGCCGTCATATACCGCCCCGCCTCGTCGTATCATTTTCAGCTTCGACCCAACCGGCGATGGGGGAGGTTCCGACGGAATCGCGAGGGCGAGGAGAATTAACGCGATAAGGAATGCAGTCGCCTTCCATGCGAACAGGTAGCTGGCGTTTGTTATTCGTGGAGGATGATCGGGTGTTATTTTACCGTCGTTCACATCTCACCCCCTCCAGAATCTGTTCCCCTGTCTTGACTCCCAAGGTTCCTGATAAAAGTGACTGCTAAAATCAGGATACCTGGAAGCATGATCAGCCCGCCGCACAAAACACCGAGTTGCAGCCACCTGAACATCGGGAGCCAGTCGGTTACGCTCAAACCGTTAATAAACGCGGTCGCCTGGAGAACACCCGCCGACGTCTGGAACATGAATATTAAGATCAACCCGGAAATCAGCAACCCCGATGCCGTTAATGTTTGTTTCATTCCAATAAAATCACGCCTCGATAAAATCGGGATAACAAGTATCCCCGCCGACAGAAATATCATTACTATTGAACCGAGTGCAATGTGAGCGTGCGCCGATGTATTCGCGGTGAAATGAAACGCGGTATGTATGGGCGGGATCGTCAGAACTATTCCCTGAACTACCGTGTAACCGAGTCCGCACAATCCCGCGAAAAACAGGAGTGACGAGGTCCCCTTAATTTCCCCCCGCCAGAAAATCCGTATCAGGATCAGAAATCCCGCTGCCACCATTACCCCGGCAAACGCTCCGAGAACCTTCAATCCGCCCCACATTGGCGCATCCAGAAGGTGGGTTATTCCAACCAGCGGTCCAAGGCAAATAATGATACCAATCCCAAACAGGAAAGCCCCGGATGGAAGTTTTGGCCTGGGCTTGAGCGATCCAAGATAAAAAATCATCGCCCCTATCGCGGCTGTCCCGAAACTCCCTATAAATATCGTTTTCCAGCTTACCCAGACCCTTAAAGCATCGAACAGCCCCGCTCCCCACCAATGCGGAAGCGCGAACGGGTACACTATCGCTGGAAGCACGGCCGCTAAGTAAAAAAGCCCGGTTGTGGGATGCGAAGTTACCACCGTCGAGTTTAAAAGTAATATCGATAAATCAACCGCCACCGCCATCAGGTAGAACCAGTAGAGGATAGCGAACCCGGCAGGAAGGTCGGCGTACTCGCGTCCCGACCCGTAACCAAGGATGATTAACAGAATTCCGAACAGGACGATGAGAAATCCGATGACCGCGAGTATTTTACTGAAACGGGATGATTTCGTCCGTGCCTGGGTCAGACGTGGAAGAAGAGTATAAGCAAGCGCCAGTACTCCCGAGAACAGAACACCATGGACCATTGATGCGCGATGCGCGGCGACAAGTCGTCCGAATCCGGGCAGCGGATGAGAAGTATGGAATTCGGGTACAAAAAGGGAAAGTGCTGAGAAGATACCAAATACCGTTCCGATTATGAGCCAGATTACGGTAAATCGCCAGTATGCACGGGCAGCATCCTGTGCCATGGTAAAATGAATGCAACACAGCCCGCTTCCCTTTCGCTCCTTCGTAACCTTTCCTAACCTGATGCTATTTAACCATATTTAAAGTTGATAGTCGAGTGTTGGCGTGCGGAAATATATGGCGGAAAGACATTTCACTGAATTGACCCTCATGGGATGTATCCTTGGATAAAAATCCCGGATACGATGATTTACTCCACCTACAGAAACTTCCTTGCGTCTTCCATGGGAACCTGCGAGAAATCATCGTAAAATTGCCCCACTGCTCCGAAATGATCCGGAACCATCAACGCTATAAATCGATCGGCAGCCTCGCTCAATAACTTTTTTGCCTGGTCGCTTGATACCGGGACCGCGACAATCACTTTCAACCCTTCGCTTTTTAAACCTCCTACCGCTGCCAGCAAGGTCAGGCCCGTTGCCGCGCCGTCATCTACCACAAGGCACCAGTCGGCATCTTTCAATCGGGACTTCCTGTCACCGCGAAGGTCCACCTCCATCTTTTTAGCCTGCGTTAACGCGCGCTCAACCATGCGCTCGAATTCCTTATCCGACGGCATTTCCGCCGGACTTACAAACGGATTTTTCATTGAAATGCCTGAAATATCGACAGCGCCTATCGCGAATTCCGGCTGCATAGGGTGCCCGACCTTTTTCACCGACCTGAAATCCAGCGGGAGTTTAAGGTCGTTCGCGACCGCATAACCAACCTCCAGTCCGCCGCGAGGCAGACCGATTACTACACCCTTACCCTCAAGGTCGAGATTCCCCGCATTAATTTCCTCCTGGATTTTATCTGCGATCGCACGCCCGGCATCATAGCGGTTAATAAACCTTCCCCAGCTTCGATCCTGGGGCGCTTCATCAAGGTATCCAGCCATGCCTCAAGCCTATCACCTAATTTTGATTGACTCAAGCCTTGAAGATCACCTTTTACACCCCCTGGGACATCTCTTTTCGTACTCGCTAATCACCCCCGGGGACACCTCTCGTTGAAGGTGTCCCCGGTTTTTTTTCTTACTTCAACATTATTGAAAGCTCCCCCCTCCCTCCCTCCGCAGGATGGTGATGAATACACAATCCCCCCCAAAGGGAGGATTGAATACACAATCCCCCCCAAAGAGAGGATTGAATACACCATCCCCCCAAAGGGGGGATTATAGGGGGGGTTTTAGAGTTCAATTTATTTCCCAAAGCTCAGTTGAAGGTGTGTCGCCATATTCATAGATATGTTAAAATTCCCTACTATCTCTTTAAAAACCGACCAATGACCAGGACTGAAAAATGAGTGAAATCTCTACTCCCCCAGGCACAACAATGAAAGCATGGGTGGTTCCGGAACATGGAAACATCGATGTCCTGAAACTCGAAGATCGCCCAATCCCGGAACCCGGACCCGGCCAGGTCAGGATCAGGGCTGTCCGGGGAGCGCTCAACCATCTGGACCTCTGGGTCAGACGGGGAATACCGGGCCATAAATTCCCGCTACCCTTGATCCCCATCAGCGATGTTGCCGGGGTCATTGATAAAACCGGTGAGGGATGCGTCGACCTGTCCGAAGGGATGAGGGTTACACTACTTCCGGGCAGGAGCTGCGGGACCTGCTCACATTGTCTGGAAGGAGATGATCCGTTGTGCGGCATGTACGGTATCAGGGGAGAATCATTCGATGGTGGCGCCGCTCAATATATTGTGGCACCAAAAGCGGAAGTTACCCCGATCCCGGACCATGTTTCATGGGATACCGCGGCTGCGTTCGGGCTGACATTTCTTACTGCGTACAGGATGGTACACACAAGGGGACAGGTTAAACCGTCCGACTGGGTTTTGGTGCACGCCGCGGGTAGCGGTGTTTCAATAGCGGCGATCCAACTCGCTAAAATAGCAGGCGCTACTGTGATCGCGACTGCGGGAAGCCCCGAAAAAATCGAAGCGGCAAAAAAATTCGGGATCGAAAAAATCATAAATTACAGGAAATCCGATTTTGCGAAGGAAGTTCGCGATCTCACCGGTAAACGCGGCGTGGACCTGATTATCGATCATATCGGGAAGGATACGTTCGAAGGCAACATTAAATCGCTCGCGAAAGGCGGAAGAATGGTCACGTGCGGGACAACATCGGGACCCATTGTCGATTTAAATCTCGCGATGATCTTCTTTAAAGGGTTAAGCATACTTGGCAGCACTATGGGATCGCGAAACGAATATTTGCAGTGCCTGGATCTTGTGTCGAGGGGGCTTGCGAAACCAATCGTGGACAGTGTCTTCCCGTTTGATGAACTCCCGAAAGCACATGAACATCTCGAAAGTCGCAAGGCATTCGGTAAAGTGCTGATTAAAATCGCTGATGAATGACATCCTGAATCGTATTATCCCCGCTAATGTGAGATAATCCTTCAATAAGACAGAAAGGGGAAATATGCTGATCAATAGATTAAGGATTTCGACCACGGGAAACCTCCTCATCCTTATTGCGTTCTGCACCTTCATTTGTCTCTCCTGTGGCGGCGGCGGATCCGAAACCACTCCACCAATCGAACCCCCGCCTCCAACAACCGGTTCACAAGGCACTACGTGCACTGAAGATATTGCCGTCCTGGGGGACATGGTTTACCTGGCCGACGGACCGGGCGGATTGAAAATTATCGATGCTTCCGACAAAAATAATCCGGCTCTTGTCAAAGAGATTCAGACCACCTACGCGATCAGGCTTTATATCCATGAGAACCGCCTCTACCTTTGCGACGGACCCGCCGGTATCAAAGTCTATTCACTCGCCGATCCGGATAATCCCCAGATGACTTTTAGCGACGACACGCATTGGGCGACATCCGCCGCTTTCCGCAATGGCTACCTCTATGTCGGTGATTATTTTGGAGGATTTCGAATTTACAGCAACTTGAATCCCTCTCAGCCCCATTTTATCGACACGATCCCGGTTTCACGCGTACGGGATATGTTTTTCCTTGGGGATATTTTACTTGTGTCCGATGCGCCCTTCGGACTGGCGCCATATGTCATGGATTCACCAACCCTCCCCGTTAACACTTACACCGATGGATCTCGTATGGCGAATTTCGAGGACGTAGTCGGCCTTAATGGTTACGCGATAATCGCGCGAAATGATGAGGCGTCGAATATCAGCGTGCATAATGTCCAAGACGTCTGGCATCCGGCATTTGTAGCTGAAACTTACGTCAAGCGTTTTATCGACACCATCACGATCAACGGAAATATTTTACTGGCAGCGTGCGGCGAGGATGGCGTTGTGGCGTACGATTTATCCAACCTTCCCACACTGGAAAAAGTTTTTGAAAAGGATACCCCCGGTTACGCCCGTCGCGCCAAAATTATCGGCGATTACCTCTATGTCGCCGACATGGATAATCTCTGGATTTACGATAACCCTCTTCTTGGAAACCAGGCTACTTCCGCTGCTTTGAATCCACCCGGATTTCAGAGAGCTCAACAGGCGTCGGAACCGCGTCCGGAATTTTTCAATCTTCGACTCCTGATTGGCGACATTCACTGTCACACGAATTTCTCGGACGGGGACGAGTCGCCCGATTACGCGATCAGGTATGCGCGCGATGTCACCAGGCTCGATTTCACCTGCCTTACCGACCACGATAACCACTTCCATAATGACGATTGGGTAGCGGTTCCTTATTACCGTCAAATGCAAAGTAAGTACGATGATCCCGGTACATTTTCGGTGCTTTTCGGCTTTGAATGGACCAGCCTCCCTGAAGGTCATCGTACCGTGATCTCGTACGACAATAATATCCCTATCCTGCCGTTTACACTTCCTGAATATGATGAGATTGAAGAACTGTGGGCCGCGCTGGCGGGATACGAAGCGATCGCGATTCCTCACACACCGATGATGCATACTCCCGACTGGATTAATCATGAGAATCCCGGTATAGAGTGTGCGATCGAGTTCCATCAGAAGCACGGCACCTACGTTGAAACTGTTTTGTATTTACTGAGTTATGAAGGAAGGAGTTATGGTGTTGTCGCGAATTCCGATACCCATATGTCGCGTCCGGGGAGTTATCTCAAGGAGAGCAGGCAGGACGATTGGTTCTGGGACCCGAGACCGGGACTGACGGCGGTCTGGGTACAGGAGAACACCCGTCAGGCAATCTACCAGGCCATAATAGACGGACATTGTTACGGCATCCAGGGCACCCCGATCGAGCTGCAGTTTTCGGTAAACGATCGGATTATGGGTTCGGAAATCCAGGCGTCTGAACCACCGGAAATTTCGGTTAAGGTTATATCCGATTCTGTTAACATCGCGACCGTTGATATCATTCGTCTCGATGAAACCGGTGTGCAAATACTTCAGACGTACAATCCGGACTCGCTTGAATTCGAAATTACATATACCGACATCGGATTTACAAAAGATTTTGCCTACACCATAATTGTTACTCTTGAAAATGAGGATATTTCACTCTCAACACCGGTATGGGTCGAAAAGTTGTAACTTCTCTAACTTCGATTAAATTCTATGATATCGGGGACATCTCTTTTCGCCCGTCGAAAAGCAGGTGTCCCCGGTCTTCAAAAAATCTTGCTGATCGATTTGGGGACACGTGCTTTTTTCCCTAATTACCGCATAGCATGATTCAACCGCGTAACTGGAGAAAAAAGACATGTCCCCGGGGCTGTCACTGAAAGGGGACATCTCGAGGTTGTCCCTTTTATAGTTGAAAATAGTGGGGTTCCAGGATCGCATTATCACG
>CBDURU010000058.1:0-21495 GCA_965369865.1 uncultured bacterium | reverse complement strand
AAACAACTGGAAGTTGTCTATACGGGCTGTCCGATAGCTGGAAGCTAACGGCACCATGATTGTCATAAATATCAACAATTCTGTGCCGTCTGCTTCCAGCAATCGGATTAATGTGGCGTTTGCTTCCAGCGGTCGATTACTGACATGATTTTGGGTTTTTTTTTATTAAACAACTGGAAGTTGTCTATACGGGCTGTCCGATAGCTGGAAGCTAACGGCACCTCGATTGTCATCAATATCAACAATTCTGTGCCGTCTGCTTCCAGCAATCGGATTAATGTGCCGTTTGCTTCCAGCAATCGGATTAATGTGGCGTCCGCTTCCAGCGGTCGATTACTGACATGATTTTGGGGTTTTTTTTATTAAACAACTGGAAGTTGTCGATACGGGCTGTCCGATAGCTGGAAGCTAACGGCACCATGATTCGGCACCATGATTGTATTTAACTACTATTCCAGGCTGAAGATTAACGAGCCCTCGTTGGTTTCCCAGTCGCCGCGGTCTATTACGGTGCCGTCTTCATAGACGATGTATGAATCCCAGTTGTAGAAGAAAATGTACGATGCTTTGAAAATCGCCTGGGGTGAGTTGCCCATGTAGAAAGTGATATCGTAATCGGGATTGAAGGGATTTCGAACAGTGACGAGAACTGAATTCCCCTCACCAGTATATTCAGTCCCATCGATTGTAAATCCACCCTCGCTGAAATCGACAAGTTTCCCGGACGCTACTCCCAGATCACTGGCCGCTGCTCCCTGTTCCCCGGACGCTGTGCCCAGTTCCTCGACAATAGAATTGTATCGCGCCGCGCCGAAACACAGGATCGATGAATTCGCGAGGTCCTCTTCAGTTACTTCGACATCATCCTTGATCGTAACATCCGTTCCGCTTGCCGCTACCTGTTCTGCAAGCGATTCATAATGTTCTCTGACAGTAACTTCTGAAGCTCCTCCACTGCCGCCATGGCCTCCCATGCTCATGGTCTCAAGGGTTTCATCGGTGCCGCCAGATGGCAGGACAACAATAAGTGAATCAGCCACGAGGGTTGTTTTCAGTCCGGGAGGGATCTCTTCACGCGTCAGTCTTCGGTAAATATAATATTCCGGATCGATTTCAATTGAAAGAGGTCGATCGGGACCAATAATTGAACAACTTTGTTCCTGTGAAAAAATTTGAAGCGGTACTGTGGTGTCGGCGTTTTCGGTAATCATCCTGACCGGCAGGTCGAAATAGAAGGGATTACCTGTCTGCCTGATGAAGAAATGTAAGCGATATCCGTCTTCAGATTCGCTGGATGAAACATCATAAACCTCCAGCGATGGGGCACCTGTCTGGTCGAGCCAGCTTGTGAAGAAACGTGTCAGGCTTTTTCCGTACACTTCTTCAAATACAACTTTCCAGTCGTCCCAGGAGGTCCTCTGGCCGCCGTATCTTTCGACTCCAAGCCGTAACGCCTCGAAAAACTTGTCCTTTCCGAGCATCTCATGAAGCATAATGAAAATCCCACTGGCTTTGTCATAACCGATATTGCCGTCCTCGGCAGTCATTTTTGTGCGGAATTCTCTTACCGGATAATCCTCTTCCTCGCTGACATCAACCGCGTATCTGACCATGCTCCTGAACCGGAATGCTTCCGCATCTTCAGGGCGTCCATCGATGACATTCCAGTAGTAGTTGGTTGAAAAAGATGTCAGCCCTTCGCACCAGTTGCCGGATTCCCAGTCGACATAAACGTAATTTCCCCACCAGTTATGCACGAGTTCATGCGCGAGAGAACCCTCTGCGGTCGCGAACGGCATCGTAAGTACACGCGAACCGAGAAGAGTAAATCCAGGCATTCCGTAACCGGTGGAAAAGAAATTCTCGACTATATCGAACCTCGAATAGGGATGCGGGCCGAATAGCTCAACATAGGCAGGCAGGTATTCCTCAAGCTTGTCTAAAAACTGGTTCGATAAATCCTCATTGTCCATGTAGAAATATGTGCTGCAATCGACTCCATCGATTGTCCTTGTATTTATGTTGTACTGATTCGCGACAAGGACACAGCCATCTGAAGGCACATCGCTGGTCCATTGCACAAAGCCGTACTCCTGTTGCTCCCTGTTTCCCTGTGACACAGAACTCCAGCCTTCCGGAAGTTGTACATTCACGTTATATGTTGCCATCGAAAATTCCGTGTCAGGATACCAGCCGGTTTCCGATGAAAGATAGACTCCCTCCGGGGAAATAATTCCGCTTGTGTAGTCGCCTCGGACCCGTCCAAGTGCGGTACTGGGGTTTATCGGATCGTTAATTTCCCCGGAATATTCAATCATGAACACATTGGTGCCCTCCGGAAGATCAACAATAACACTGTTAACAGTAGTGGTCTCATCGACTTCCCCGGTACCCGAACCCTGGTATGGCACTATCTCGAAATCAAATTTCTCAAGACTGAGAGTTCCTCCAGCAATACGACCGATATACTGTATTTCCAGATTTTTATTTAGAGTGAATTCAAATCCCGGACCCGCCGGTCCTTCCAGGAATACCACATCCATGGCTGAGATCCAGTGATCATCGGGAGTGATTATCACTGTCATGGCATGTCCGGATATCTCAGGAAACTCACTGTCGTTCTGACCTATCGCAGGAGCAGATAGAGTAAGTAACATTCCGACGAGCATTATTATGATGACATTTCTCATTGTTTTTCCTCGTTCTCGTGTATTTAAAGATAATGCACCGTTCATATTTCCATCATAGTATATTTTCCAGAGAATCTTAACCACCCCCAACTGTCGAGGGGGATTGAGGTGGGTGGACAGTCTTCATATCATCCCCGAACCTCTTAGAGCCTTGCATCCCCCCCCTGTAATCCCCCCACAAGTGGGGGGATGGTTTATTCATTACTTATTGATTTAATACCTCCCCACCGCTCGCGGAGGGGATTGAGGTGGGTGGTCGGTTAATTCTAAACCTCATGCTTAAAATCAAAGCCTTTCTGTCAACCAGGCCTTTATCTTATCCAGCCCAATCCTTTCCTGTTCTGTTGTGTCACGGTCACGTACTGTCACAGCTTTATCATCAAGAGTATCGAAATCGATCGTCAGGCAGTACGGTGTGCCGATCTCATCCTGCCTTCTGTAACGGCGTCCGATATTCCCGGATACATCATACTGGCAGTGCCATAATTCCTTTAATTCCTTAAAGAGCGGCATCGCGACATCCTGTAAATCGCCCTTTTTCTGTAAAGGGAACACCGCAACTTTAACCGGCGCCACTTCGGGCTTGAATTTCAGGATAGTTCTTTTCTCGCCGCCGATTTCGTCTTCTTCATAAGCGTCACACATCGCAACGAGCACGCTTCGCTCGACACCGGCCGATGTCTCGATTACCCAGGGAATATATTTCTCACCCGATTCCTGGTCGTGATAAATAAGATTCTTGCCTGAATGCTCCTGGTGCTGCCTGAGATCGTAATCGGTACGGTTATGAATCCCCTCGATCTCCTGCCAGCCGAACGGGAAGTTGTATTCTATATCCACCGCGACCTTTGCGTAGTGAGCAAGGTGCTTTACCTTATGTGGTACAAGTTTCAAATTTTCTTCTCTTATACCGAGGGCATTAATATAAAAATCCCAACGCTCTTGTCGCCAGTGCTCGTACCATTCATCGGCGGAATCGGGATGGACAAAAAACTCCATCTCCATCTGCTCGAACTCCCGTGACCGGAAAATGAAGCTTTTGGTGGTAACTTCATTACGAAAAGCCTTACCGACCTGCGCGATCCCGAACGGTACTTTCTGGCGGCTTACGCTTTGTATGGCCTTGAAATCGACAAAAATACCCTGGCATGTCTCGGGACGGAGCCAGACGTCCATTTTCCCCGATTCGGTCGATCCGGCCTGGGTCTTGAACATGAGCTGGAATTTCTGGGGTTCGGTAAATTCGGACCCGCCGCACCGGGGGCATTTTCCTTTTACAAGATGATCCTCACGGACACGGGATTTACAGGTCAGGCAGTCGACAAGCATATCGTGGAACGCGCCAACATGCCCGGATGCAACCCAGACATCAGGGTGCATGAGGATACTTGAATCCATCCCGACCACATCGTCGCGCATACGAACGACATGTTTCCACCAGATGTTTTTCACATTATTTTTAAGCTCGACACCCAGCGGGCCGAAATCCCAGCATGACGCAAGTCCGCCGTAGATTTCTGAAGACTGGAAAATGAAACCACGCCGCTTGGCGAGAGATGAGATGGTATCGAGGGTAAATTTTTTCTCTGACATTAAGGCTCCTTGAAACAGTCCAAATGGACTGAATCGAGTGGGGTGATAATATCACCGTGGAAATTGATCGTCAATTTAAGACCGTCAATAAGGGTTAATACAAACCCAAAAGCGATTTGAAGGAGTAATTTAAATTGTATATAATCAGAGGAGATTTTACCCGGCATATTGGCGATTCTAATCACCCCGGGTGCCGGTGACAAGCTAAGTGACGCCTTCTATTACTGACAATCCCAGTTACTCTAACCTGCGTCACGTGCTTGTCGCCGCCTATCCAATTTGATCATCATCGTCTCCATCCCTTATAATTTTTCACATATAAATTCCATGGAATCAAGGCCAAAAAGATACAACATCCCCGGACATGCTCACGAATTGACTTTCTCGTGCTACAAACGACGGACTTTTTTAAAAAGTAATTTCATCAATCAAATTCTATCGGAATCGATAAACAAGGCAAGAAACAGGTACTCTTTCGAAGTCTGGGCGTACGTTTTTATGCCGGAACACGTTCATTTTCTCCTGTACCCGAAAGAGGAAACATATTCAATTTCAGACATTTTAAAATCGATCAAACAATCGTCGTCACGTCAGGTAACCGATTATCTGAAGGCCAATAAACCTGAATCGCTCAAGTATCTTGAAACCGGGCAGGCGGAAAGAAAATACCGATTCTGGCAAAAAGGCGGTGGATATGATCGGAATTACTTTACGCCGGATGAAATAAGAAAACAGGTGGAATACATACACAACAATCCCGTGCGACGTGGGCTGGTTGAGAGGCCGGAAGACTGGAAATGGTCGAGCGCCGGATTCTGGTTGACTGGAAAAACCGGTCCTGTAATAATCGAGAGAGATTACTTTCCCCTTTTGTGAATCGGCGACAAGCACGTGACGCTGGGGAGAGTTATTGAGATTGTTGCCGATACTATGCGTCACTTAGCTTGTCACCGGCACCCGCGGGGCAACATTATGTGAATCGGCGACAAGCACGTGACGCGGGGGAGTTTATTCGGGGATTGTTGATAAAAGAAGGCGTCACTTAGCTTGTCACCGGCACCCGGAAAAATCTTAAATTGAACGTTAAGTCTACCTCGAACAGCGCTTGTGGAGGACAGGCAGTTACCCTTAAATGCTATACTTCCCTACCGATCCTTTGGACCGTTTGCGGGGTCAAAAGACTGCCATGAAACAGATAAATACAGGTATTTTATTGATAATTTTACTGGTCGCGTTAATTTTGCCGGTCCGGGCGTCTACGTCCGATTCTGTACGTATTCTCGTCGCGGATCAACCTTCCGAATGTTTGTTCCTTGAGGGGATTTTTGTCGATGGTGACGGGTATATCCTTATCGACGGCCGTAATAACACCGGACGGGTAAAATTCGCGGATTCCGAGGGAACAATATCAGGCGCGGTTCTTTCAACAATCCCCCTGCCCGATGCCGCAAGCCTGCCGGGTGATATCCTCCCGTCCCCCTGGGGCCTCGATCGCGTTGTCCCGACTGATGAATACTTATGGTCGATCCCCGCGCCATGGGCGGGGAGCGTAGCGGAGAAATTCGATATGATTTCCGGTGAGTTCCTGGAACGTCTTCCGGACCCGGGTGCTGTCGCTGCCGGTGTGGCAATCGGGCCTTATGGAGACACCTGGATCATCTCCAGTCGAATTATTTTGAATGTAACATCCGGGGATTTCGAAGTATTAAATCTTGGCACTACTATCCAGCATATAGATACGGCGGTCGGGCACCCGCTTGGTTTTGTGGTCCTGCAACAACCGGATATGTTCTTAGTTGATACGAACGGCATGATCCGATGGACCATAAACCTGGATGGCGTGGTCGATTTTTATATCTCACCAATCGACATCGCCTGTGGATCGGATGGAACGATCGCGGTCGCCGCGGCGCTGACCGATCTGAGCGATCCCGAAAACAGGGATGAATACAACAGTCTCCGTGAAGAAGCTCTGAGCCGTGACGATGAAGATGTTCTTTTCTCGCTGGAAGACGCATTAAGGGCGAATCTTTGTGTTGGCTATATTCTTTTACTGATCGACCCCGAAGGGACAATCACGGATGCGATCGAAATCGGCAGCCCGCCAATAGCGTGCGCAGTGGATCCATCCGGGCGCGCTCACATTCTGACCGAGACAAATGATGGATGGACCATTTCCATTCTGGATCCAAGGCTCGATCAGGGATTCAAGGTTGCCGATATTCCGCACGGCACTCCAACGATGGTCGCACCACACAGGCTCGTATCCGCTCCGGACGGAAGCCTGTACTGGGACGATGTAAACGCGACGGAGAGCGGAGAATACTGGGGGATAGCAAAACTGGCGCCATCATCACCGGTATTTTCTCTTGGCGGGATTGACAATACCGATTCATCGGGTGTTTCCTGGGTCTACAGGGAACCCGGGGGGAATTTTGTAAGACAGACTTCCGCGGTAGCTGTCGATTCGAATGGTGAGATTCGTGTCGGGGTGCAGGATTTTTCATTCGACGTCCTGAACGATCCCGGAATGGAATTCATCGAGAACCTGGAAGCGCCGTATACATCGAGCCTTCTAACAATCGACAGCGAAGGGTACCTGGTCAGGAATGAAAGTTCAGTGGACATAGTGGGTGTTGTCAGTCCATGCGTGGAACTTGTGCCCAACGCGGGATCGCTGATAGGCGCATGGGCCGGGATGGGTGTTAATGGTGCGATAGGAATTTTGAATAATGGCGCCTGGGTCCCGTCGGAGGGTTTGAATTTTCCGGATTACCTGTTGAACGCAAAAATCGGACCCTCCGGAAATGGATTTTTTACATGGATGAATTTCCCCGACGGGGACAGCACGGAAACACGATGGTTCGAAGTACGGTCCGATCTCCTGGGTGGAACCGCAATAGACCGGCTCGATGCAATTGAAGCAAGGTTCCTGGAATCCGACAGGGTTTCAGGGAATTTATGGGTAACAATCGATGATGGAGAAATATTCCAGCTTGATTCTGGTAACCTTAATGTTACAGGAATCTGGAATAACCGCCTTCCATCCGGCGCGCCGGGCCACCCTCTCGACGATGCCGCAAAAATAACCGGCGGCCTTGCGGTTCTCGACCGCGAACACCGGGCAATTTTTCTTGTGGAGCCCGATGGTTTCACGCGACCGATGCTGGCGTCACAAGCCGATATCGACGATGCCATAAACGCGATCAGGGCAGCGCTAAGGGATATCCGGGAGAGATATGGGACATACCCGCCCCCATCATTGGATCTCTTAGACAATATCCTGATTTACAGCGACCTGGAAGTAGTAAAATGGGCATTTATCGGCGGCAGGATTTTCCATTACAGGCCATCGGAGACAAGCTACACTTTCGCGGTATGGTCGGGTACAGCCGAACAGCCTGTACTGATCGTGAGTGAATACAACATACAGGTAATTTACTGATCGCAAAATGAAACCTGAACGATGCATGATCATCACTATCGACGGGCCATCCGCAAGCGGGAAAAGCACCCTCGCGCGGGAACTGGCAAAGCAATCGGGTATTTCATATCTCAACACCGGAGCGACCTATCGTGCGGCGGCAATAAAGGCAATGCGCGAGGGGATCGACCTAGCCGATGAATCAGAGGCCCGAAAGGTAGCGAAGCACCTCGACATAGAATTCATACCCCCGAACGAAAGTAACACCGAACGCGTTCTTCTGGATGGAGAGGACATCACGGACGAGGTATTGTCTCCGGAGGTCAGCCTGGCGGCAAGCATTTTCAGCAGGCACAGGTGTGTACGTGAAAAAATTGTCGAATTGCAGAGGAAGATAGCAAAACGGATTTTCAAAGCACAGACTGAACTCGCTGATGAACAAGAATTATGCGGGATCGTACTTGAGGGTCGGGATACGGGAACCGTCGTATTTCCGGATGCCGATATTAAAATCTTTCTAACCGCTTCCGCTGAAGAACGCGCGCGCAGGAGACTGATCGATTACAATCTCCCGGAATCGGAATTGGAGAATCTCAAGGCGGAGATAGAAGCAAGGGACAAGCGCGATATCGAACGTGATGTGAGTCCGCTGGTCCCGGCAGAGGACGCCCGGCTTGTGAACAATTCCGAAATGACAATCGAAGAAACCGTGCAGAGGGTTCTTGTACTCATTAAGGCCAAATACGTTAAGTAAAAACTGAATGGAGATATTTAGAATTTAGGGGGACACCTGCTTTTCGACGGGCGAAAAGAGGTGTCCCCTATATTTCAACGATGGAGGCAGGCGAAAAGAGGTGTCCCCTATATTTCAACGATGGAGGCGGGCGAAAAGAGATGTCCCCTATATTTCAACGATGGAGGCAGGCGAAAAGAGATGTCCCCTATATTTCAACGATGGAGGCAGGCGAAAAGAGATGTCCCCGATCTCAGCTTGTCCCCGATCTTGAATCAATAATTATTCAACGGAATTGGTCAAAATTAAAAACATGAAAAAACCGGCGTCTTTTGAACTCAAGTCGTAGCGTGTAACTAAGAATTCATGGGGACACTTTCAACGCTGGAAGCATGGAAAAGCGTCCCCATGAATTCTGACACTTTCAACGCTGGAAGCATGGAAAAGCGTCCCCATGAATTCAAAGCGTATAATTTAAAAACCTGAAAAAACCGGCGTCTTTTGAACGCCGGTCGTAATGTTCCCGATCTGCTTCGGTAGCAAGAGAAGAAATCGGGTGTATCTGTTAATAATATCGGTTCGATCTAATAGAATTTAAACTTTAGTCCGGATTCTAGCGGATTCCCTTAATTATGCCTCCGCCACCATTCCGTCTCAGGTCCCCTTTCAGGAAGATGTTGTACCAACCTGGAATGGCCTCGATAAACTGCGCGTTACTTGGAAAAGCCTTGTTACCGATCCTGTCGATAACAAACTCCGTACCGTGCTGGTCTCCAAGGCTGTCGATAATCGCCCTCAGGTTCCTGATAGCCTCGATTTCTTTATCATCATACAGGAGTTCCTCGTGACGAGTACCGCTCTTGAGGATATCGATTGCAGGGAATATCCTTCGATTCGCGAGGTCGCGGTTAAGAACGAGTTCCATGTTACCGGTACCCTTGAATTCCTCGAAAATAACGTCATCGAGACGGCTTCCGGTTTCAACAAGAGCAGTGGCGATAATGGTAAGCGATCCGCCCCCTTCGATTTTTCTGGCGGCGCCGAAGAACTGTTTCGGTTTGTGGAGCGAATTTGGATCAAGTCCGCCGGACAGGGTTTTACCGCTGGAAGGCATAACCAGGTTATAAGCCCTGGCGAGACGTGTGATACTGTCGAGCAGGATCATCACATCGCGGCCATGCTCGACAAGCCTTTTAGCCTTCTGCAGAAGGATCTCCGCGACCTGGATATGGTGGTCGGGACGTTCATCGAAGGTCGATGAAACGACTTCACCCTTAACCGAACGCTCGAAATCGGTAACTTCCTCGGGCCGCTCATCGATCAGAAGAGCCATCAAAGTGACTTCAGGATGATTTTCGCTGATGGCGTTGGCGATAGTTTTCAGGAGGACAGTTTTACCGGCTTTCGGCTGGCTGACTATCAAACCTCGCTGCCCTTTTCCAATAGGTGAAATCAGGTCAATTAACCTGGTGGAGATCAGTTTAGATTCGGTTTCAAGGATAAGACGTTCATTTGGAAAGACCGGGATCAGCCGATTGAAGAAGGGGCGATCCTTGACGATATCAGGGTCGCCACCGTTGATCGCCTCGATCCTCAAAAGCCCGTAATACTTCTCGCTGTCCTTAGGCGGTCGAATCTGGCCCTTGATAACATCGCCAGTACGAAGCCCGAAACGCTTGATCTGGCTCAGGCTGACGTAAATGTCATCAGGGGTCGGAGTGTAGCCGTTCCGCCTGAGGAAACCATATCCCTCGGGCAGGATTTCAAGTGTAGCGGTAGCGAAGATACCCCCGGGTTCCTCGGTTTTAGTCTCGAGAATTTTCAGGATCAAATCGGCTTTTTTAAGTGTAGAAATTCCTGTCAGATCGCTGTCTTTTGCCATGGTACGAAGTTCTGCCAGGGTTTTTTCATCCAGTACCGCAATCTCGGCCTGATGGGTAGGCCTCTTGGACGGGGTGCTGGAAGGTTCTCCAGAATCTCCGCGGTCTCCGTTACCCGATCGATACTGGTTCCTGCGGTTTTGATTCCTGACCGGCGACCGCCGCTTGTCGCGACGAGAGGAGACATTACTGATTGAGGAACCCCTGTGATCGTCCTCTATTTCCGGGCGGGATGTCCGGGGCCGAAAATTTCTTCTGGGTCGTGATGCATTACTCAAGATGACAACTCCATTATGTAAGCTTTTTTTGTTACTTTGCGGCAAACCAAGCCAGTTCGATAATAATGACCTGGTTTCATTGGGATAACTATCCGCAGATTATGATGATTTAGCAATTAGCCTAGGTTTACAGGTTTATGTGTAATTTCCCTTTATTCAGCCTGCAATTGATCCCTCTGGTATCTATTACCCATTGTTATTGGTGTGTGAGCAATATTATATAAAACGTTTTGCCGAAGGCATTTTTTACTACATCTATAAACCGGATGGTTTAAAAAATTCAAATTCAACGTTCGATTATCTCTGCAAGCACCTGAATGAAAAATGAAAGAACCCTAATAAATCCATTTTACGTCTTCAGGGAAAAACCACCGGTGGTTGCAAATCAGAGGGGCAACAGGGGTATTGATATGAAACCCTTTACACCCTTTATATACATGGTTGGAACCCGAATGTCAAGACTTGCACTCAATATTAGTTTCGTTAGTTTCAGGCGGGTCTTGACCTTTAACTTAAACAGGTTAAATCGGGATTTATTATTATCAGGACCGTTCATTAAGTAAAAGAGTTCAAAGTCCAAGGGGCTCCCTGCACATGAAAAGCGAAAAACTCCTCGGCTCTTCGGCGTATCCATGTTCGGGAATAAGCTCAAGCGCCTGCTCGCGTGCCCAGTCGACAATCCTGTCCCATTCCGGCTCGGAAAGATTCTCGCTCCATAACCCCCAGTTTGAACGGAATAAATCCACGAGGACTTCGGCATCCGGATATTCGAGGGTGTCCTCATAGCGGAATTCCTCGACAGAGCCAAAAAATAAATTAAGAGTGTCCGGAGCGATTTCCGACTCAAAACCTTCAGACCATTCATTAGCGTGGAACCATCCGAACCGTTGACGGGCTTTTTCTTTAAGCTCCTCCAGAATCGGGTATGACATCCTAGAATTTGTGGCGATCAGGATACTGCCATCTGCCTTTAAAACGCGACCCATTTCAGCAATGACCTTCGCGGGATCGTTGGGGCCGATTACGTGCAGTGCGGTAACACAATCAAAACAACTTGAAGGATAATCCAGGTTCTCGGCGTTCCCAATTCTGAACTCGGCTCCAAGCCCGCACCGCACAGATTCCGCCTTTGCATTCGAAATAACATCCACGCTCATGTCGATCCCGACCAATCGCCCAAGATGGCCGTTGCCGCGGATTTTAAAAATGAAATCACCCAGACCGCATCCAATATCAAGGAGATCATCATAAGGCCGAAAATCACAAGCATCGAGCGCAAGGCCATATAGATCGTACCCTAATTTGGAATAGGTGGCGTGAATATTCCTTCTGATTTCCAGCCTGGCGCGTTCAGAAAATTGTTCCGGATGCTGTTCCATTTAAGACATCCCGACTTATCTCTTATGATTGAAGTTCCAACGTCTGAAGTTCCTCCAGTGAATCAGAAAAGGAACCTGTTATAAAAAACCTCATAATCGGTCTGGTTTACAAGGTCTTCCCAGAACGAATATATATTTTTGTTAGTGTCGCGTACAATAACCGCTTCCCGGGCATCACCCCAGGTTGATGATGAAATCTGAACGGGATCCTCCCACGATGACAACCCGTTCTCCGAGTATGCGTGCCAGATATTCCATGAGTCCACCTGCAGGCTTCTGTATGCGATATCAATCAATGAGCTGTCCGGGTTAACATAAATCACCGGACGGCTGTCGGGAACATTATTATCGGTCAGATCGAAAACCGGGTTCCAGGTTAATCCCGAATTGTTGCTTATTACGCAACTGATCTCAGCATACTTGTAACCGGGTACATAGTGGAACACCGAGTAAACATTGCCCAGTTCATCCGCAGCGATATCCGCGTGCCAGCAATCGTTGTTGTGGGTTCCGGAATTAATTTTTACCGGTGTCGAGAAATTTAACCCATCATCAACAGATCGTGAGTACCATACATTACCGATCGGGTCCCACCATTGACCGGCTAATTCTTCCCAGACGATATGTATTACACCATCTCCACCAACAGCGATAGCCACTTCAGTGCTAGCCACATATGAATCATTGACCATTACATGGGTAAGCCACGTATCGCCGCCATCATCAGACCTCTTGAAATAGATATTGTAGTCATCTGTGGCAGTTCGATCGTCGTTCCAGGCGACATTCAGACTGTCGTCGGGTCCAATGGCGAGTTTCGGGATTCGTGAATCCCGAGTGGCATTAGTCAGCCTTACCGGGTCTTCAAACGACACTCCGAGATCGACCGATCTCGAGTAATAAATTTCCCGGTTGAAGTCGTTGATCTTCGTGGAGTAATAAACCACATGGATTGTTCCTGTCGAATCCACCTGGATGTCCGGATAAAACTCGTTTTTGGCAGATCCATCGATCATTACAGCTTCCTCGAATGAAAAGGCCAGATCAGTGGTGCGGCGCATCATGACGTCAAAATCACTGTATCTGTTCGTGTCAAAAACCACGTACACATTTCCGGTAACCGGACAAATCGCAGTCTCGGCTCTCCATGAAAATCTGGACGAGGCTGTACCAGTGGTCGTAGTGAGCTTCTGAGCATCCTGCCATGTTCCCCGTATCGGAACCTCGTCTGACTGGATCGGGAAATTTACCGGGTTCACCTGGTCAGGTGCAAGGACAATTACGTCGCTTGAATCGAGTATCCCGATCTGGACCGTATCGCCGGTAATTGCGGTCGGCAATATTTCCAGAACTACAAATATTGATCTGGGCACCCCTGGTGATGTCGGTACAACAATCTCGTAGAAATGGGCTTCACCTGAAATATCAAACATTACCGGATCGAATTCCTCATACTCCGCACCGGTATCGAATCCTGCATTCGGGTCGTTCAAATCGTCGAACTGCCCACGCCATCCGGGATGATCGTATGACCGATAAGCGACCCGGGTATCGAAATGCGTGGAGAAAACGCCATTGGCGTCCTTATCGAGCCATAACTGGACTTCCCCGAGGCTTTCCACACCTGCTGTCCCGGTCTGGGTGACAGTTAGCTGGTCAAGAGTCGCATAATTGAGATCACCCTCGATTGTGAACAAAAGACCTGTAACTCCGGTGACACCCTTGGGAACGAACTCCTCCAGGAGACCCTCGCCGGAGAAATCAACTGTATCAACCGTCCCGAGATCGGTTCGGATCGTAAATGCATATGGAACCTCAATTGGATCATTGTCAGTAAATTCAAACCGGAAAGTTACCATGACATCGGTATCCTCGGTTATATCCGGGCTTGCCCTGAAAATAATCGGGTCGGGATGAGTATAGATCTCCCCCGGATACATAATATTCAGGAACAGGTTGTCATTCAGAATCCGGATGTGCCCATTGTCCTCGACTAAATACATGTAACACTGATAGGCACCGGCAAGTCCGGTATTCTGCATTGTCGGCCTGAACTCGATGATCTCACCGGGATTTATGAACCCGTCCCGATTTCCCTGGGAGAAAAATGGCTGGTCGTCGTCAGAGAAAAACGATAATATTTCGAAATCAGGTTCTAAAGCGGTTGTAAGGGCTTTGTAATCGTTGATTCGACCGGTGCCAAGCTCCCCGATATAACCCGGGTTTATTGCGTCGATATTATCAGCGGTGTATACGATCTGGTCGACAATCTGGGCGTTTGTATAGAGAGGATAATATGATGCAACCAGTGCAACAAGCCCCGCTACCTGCGGACAGGCCATACTTGTACCGCTCCACGATTGGTACCTTTGGTTCTCAGGCACTGAATATGGATCGCCACTGTGCTCGTAAAATACTGACGACGGGATATTGACCCCAGGCGCACTCACATCGATCTGGTAAACTCCATAATTGGAGAAACTGGCTTTCTGATCGTTCGAGTTTGTCGCCGCAACTGCAATTACATGAGGGAATGACGATGGGTAATGTGGATAGGTAGTGTTACCGTTTCCCGCTGCGGCGACAAGCACTACATCCATCGCCCAGGCATAGTTGATCGCAGCCTGTTCAGCGCCTGAGCTATAGTAACCGCCGAAAGACATGCTTATGCCGTCGGCACCCTGGTCGGTAGCCCAGACCAGTGCGTCGGCGACATCTGAGTCCATCGCGCCACTGTCTCCATCAATTGGAAATATCCTGCATGGAAGAATTTTTGTATTCCACGAATGGCCGCTGACACCTTCGCTGTTATTTCCAACCGCCCCGACAATACCCGAGCAATGTGTCCCGTGCCCGACATTACTGTCATCACCGGCTCCGTCGCCCGGTGTTTCGCCGCCCTCTCCATCGCCTACCGGATCGATAAAATCTTCGCCCACAAGGCAGTTTGCCGCGAGGTCGGGATGATCGCGCATGGTTCCGGTATCAACTACCGCAATAATGGTTTCGTCCGTGCCCTGAGTGATATCCCACGCGTCGTATAACTGCATCAGATCGTTGCCGTATTCGAGATATTCATACGTGTCGTTTGGAACAATAGACGGATATTTAATACTGTTAATTTCCGCGAAGACTACAATCCCGCTCGACTCAAACAGCCGGATGAACCTCTCATAAGCCTGGTTCGCGGGAATCCGAATCCTGAAAATGTTTATTTTTGGAATTTCACGAAGGATCTCGCAGTCGAGAGCTGCCACAAGCGCTTCCACAGCTTTGAGACTCGTTCCGTCCTGTACACCAAACAAAAGCTCCCACTCCGCAATATCAAACGTTGCCCCGGTTTCCGGATCGGTGTAGGAATGATATCCGGACATTCCCGGTGCGGGACGGTGCGGGCTGGGCGCGGTACGCACGATGATATCCCTAGTCTGTTCGCGTTCTCCGGTAATCTCCAGATGAATCACAATCCGCTCCGTAAATTCAGTAATTTCGAATTCGGCGTTCGCAGGTCCTCGATATTCCTCTGATTCTTCGCCATCAACGAGCAGTATTGCGTTTTCGACCTCCAGCACGATTTCCCGGTCGGGTTCCTCCAGGACAATATCAAGAGGGAAAATACCTTCAGGAGACAGGATTACATCTCTGAAACCCCACGGCAAAAGCTCGTGGTTATCAAGCTTAATTGAGAGGAGTTCAGTGTTCTGGGTTTCAACACCATCGAGGGCAGCTTCAATTAAAGCATTGTGCTGATCGGGATTACCGGCGGGTGTGGTGGGTGAGGATGAGCCTGAGCATCCGGCAGCACATAGAACCAGCATGCTTGCGATCAGGCATCCAAAAAACAGACAACGCATAATTCCTCCGCGACGTGCGCGATAATTGGTATTTAATATGACCTTCCTGCACAGGAATTAAGTAATAGATGGCGAGATCAGGGATAAATAGATCAGGCCATTGAAATAATGTACCTGTTTAAATAGTATAACAGCGGCAGTTTCATTTCAACGTCGTATATAACATTAATTGGGTAAATTTAAACCGAAATCTCAAATTTTAGGCTAAATTTACACTGTACCTTGCAGAATAAGCAATAATATGGTAATTTCATTTGTCCGCCGGAAAATCAAGGCGGAGGTTTTTTTGCCATGAAACCAAAAATTCATCCGGAATATTTTAACGCGACCGTGACATGTGCCTGCGGAAATACCTTCGAGGTTGGAAGCACGCGGAAAGAGATACGTGTCGAGCTTTGCTCAGCGTGCCATCCGTTTTTCACCGGCAAGAAGAAAATCGTCGATACCGCGGGTCGAGTCGAAAGGTTCAAACGAAGGTACGAACATTCGAAAGGCGCATACCAGGTCAAGGAAGAATCATCCTGAGTCCAGGAGCTTCCTGTCCAAATATGAATAATCAGAGCTATCAGGATATTCTGGTAGCTCTTTTCTTAGGAGATAATGCTCGTAATTTATTCAATAATAAAATGAAATTACCCGTAGCCATAAATTTTCTATTGTCCGGCCTGATGGCGACAGACGAAGACGAAGCCGCACTGCGGAAGGAGCAGACATCCCTTTACGGGGGGCAGGCGGTCATTGAAGGGGTCATGATGAAAGGCCCTGAACGTACCGTTGTGGCATGCCGTAAACCGGATGGAAAGATTGTCAAAAAGGTCCTCCGGGAAGGTGTGGATGAAAAGAAGAAGAATTTCTGGTACAAAACCCCGTTTCTGAGGGGGCTGCTGATACTCGTCGACAGCATGTCCCTTGGATATAAAGCACTGATGTACTCCGGCCAGGTGGCCGATCCCGACGAATCACCCCGCAATCCATTTATTGAAAGTATAGCAATGATACTCGGCCTGCTGGTCGCTCTTGTGCTTTTTAAATTCCTCCCGATATTAATCACCAAAGGTATTTTTATGCTCTTTGGAATTGATTTTGACCGTGAAACCATGCCGATCGGCATCAGCGTCTTTTTCTCCCTCATGGAAGGTATTGTTAAAGCCGGGATTCTGGTGGGTTACATGGTTTCAATCAGGCTTCTTAAAGAAATCAGACGGGTTTTTCAATACCATGGATCGGAGCACAAGACGATCAACGCGTACGAAGCGGGAAGCGATCTCAGTATCGATGACATTGAAAAATACCCCACATTCCATCCGCGCTGCGGCACGAGTTTCCTTTTCTCGATTGTCCTGTTCAGCCTGCTGATTGCGATGCTGTTCCCCCTGATAACAAACTGGCTTTTTGGTAATCCGAATTTAGCCTTTACAAATTACGCTGTCAGGTTCGGACTCCATATTCTTTTCCTCCCGTTAATTGCATCCATCGGTTACGAATTCATCCGGTTCACGGCACGATTCGACACCAGGCACCCATTTATCAAAATCCTGACATGGCCCGGAAAACTCCTCCAGAAAGTCACTGCACTTGAACCCGACAGGGATATGCTCGAAGTGGCATGCACCAGTATTCACCTCGCTATGGGCACAATCCCTGTAGACCAGGTTCCGGACTGGACACCCGGTCAGGCCGAAAACGGTGAGGAATCAGAGTCCGAAGGAAACGCGGATTTATAGGAAAAATTAATCATTTTTAGCCATCGAAAAAACGACAAACCGTAGAACAGCACGGCAGTGCGTCTTCCACCTTAAAACAATCCTTTCGACGCACTGCCATTCGACGCACTGCCGTGCTGTTCTACGGTTTTTTCATTTCTCACTTTTAATCAAAACTATCTCGAAACCTGTAAATCAATCCGCGGTGGTCAAAAATGGTTAATACCTGATTTGAATCCCGAACCCGATTGATCTTTAACCCTCCCCGCACTTTTTTATTTCATCACGTAAAAATGAAAAATCTATCGAATCAATTCCCGATATTATTTTTAGGAAGATTGGATATATTCCAGGTAGATAATAACTATGCCACAACACGCCGATATAGTTGTCCCGGCTTTCTCGGATTCGATAGATGAAGTCCAGATCATCAATTGGTTGAAGAACGAAGGTGAAGAAGTTCAGTTCGGGGAACCGATCATCGAGCTGGAGGTAAATAAAGCCACGGTCGAGCTTGAAGCCCCTGTGGACGGTATTCTGGAAGCGATATACTGCTGGGAAGGCGAGGAGATAATCGCGGGCGAGCGTATCGGTGTAATCCGTATCCGGGGTTATGATGATGACAAGGGAGAGGAATTCGATTTCACCGGTGCGGAGAAATACGATATATGAATTTCCTGGTGCATCTGAAAGTCAGCATACAGACTGAAGTTTTATTCCGCTGATTCATTTTTACATCAATGGGTTTCTGTTATAATCCTTCACGGAGGTGTGGCCGAGTGGTTTAAGGCGACGGTCTTGAAAACCGTTGTGCCGCAAGGTACCGGGGGTTCGAATCCCTCCACCTCCGCCAGCCCCGCTTTTTTATCTGGGAGTGAGCTCGGATGAAGAATTGCAATATTAATGTGCCGGACGCTGAAATCGCAGATTTCTGCCGAAAGCATCACATACGTAAGCTGTCGTTTTTTGGTTCGGTTCTCCGCGATGATTTCGGTCCGGATAGCGATATCGATGTCCTGGTGGAATTTGACCCGGACCACATCCCAGGTCTTGCCTTCTTCGGCATGCAGGATGAATTATCAGAGATTCTTGGCCAAAAGGTCGATCTGCACACTCCCGGCTTCCTGAGCAAATATTTCAGAGCGAAGGTTCTCGCCGAAGCGGAGATTCAATATGTCGCAGCATGACGATAAAATGAGCCTTGTGCACATGCTTCAGCATGCTCAGGAGGTTATCTCGATTGTACATGGCCGTTCTCGTAGTGATTTAGATGATGACAGATTGCTGAACCTCTCTCTTGTAAGATTGTTGGAAATTATTGGCGAAGCAGCAGGACGTGTTTCAACAGTCACTGGTATACACTCGGTATAGCTAGTAAAGGTGGTCAACCCTTGATTGGATGTCACCGGTTTTTAGTCCACAGTATTACATCCAAATGCACTCTAGCTGGGGTTTTAGTCAACGATGCCAGTGTCCTTGCAAACCTTTGATACTGATCACTTATACTCGGAGTTAATGTCTTGAGATTCGGCCAGCGAGGTAATTCTTCACCATTCTTTCGTGCTTCTTTTATCAAGGCGGTTGCTACAACACTATCCAGAGGGATTTCAAGTAATTTCTCTAATCTCGCTAGTTTGTATTCCTTTCTAAGGTAATAGTTATACAGGCACGTGCGAAGAAAAAGGTTAAGAGCTTTTCGAGCTGTCCCCCACGGGCGGTGCTTGGTAATTTCTTCAATTGAGTCGAGCATGCGAGTTGTCTGTTTGTCCAACCATGATTTAAATTTTATGGGGTTGTCAGGAATTTTACTGAGATCAATGTTAGCAAGATATTTACGGACTGATTTCAGAGTGCCCTTACCTTGATTCCGAACAGCACTCTGTCCAACGGATTCGAGAGAAACAAAATGCTGTATAATTTTTATCAAGTTACCCATGCATTGCTCACATTCTACTATACAACCTACTACTTGATTCACCCCAGACGACTATACCCATAACCCAGCCTTATCGCACGCTCCATCGGCACGTGAGACGCATGGCAAAAAGTGATAGCTGAAAGCCCGCATCAGAAACAGGCTACTGAGCATGTTTTTAGCTCATAAAAGCGAGGAGGAAAGATATAGTCATTCAGCTATATTGATAAGTCCTTCGGCCACAGGAGATACGCACCATATTTCTTTGAGTATCGGGTCTCTCCACCAGCTTTTTCACCGGCATCTGTGATTTTAAACTCATCACCTTCACGCCGTATCAAGCTCTTGGTTAACAGGCGTTCGTTAAGCTCTGCTGTTTTTATCCCGAGCTGCTTAGCAAGCTTTGAAGTTGTTAGTTTTGCGTATCCACCAGAAGAGTCAGCTTCTGGCTTTCTAGCTGGCTCTACAGCCTTTTTGGCAGGCGCTTCAACCTTCTTAGTCGGCTCTTCAAACTTTTCAGCTGGTTCTTCAACCTTGTCAGCCGAAAGTCGGAGTGGTTCGCTGATACGAATCAACCGTTCGACTTCATCACATGTATCCTTGTATACCTCTGCATCTTTTTCCTTATCAATATAAACCCCCATCTCATTGTTGTTCACTTGACTGTATTCGTAAAGGTTCATTGACGTTATGATTGCACCATTTTCATTGAGATAACACTTTGCATGGAGATTTTGGCAAAAACGAGTTTGTACGAAATCAAGAGATTTAAGCCAGTTGATCTCCACAGGGCTGAGTTCAGTCTTACCGTATACAATGCGTACAGTCATATCCAGACGGTCTTTATCTTTAAGCAATTCCTTAATCCTATCGTTGAACCGTAGGTACGGACTAATGAGAATTAAGCGTTGTTGGGCATCCTTGATTAAATCCTCAAGGTAGAGTGTCGTTTTGGTTGTAGTCAGGAATTTTGCCATTTACCTAGCCTTCTTTTATTCGCTGATTTCCGAGGTAAGCATCATCAGGTCGTAAATATACGTCACGGTAACTTGATGGTCAAGGTCCTTTCCCTCGGTGATGCCTTTAAGCATCTTGCTGCTAAGCTCACATGTTACATTTCTGATGAGTTCTAGTGCCCCTAAACCGCGAACCTGGAACGCGGTACGCCTAGTGCCTTTAACCCACGCTCAAGTTCGGTGAGGTTTGCAGTCCTGAGATAGTCCAGCAATCTCTGAACCAGTGTTGTATAATGACGTCATATCTGGTGAGCGATATGAGAATCCTACTAAAAATACCAACCTTAATGGGGTTTATTTTTTTAACCTTCTTTGTACTCTCCTGCTCCGGGGGTGGTCCCCCGACTCCAGGACGTGAAATCTCCCTCCCTGATCAAGGCATATCAATTGAACTCGCCGAAGGCTGGGTGGGACAGGTTGTCGGGACCGACTGGAGTGTGTGGGAGAGGGTACAAAAAGGCCGTGCCGACGATCCATGGGTGTTTCCGCCAATCACGGCCCGAAACGAAGCGGCGGGACCACAGGGGGGCGGGGACCGTTACATGAACTGGCGTTTTAAGGGGGTAACCGGAACTTTCGATGTACTCGTGAATCCGCTGACATCGCAATATCCGGTTCCCGAAGGCCTCTGGTCGCTGGATCCGCAAAAACTTGAGTTGCTTGAGCAGGCCGACCGAAGTCTGCCCTGGCCCGGACTGTCAGACGTGACTGCCACGGTCAGGCTTTATGAAAATACTCACGGGGTCGCTTCAACCGCATCGCTCTGGCATACCTATACAGTGACTTTCAATCGTGGACCGAACGCGTACGAATTTGTAATGTCGATCCCGGACACGGTTCATTATCGAGACTGGATCGACGAATTCTGGGCATCGATTATTGATGTGACGGTAGAAACCGGATAGTGGTTGTTGGTAAAGTGAGTTAAGAGTAAATGTAAAAGTTTCAACTTTCAGATATGAATAAGCCACAAATTGCGGACGGGCCGTCCGCGGTACTGCAGGCCGGCGTCCTGCGCTACGGGATTTAG
>CBDURU010000057.1:0-21824 GCA_965369865.1 uncultured bacterium | reverse complement strand
GACGCCCATATTGCTGGAGATGCTTTAGATCTGCGAAGAAGATGAGCTTGATGAAGATGAACTTGATGAGTACCTGATTGATGAGCTTGCCGAGGAATTGGAACCAGCGGAAGAAGAAACTGAATTTGAACTTACTCAGGAAGATATCATCAGCAACTGTGCCCCTGAAGTAGCCTGTAACGTAGACATTCCCAGAGTCGTCAGCGGCAACTCCATAGCCACGATCATAACCCGTTCCACCCAAGGTCCGCGCCCATTCGAAGTTACCCGATGAATCGAATTTGCTCAGGAAGACATCCGATTTGCCATTTGAAGTATGCGGATCACCGCCATCGGGGTCGAAATCGACAGTGTCTCCGAAATCCCCTGTAATGTAGACATTCCCAGAGCCGTCAGTGGCAACTCCAAAGCCATGAGCATCGAATGATGAGTTTAAGCAACCCCAGGTCCGCGCCCAGCCTCTGACTGGTGCTTCATAAACCTCTATCACATTCGGTTCATCCAGCCAGTCTGTCGCGCCCTCATCATCTGTCACCCGGAATTGAACTTCGTAAGTTCCCGGATCAGTCCACGAATGAAATACATTTCCCCCTGTTTCATCAGGAGTGCCATCATTCTCCCAGTCCCACTCAAATAAAACGATGTCACCACCATCAGGGTCATATGAGCCGTCATCGAAGAAATGGACCGGATCGCCTGTATAAACCGACAACGGATCGGCCATGGCTATTGCAACGGGGTCCTCTTTTGGGGGTTCAAGCACATTCACTTCGCCGATCTGCCACGCGTCAACCTGGCCGTGATTGTTATCCAGGAATTTATCGGTCACCCTGAAAAGAATCGGGTAATTTCCGGGAACAACATTAAGCTGATTCGTGATCTCGCCAGAATATGTGCAGCTCTCAACACCGGTCGATTCAACAAAATCAAACGGAATCACGCCCGAAAAAATTTCAGGTGCTTCTATAGTTACTAACGAGATAGTTTCATAACTCTGGTGATCAAAAATCTCCACTGTGATTTCTGCCATCTCACCGGAGTTGACCTCCATGTAATCAGGAAGGTCGATCCTGTAAGCCTCAACACAATTGGCCTCGGGTGGAAAGTCCTGAATCGGGTTATCTACATTTTCTACAGGCATCCATGATGCGTCAACTGCATAACCGAATTCGACCGGAACGTCGGGAAGTCGAACCTGAACATTCCTGGATTCTGCCGACGCAGGATAAAACACCCGCCTTGGAAGGTCCCGCGAGTAGGCGATGTACGGATTCAGTGTTGACGAAAGGTCGCCGTCCAGTCTGAGTTTGCCTGGATAATATCTCAAAACCGGGGGCATGCCGGAATCTTCGGGGAATTCCGTAGGATTGAAAAGCGTCGTGTAACCGTCCGGATCGAGTAGAACCAGTTTGTCATTTCCCATACCGACAGAGCGATTGTTTGCGGGAAATGTATAGTCGGCACCGTTTATGATGATTCCGCGTAAATCGAAGGCGGTAAGGTTCAACGGACCTGGAAAAGGGTGCTCGAGCCTGAAATCAACGGATAGAACATTGGGGGGAATCAACTGCTTGATAATAATTACGATACAGGTCGTGCACGGAACCTCCTCCATCAGCCTGACTGCGTTGAAATGCATCGTGGAGCTTCGGTCGGGGACAATTTCGACAGTCTCGCGATCTTCGGAAATGCGCACGTCCCAGATTCCCCATAAATAGCGGTTGGTGGGGATCGTTGTTTGTGAATCGGTAAGATGGGACGGGGGATCTACTGGACTAGTTGCAGTTGTGACCGGGCTCACCTTACTACCACAGCCTTGTAGTAGAACAAATAGGATGACAGCACTGATCTGAAGGAATCTCATTACTACGGTCTCCTATAAAAAGCGGTTCTATGGTAAAGAGTTAATTCAAGTCGAGTGTAAGGACGGGCTGAAATGAATGGATTAATTAACTTAATTATAAATCATTAATCGAAATAAAGGTATAGATAATTTGCATGAAACCTTAATTTTCAAAGGATGATCGGGTACAGGCACTCAAATTTACCGGGTAGATCAGAAAAACCTGGAAGTAAACATTGACGGCAAATTTGGCTGGTTGTCCCTTTTTTACAAAGCAGTTTTATATGATGTTTAACTTCTGGCAGCGGGGGCATTTCCAGTACAAATCGTCCCGGGAGGGACCATTATTCACATTATCCAGATTTACTGGAAGCCCGCAGTACCCGCATGAATGCGAGAAAAAACGCTCCTTGATTTCCGGAACCGGAGTGGCTTTATAAACGTCCTCGCCCGGTTTCCGGAATGTATAAACTATATTAGCTCCACGCCTTGGGTCAGAGGGTTTAATGAGCCGGTTGATTTTGAGCCACGCGACCGCCATAAGCAGGTTCCAGCGAAAAATAAACAACTTCGTTCGATTTTTAAGTCCTGTCAGGTTTGACAGGTCCTGGATGTTATTATAAATCCATCCAAATCCCGCAGGAATAAAAGCTCTCGCGCTCGGAACAAATCCCGCTTTAATACAAATTGACCTGAGATGGTCCTCATTGAAGTGCTGGATATGCTCAATCCTGTCAAATGGTTTCAGGGTGATTATTTTCAGGAACCTGTCGCACGCACGGAATGCCCGGTCTTCATAATGAACAGCATTCGGGACACTCACGTACAGCGTCCCGCCGGGCTTCGCGATCTTGAAACATAGCCTGACGATCTGTTCCGGATTTTCCGTGTGCTCAAGTACGAAATTCAGGATTATCAGGTCAAAAGAGTCCGACGAATAATCAAGACTTTCACCAACCATCTGGCGATACTGGACATTCGGCAGGCTGGGAACAATGGGATCGGGGAAGACATCGCACGCGTGGATCTCGACACCGGGTCGCTTTGCATAATCGAAACTGCCCGATCCACATCCCACATCCAGGACCGATTTTCCATCCTCCAGATTTGAGACCAACTCATCCGGAGTAATAAGCGGATCGATCGTGTCGATGCCGTCAGGTTTCGGTGAATAAATTTTTCCGGGCTTTTCTCCCATGATTGTGTTTCGTAATCATAGAAGTAGATAGTGCCACAGTGCAAGTATTTCAGGTTGAAAGAAAAGGGGGAGAGGGACCCCAAATTTGTGTGCCATTCCCCGGTGTTACAATGAAACCAAGAATATTGAGCTTTCCGTTAATCCCGAACGTCTTTATTTATATGGAGAATTAATGCATAATGCAGTAGAGGATCATCATGGGAAAGCAGTCAAAGAACAAAGTAAAAGTGAAATTGACCATCTTGGCAGTGATTTTGATGTTTCTTATCTATTATGCTGCTACGATATTTCTTGTCCCAATTAACAGAGAAAATTTTCATGAGGAATGGGTTACTTCTATTCACACATGGTGTGAAGAACCTGATTTTATAGCAGCATGGGACGGGGACCTTACACAAGCAGAAGTCGAATTACTAATCATAGGATCGCGTACAGGGTTCTATGGTGGTATGAACAAATTTTACCACCTGCTGCATCATGGTGATGAACCTCTTGTTATTGAAGAGCTTCGAAATACTGCAAATTCCTCTGATTTGCTCAATGTAGCCATTTGCGAGTTTGCATTATTCAAGTTACGAGATAATCCTGAAGTAAGATTGCAGCATGCCATGGATATTGTTGTAACAGGTGGTCTTGATTTAGAAAAACTTAAATACTTTTCGGTTGGCTATGAGGGGTTCCCAGATCATCTTAAACAAGAACTTGTTGACGCAGTGAATGTAATACGAAAATCCACATTTTTATTTTCAAATTTTATAGATCCCACCGAAGATATTGAATATCTACCAATCATTTTGGAACCTTTCAATAAGGATTATATCCATATGATTTGGTTAATTGAGATAATTGGACCATTTCATGGAAATGCAGAAGTTGATGAAATTGTACAAGGATATCAAAATGAAAATATCCGACTACCAGGAATGGGAGAGACCCCATTTGAAGAATTCATAGATCAAAGATTCGACACAGTCGCATACGATGAAAAGGTCAAACAAAATCTTAACTAGCTCAACATCTCCTACATCCTCATCGCAATCTGGATAATCGCCTACATCTTCTACCTCAGAAAACGATTCAAGCAAATAAATTCAATCAACATTCCGTAGAACTGCACGGCAGTGCGTCCTTGTTAATAATATAAAGACGCACTGCCGTGCTGTTCTACGGTGCAGTTCTACAATTGGAAGCTCAATCTTCCACTACCCTTACAAACCCAATGTCCCAGCCGGGGGCGTTTTTTCTTATAACCTGCGTCCAGTCACTTAATCTTGATAATTGATCGTCGGTGATCAGGTCCCACTGTTTCATCGCGTAAAGGAGTGCCGGACCAAGTACGCGATTGTTGCCATCGAGAACTTTTATCCCGATACCGATCGACCTGTCCTTGAAACTGACACCGAATACCGCTTCCCCCCCGATTTTACCAAGCCATTTTTCATCGGATTCCTTATTGAACGGATCACCGAACCTGTTGGTGCCCGCTGTCCACCATGACGCTTTATGGTAGGACTCGAAAATTTTGTCCTTGAATTTAATTTCGAAATCGTCCTCACCGAAATCAGGATCACCAAATCTGGCTGAAGCCAAGGCGATTTCCTGCAAACTCAGCCACCATGTCGGAACGCCGCACCCGTCGGAGCCGAAATCAAGCTCTTCAGGCGTGGTTCCCGCGTACCTGGCCATCGTTACCCTGTTCGCGACCTGTATCGGATGATCGATATGGTTATAGCGATCGAAAGTCCATCCCATTTCCCTGGAGGCAAGAAGCATCCCGATATGTTTACCCGAACAATTGTGATAAACAGGCCCTGTTTCGATACCCAATCGTCCGAGTTCCCAGTTTGCCTTCTGAAGGAAAGGCGGATGTGTACCGCACAGGAGGGAATCCTCTTTTAAATCGTACCTTTTAAGCAAACCGTTGATGGTTTCGATATGCTTAGCCTCGCCTGAATGGCTTGCCGCCATGATCGCGATCTCTTCATGCGAACATTCATCAAGGAGCGATGGCCGTAATTTCATGACGGTCAGAAGCTGGAGGGGTTTTGCGAGGGAACGTTCATAGGTCTCGATGGCCGGATCCCCGTACTGCCCGATTATTTTTCCGGTGGAATCGCAGGCTACGACATGAACCTGGTGCAATGCTTCACGTCGATTGGACCTGGTGACTTCAACGAATACCGGCTGGTCTGTGATTGTCATACTAAGTCCTTTAAAAAACTCCACTAAGGTGATGCGAATTATACCTCAATAGCGTTATACTCGTCATGCAGGAAATAATTATGACAAACTTTGAAGAAAGAAACGAAGAGATCAAAGACCTGTACATGAAGCACATCAACCCGTCGCTGATGCGGCTGGTCGCGTTCATGGGCTACGATGTGATCGAGGACCACGCGGAGGGTTCCCATGTCTATGACATCATGGGCAATGAGTATGTCGACTGCCTTGGCGGGTTCGGTGTGTTCGCGCTTGGGCACCGGCATCCGAAAGTTGTCGGGGCTGTAAAAAATCAGCTTGAGAAAATGCCCATGACCAGCAAGGAACTTTTGATTGAACCGTACGCCCGTCTCGCGAAGAAACTTGCGGAAATTTCACCCGGCGAACTTCAATATACATTCCTGTGTAATTCCGGTACGGAAGCAATCGAAGGTGCGTTAAAACTGGCCAGATTAAAAACTAAAAAGCATAAATTCATTTATACGCAACGGGCATTTCATGGAAAAACGCTTGGGAGCCTGTCGGTAACCGGACGCGACGTATTCCAGGAACCGTTCCGCCCGTTGATTCCGGGAGCGAAAATGGTCCGGTTCGGCGATGCCGATGAACTTGAGAGCGCCATTGATGGTGACACCGCGGCGTTTATAGTCGAACCGATCCAGGGGGAAGGCGGGATTTATGAACCACCCGATGATTACTTCCCGAAAGTCCAGCGGATCTGCCGGGATAATGGAGTATTGCTCATTATCGATGAAGTCCAGACGGGGATGGGACGTACAGGGAAAATGTTCGCATGCGAGCACTGGGGTATCGAGCCGGATATAATGACGCTGGCCAAAGCTCTCAGCGGTGGTGTAATACCGGTCGGCGCTATTCTCGGGACCCCGTCGGTCTGGAAGGTATTCGAGGACAATCCGCTTATTCATTCATCCACATTCGGCGGGAATCCACTCGCCTGTGTCGCCGCTCTCGCTACGATTGAGGTTGTCGAGGAAGAAAATCTACCAGAGAAGGCAAGAATTGCCGGTGAGAAAATTATCGCTGCGATGAACGATCTCATGGCTGGTAATCCTGATATAATAAAGGATGTCCGCGGACGTGGATGTTTCATAGGGCTTGAATTCGCCGACAGTGATATCGGGGGGTTGATGATCTCCGCACTGGCATCGAGGAAAGTCCTGGTGGCGTTTACATTGAACGATCACAGCGTAATCAGGATCGAGCCGCCGCTCGCGATAAATGATGACGACCTGAATTGGATCCTTCACGCAATCCGGGAGTCCACTGCCGAGGTTAAGGAAATCGCCGCGGCACTCGGGTAATTAGGAGATATATGCCATCCCGAAATGAAAAATCCCGTAAAGCGATCAGGAGCCTTCTAAACAAGGACGAGCGACCGCAACTCCTGCTGTTCGAGGTGTCCGATCGGCCGCTCAGGGATTCGGTATTCGCTGGTAATCCGGATGTAAGAGACAAAAATAAACCTGAGACAAAGAAGCTGTTTGAGAATGATGAAAAATAATCCGATACAGTATCCCGATCCATTCGGCGATGACGACGTTTTTGATATCTACTGCGGTCCTGCGACTAAGGGCGATCTCAGCCAGATCGCGTTTCTCGCCCTCGGGCTTCTCAACAAGGTCTTCGGATATGAATTCGGGCAGGCCGACCAGGCGACCTATGAGGAGGTCCGAGTTGTTTTACAAAACCGGCTTCGTCTCGACTCCACGTGGGTAATGCATGAAGACGAAACCGTCATCGGTGTAATCGATCTTCTGACATCCGAAACCCTTAAACTTAACGGGCTGTCAATTCCAAGGGTGGTTGTTACAAAAATGGGGCTTACTGAAAAAATCCGGGAGGCAGGTCTGCTTCCCCTGCTCGTTCACGAACCTGAACCGGATGAAGCTCACCAGTCGATCGTTGCACTCCTTCCAGGTAGCCGTGGGGAAGGCCGCGGTACGCTTCTCCTGATGCATGGCGCTTTCTGGTCGAGGGCACAGGGTAAAAACTGGATGACGGTATGGCTGCCATCGGATGATCCGGGCCTGCCCATTTACGAACGCAGGGGTTACAGGGTTGTGCAGGAACTCGAGACGCACGTTGAAGAGCCCCCCCGGAAATGGCTGTTTTTGAGAAGGCCAATTTCACCGATGGCGTATAAGGAATTAAGGATGAAGGAGAAAGGGATTAGTTGATCCGGCTTACACTCTGCCTGTATTCGCAATGGGTTTGACACCTACCGCGGTTCTGGCGAGATCCTGGTACTTGTCATATAAAAATGTCCAGTCGTCCTCGTACGTTTGATCGTTCTTGTAGAAAGCGATTTCGAACCGTCCGAGCATTTCACGGAACAGGGGATACAAACTTTCGCTTACTCGTAACTGCCTGAGGTAGTGTCTCGATCCGCCGCTTTTTCGATACCGTATCCAGCCCGAATGATCGAGGCCCCTGAGTGCCGACCGGAACAGCAGGCTGATGGCGTCACGGAATTTCCCAACCGAAGCGAATTCTATCGCTTTACGGGCACCTTCCTCTCCCCAGGTCCCTAATAAAATGTCACCGTTTTCGATGGCGATTTTTACCGGGTCTCGCTTTCCGACAAACTTAAAGCCTAATATCCGTGCAATGAAATACAAGACCACGAGAACCAGAACCACGAAAGAAACGGCAATCCAGATATTGAATAGTATGATGCTGTCACCTGCCGGTCCACCACTGGAGTTCCAGCGGTCCTGGACCCGTTTCAGCCAGTTCCTGAACGCCGTAACCCACGGTGGGTCTTCGAGGGAACCCTCCCGGTATGAATACCTCCCGCCACCATCCTCAGAAAGGATTCCCGAAAGTGTGTTCTCAACTGAGCTGTGTGTGACGCCCGATTCGGTTATATCTTCTTTTTCAAGCGCAAAAGCGGGCGGAGCGATTAAAAATATCACGTATGCCAAAGTGCAAAGAAAATATGCCCATAACCGTGGGTACATGCCTTGATTTTAACACCAACTTGAACGGTGTTCCAGATTTAAGGCATTTCAAACCCCATAAAGGTTTTTTTCCGGGTTAAATCTGATAAACTTTAAGTGCCATGTCAACTTCACAGATTCGAAAACCCCGGTTTGCCGGATCGTTTTATCCAGGGACAAACGGGGAGATAACCAAGTCGCTCGACATCCTGGTTAAGCAAAACGAAGGCCACAGTCGCGAGAAACGCCCCCCCATCCTGATCCTCCCTCACGCCGGATGGGCTTACTCCGGCCTTGCGGCTGTCAGGGGCCTGATGACGCTTGTTTTATCACCCCCGAAACGGGTGGTTTTGATTGGCCCCGCACACCGGCATTACTTCATGGGCTTTTCCCTGGGAGGCTATGAAAAATACCAGACCCCACTCGGGGATATAATGGTTGACCAGGACCTTCTCGGCACACTCGAAAGCGCGACAGGATTCGAATTTGTTCCCGAAGCTCACGAAAATGAACATTCACTCGAGGTTATTCTCCCCATGCTCCAGCATATTGTCCCTGGAGAGGTAAAAATCCTCCCAATTCTTGCCGGCAGCACTGCAAGGGCGAATATCAGTGACCTGGCAAACGCTCTCGCCGCCAACCTCGATCCTTTAACGGATGTACTGCTCATCTCATCCGATCTTAGCCACTTCTACGGATATGACGAAGCCCGTGAGCTTGACCAGAAAACCCTGGAATTAATTCTGAAGGAGGACGTCGGTTCAATTATCGATCAATCCGGCGAAGGTGGACGGCTGGCGTGCGGGTATTCCGGGATTTGCGTGGCAATTGAACTCTCGAAAGTCTGGTCGCTCGGTCAACCTGAAGTCCTGATATATTATAATTCCGGTGATTCGGGCGGAGACCGAAACGGTGTGGTAGGATATGCAGCGCTGGCTTATCCGTCACCGGATCTTGCAAGCGCATAAAAACAGACACGAGCGAGGTCTGCACCATGCAACAGGACAAAGATACATCCGGTGAGAAAAATGATCTTCCTGGGATTTCACCTGAATCGAGGAAGTACCTTCTCGATATCGCCAGAGAGGAAGTAAGGCGACACGTTTACCGGGAACCGCCACAGAAACTGGTTTACAGCGATCCGGTTTTAAAGGACACCTGGGGAGCGTTCGTCACCTTGAAAATAAACAGTGAACTCCGGGGGTGCATTGGAAACCTGGTTTCCGATAAACCACTCCCCGAGACTATTGCGGAAATGGCGGTTAAGTCCGCAGCATCGGACCCACGATTTCCACCACTGTCCGCGGCGGAATTTGAAAATGTCAGTATCGACATTTCAGTCATGGGCCCGCTCAGGGAAGTCAAGGATATAAAAGATATCGTCATAGGCCGGGACGGGCTGGTAATAGAACAGGCAGGCAGCCATGGATTGCTGTTACCCCAGGTCGCGATAGAGCACAACATGGGTGTTCCGGATTTTATATCTCAGACCTGTTTGAAAGCCGGCCTTTCACCCGATGCCTGGAAACGTGGAGCGAAGATCTATAAGTTCGCTGCGGAAGTTTTTTAATAAGTTGGAACCAGTAAACATTTTTTTTTACACTAAAGTTTCAAACCCGGAATCAATGGTCGCTAAAGTAATCGATGGAAAATCGCTTGTCAACAGTCTAATACGCCGGATCAAGCGCGAGGCGGAACAACTTCGCAGGCAACACCATATCGAGGTTGGACTTGGAATCCTCCTGGTTACCGGAGACCAGGTTTCGATGGCCGATACCGGAAGGGTCGCCGATCTGGCCGAGCAGGCAGGAATAAAGGTCCACCTGGAACGGGTGGCCCAGCGAAACGTAGGAAGGCGATTTTATCCGACGCTTGAGGAATACAAGCGAAGCCCATTCATCCAGGGTATTTACATCCAGCTTCCGTTACCGACAGAGATCATTCCATTGTCGGAGGTCATGGCGCGCCTGCCGCTTGAGAAAGATGTCGCGGGACTTCATTTCCTGAATCGCGGAATGGCGACCTATTCCCCTCACGAGGTCGATGAAATCATCCACCCGCCCGAGATATTGGCTGTTCAGGAGACTCTTAAAGAATGTGAGTTCGAATTTAAAGGGGGCAATGCCGTTGTGGTCGGATCGGATGCGACCGCCGGGACGGTCAAGATGCTTTCAAACTTCCTTTTCGACAAAGGCTGTAATGTAAAACTCCTTAAATTTTCCAACATCTCGACAACTACTGAAAATGGCCAGAGACGAATGCTCAGATCCCTTGACAATGAAAAAATAGAGGTCCCAGGGATCATTAATCCCGAAGGTGAAGCGGTAATCACCTGCACGAATCAGGCAAAATGGCTTTCGAGTTCAAGGCTTAAACCAAAAAGTATAGTGATCGATATGGGCTATAAATTCAGTCGCGGACAAGTATCCGGCGACTGTGATTTTACAAATGTCTCGAAATCGGCGAGTTATATAACACCAGTACCCGGCGGGGTCAGGAGCATCACGCACGCCATGATACTCAATAACCTGATCGAACTCATTAACCGTCAAATGGAAATAAAAGAAGGAGGGAAGAGCAAGGGTTTAAAGCGCAGGTTCCACGAGAATATGTAAATAACAGGATGGTATTGGCTAGGCTCCCTCATTACGTAATTGATCCGTGCCTTCGCCAAGCGCAATCGACACAGCCTCGTAAGGCGTATTAACAATTACAAATCCTTCATCTTTGCCCATCGGATTTTTAACGTCCCAGCCTCCAAGCGATACAACAGGTTTTCCCATCTTGAACGCGATAGACAATTCGCTCAATGTTCCCCAACTACCCCCTACCCCGATTACCCCGTCGCCCGTTGCGGCAACGATGTTGTTCCTTGCATGCCCGAGTCCCGTGGGTATAACGATATCAATAAATTCATTTGCAGCCTGTTTACCATAAACCGGGATGATTCCGATTGTCATTCCACCTTCTTCCTTTGAGCCCCTGCATGCCGCTTCCATGCTTCCCCCGAGGCCACCGCATACAAGAATCGCTCCCCGCCTCGCAATTTCCCGCCCAACCTCATAAGCAAGCTCCGCTTCCTTATCCGACGGGAATGCGCCGCAGCAAACAGAAATCATCTTTTTTTGCCGCATGTTTTTTTGGGAAAGTTCAGATGCTCGCATTTCTGTTTTCCTTTTTTTTATTTACTGACGGAATGGCTTAATCGTTCAATTCCCAGGCAATATTTCCTTTGTACATTGTCCACAGGACTTTTCCGAATAAATCCCTGTTCAGGAAAGGACTGTTTCGGGCTTTCGATTCAAACTTCCCAGGATCGACCTTCCATTCACGGTCGAGATCCACCAGTACCAAATCGGCACGGGACCCTTCGAATAAACCGATCCTCTCGAGATGAAAAATTTCCCTCGGTTTAATTGACATCCCGTCTATCAGCCTTGAGAGGGGTAAATTTCCATTTTTAATGAGTTCCGTATAGCACACGCCAAAAGATGTCTCGAGCCCGATTACACCATAAGGGGCTTTTAAAAGGTCCTTTGATTTTTCTTCGATTGTATGCGGCGCGTGATCGGTGGCGATACAGTCGATAGTCCCATCCCTGAAACCCTCGATCAGGGCCAGGCGATCCTCCTCGAACCCCAGCGGCGGATTCATTTTCGCATATGATGTTAAATCGGGTACGATATCGACTGTCAGCGCCAGGTGATGCGGGGTGACCTCGGCGGTGATGTTAACTCCATCGGCTTTAGCCTGCCTGATAACATCAAGGGATTGTTTGACCGATACATGGCAAAAATGTACATGGCCACCGATACTGCCGGCGAGATCGCAGTCTCGTTCGATCATCGACGTCTCACGTCGAGCGTTCCAGCCGGGCAAATCGAGTGACTCGGCAATTATTCCTCCCCTGATAATCCCCATTAAACCGATTGTCGGATTCTCAGCGTGGCTGGCGACTGGAATTCCATTCTCCTGCCCGCTTCGAAGCGCAGCCTTCATAAATACAGGTTCTATTACCGGCTGACCATCATCTGTAAATGCCACGGCACCAGCTTCGAATAGTGGATCCAGTTCCACGAGCACACGGGTGTCAGTCCCTACAGTGATGGCTCCCATTACCCGAAGTTCCAACGGCTCATCACGGGTCAGATCCTTGACGATCTCCGGTCGATCCACAGCCGGATTTGTATTGGGCATTTGGATAACACAAGTGAAACCACCCGCAAGGGCGGCACGCGACCCGGATTCGATATCTTCCTTATCGGTTTGCCCGGGGGTCCTGAAATGAACATGAGGATCACAGAAGGATGGAAAAAGGTACTTGCCATCAGCCTCGATAATTGAATCCTGGTTACCACCGTGTGCAAGCTGCTCGCCAATTTTGCCGATTAACCCATCCCTGATTAAGACGTCACCTACGGAATCGATTTCCTGCGATGGGTCGAACAGGTGGGCGTTTCGGATGCAGATTGAACCATCAGCCGATACCATGCAGACATTGTACCTTATTAAATCATGTGTGACTATTTTCCCCGCCCGGAAAATATGTTACACGATTAAAACGAGTATCGCCTGACTATGTTGTAGGAATCCCAGGCGATCCTCCATACCCCGTCAATTTTGACAAGAGCGAAATGAACGGTCGATGCGTGACGGTCGTTCGGAGCAATGTGAGTTGTGTATGCCCGTACGAATGCCTGCGGGCCGTCAAGGGTGATTTCGATCTCGGCAATAGAATACTCAAGGCTTCCGATACTCGCCCAGTAATTGCCGACTTCCCTTCTGGTTTCGTTGTAGTCATATACATGCTGGAAAATCCCGTCCTCGAAGGCAAATTCCTGGTAGGAATCCAGGCACATGGCCATTCGCCAGTCGATGTCCCGGGCATTGAAACTGGCCTCGTACAGGTTGAAAAGGTCTTCGATCGCCCGGAGGTCGCGTCGTTCGGAGTAAGTCAGGGCCTCAGTGGCGCTATCAGGATTTCCCTGGGCGAATACAGGCGGGATTGTCAGTGAAATTAAAACCAGAATTCCAACAACAGGCAGTGGTATTTTTTTCGACATATCTTTCTCCCGGTTCGCTGAGAATTTCGGTAAAACGACTGTAATGTTAACCGTAACCAATCTGCAAACGCTTAAATTTTTAAAAAAAAGCATTGCACTACAATTTATCTATATTTACAGGGGGAAGGGCAACAATAGAGATAGAGGACATTCCGATTTATCGGGGTAACAGTTAACTACGCGCCAGTTCCCTTTGACAAGCCCTTGCAGCAGCCGCCGCTTTGGGATGGCCCTGCCGATCGGCTTCTTCAAAACATGATAGCGCCTGCCGGTAACGGCCGAAGTTCCCCAGGGCGGCACCCCTGTTATACCATGCAAGCGCATGGAAGGGATTGATATTAGTCGCTTCTTCGTAACACGCGATAGCTTCTTCATGCCTTCCCATTTTCTCAAGGATCACACCTTTGAAGCACCAGACTTCATCATCATGAGAGTCTACTTCGATAGCACGATCCAGACAATGGTTAGCCACTTTGTGCCGGCCAAGTTTTTCAAAAGAAAGCGCTTTATCCATCCACCTTCTCACCATTAAATTTCCTCCCGGTCAAGCTTACTATTTATGTCATTCAGTACGATCGGATTTCCCCGATCCGTCCTGGAGTTCTGTCTGGAGGATCGACCAAATCATGGGATACAATCACGGATCGTATCGACTCCCTTGTAACAAACCCATTGTGAGACCAATTACACCAATCGAGAAATTCTAAAGCCTGCAAATTCTTAACATCCAAACCCTCATCTGTCCCCAGCCTTACTAATGTGTCAGGATAAACCTTTTCAAGTACCAGTTTAACTATAGCGCTTTAATAAAAAGAGCCACCTCAATTTACCCCCCACTCCAGAAAACAGTATATCCCGTTTTCGGCTGCCGATCAATTGTTGATCAGCACAAAATTAAAAAAATCCGGTGAAATTTAACCGAGACATTCTGGACCTTCTACAACATTCCAAAGATTGAAGTCGCGTTTCCCATAATTGCCACTATTTCACCTTGCAGGATTCAGGTTCATTTGATCCTCGATTCGTCGCTATTACCCGTCTTATTCCAGTATAAAACAGAAAAACGACAAAAATTAATTGTAAAGTTCTTCCCGGTACCAGGTCCGCCCCGTAAGAACCCAGGAACGATCCCATCCACGCACCGGGAACCATCCATTTTACAAGATTCCAGTCGATTGAGTGTTTGTTTCTATAAGCGATACTTCCCGCGAGTGAAGTCGGCAGCATGGCCGTAAAGCTCGATCCCTGGGCAACAACCTGGGGCAATCCGGCGAGAATGACGCCTGTAGGGACAAACACCACTCCACCCCCAACACCGAAAAAGCCGGCAACAAGCCCTGCCAGAAGCCCAAACAGCCCTGATCTCAAATATTGCAGATTATCCGCAAGGTTGAGAGCCTGGATTTCATCCAGGGGGGGCATAAATATCATCCTTAATGCGATAACCAGGAGAAAGAACCCGAATAGTTTCGCGAGAATCCGATTCGAATATCGCTGGCACAAAGTGGCACCTAAAAATCCGCCTATAACTCCACCTGTCGCGAGAGGAAGGGCGAATGAAAAATTGATGTTACCGAGGAAGTAGTAGGTGATTATGGCGACAGGGACCAGGGCGGTAATAACGGCCAGGCTGGTTCCCTGTGCTCTTTTTTGCTCCAGTCCCCATATGGTCAGGAAGGGCACCATGACAATCCCGCCGCCGACACCAATCAGTGATCCCCCGGCACCTGCGGCAAGTCCAAGTATTAAAGCCTGCCACCATGGCACCTTGAACCGGGATGGTTTATCGACAGTGTTGGTGCCTTCCCTGTCCGGTTCGACAGTGTCCAGTGCAGTATCAGCCATTCAGAATGTGTTCCCCAGCCTTGCCCTCGCGTCTGAGCTTGAATATACTGTTTCCGATCATATGTTATAATAACCGCGAATTAAAGAGTTAAGGAGATTCAAATAATGAAATCCGGAAAATATGCGTTTGCTGTCCTGCTTTTACTTGGCTTAATTTTCAGCCTGATCGGCACCTCATGCGGTGGGGTGGGTAGTATCAAGGGATCAATCTCAGGTACGGTCTTTGTCGATGGCCGACCGCAGGCATTCGGCACGGTCCAGGTTCACAGGGACGGCCATATGATTGCCCAGGAACGCTGCACCCAGACAGGACATTACATCATCAAGGGACTCGATGCCGGCACCTACGAGGTGGTTTACCTTAACGCGAGGGGAAATCCCCTCGGGGAGGCTACCATAGTACAGGTCCGTATGGGGCGATTCGAGCAGGTAGACCTCCAGTTAACCTTCATGGGTATTGATAATTAATACCGGTTATTAAAAATAATTAAAATGCCGGAATCCTGGATATTTAACATTATCCAGGTTGAAAAATTTCACAGATTTATCACAAGTGGATCTCTTTTTTTTTGGAATTTTACTAAAAGGATTACTCCAATCCAGTATCCTGGATTTCCTCAACCGCTTCGATTGCACTTAGTCGCACGCTTGCCAGCAGCCTGCGAATATCTCTCTCCCTGTAAACGATATCCTCGGGCGTACCGGACAGCGTGAAAATATAAATACTGGTTTCCCTCACAGCATAGTAAAGCCTGACGATTCGATCCTCATTCGGCGGGAAGCGGTTGATCTCCCGTTCGTGTGTAATAAGGGTTATCCGGTCAAGAAGCCTTGTCGCGGCAGGATCCCTGCGGACCAGAAGGGTTACGTAAAAATACCACCGGTCACCGATAGTAACCTCGGATGTATTCAGCACGTACCTCGAGCATCCCGGCAGGAAGTTTTCATTTACCATCGTTTCATTGGCAAACCCCGGCACATGGTCTTCGAGTTCGTCCGTACCGAATTGTGCTCCACGTAATACCCCACAACTTATTTCAACATCCCCCGCCAGCAGAATGAGAAATTCTTTCGAGACAGGATATTCAGGGTCAATCGCAACAAACGGTCCGGGATCGAGAATGTACAACAAATACGCGTCCCGGAATATTGGCTCGGTTTTTTCAATTGGCCGATCAGCCGGGCACCCCGTCGTTACGAGGGCAACTAACACCCCGATCGCAAGGTAAATAACCGATGTAAATTTTGGAATTCCTGTTTTTATCGATTTATTAAACATGTAACTTCCAGATTCACCCGCCAAAATTTTAATGCGCCCAAAACCGCTTCATGCCTTAATCCCCTTTTCCAACAACCCCACAAGTGCGGTATCATACCATAGTCGAAAACCGAATCTCAGACTGGATTAATTTTCGGGATTCACGGTTACGACCTAAACGATCATGGCAAAGGTTCAAGAGGATATTCTACCGGCCGTCAGTAAGTCAATCGACTGGTCATCGGTTCTGTCGGCAAACAGGACCATTATTGTCGCTGTTTCAGGCGGACCGGATTCGGTAACGCTTGCCGACGTTCTCCAGCGGCTTGGAACTGAACTTGATCTCGAAGTGGTGCTCGCGCATTTCAACCATGGCATCAGGGATGAAGATTCCGATCGGGACGAGGAATTTGTCAGAAGTTTTTCATTGGATTTGGGTGTCCGGCTGGAAATCGGGCATGGGGATGTGCCCGGGCTGGCCGCGAGTACAGGTACCAGCCTGGAAATGGCCGCCAGGAAATTAAGGTACGAGTTTCTCACCGGAATTGCGGGTAAGAATAATACAGCCCTGATTGCAACAGGCCATAACGCTAACGACCGGATAGAAAACCTCCTCATGCGGCTTCTGAGGGGCGCCGGCGGACCGGGCCTGGGGTCGCTTCAGCCGGTACGAGTACAGGGCAGCATGACCCTCATTCGTCCCCTGCTGAAAATATTCAGGCATGAAATCCTCGCATACCTTGACTGGAGGAAGCTGGAGTACCGGACGGATTCAACCAACTTTGAGGAATCTACCGACAGGGGGAAGATCAGGAATGTAATTCTTCCTGGGCTTTTAAAATCCCTGGAACATGTAGGCTGGGGAAATCCCATCGAGGCTTTATCCCGATCCGCATCTCTCCTGGCAGACGATGAGGCAATGGTCCAAGAGCTGGTCTCTGAACATTTTCCGGTAATAAATTTCCCGGAATCCGGCGATATTCAACTTCCGATTACGGGCCTTTCCGAGGCGGCTCCTCCGATTCTCGGACGGCTGATCCTGAGATCGATCCTTGAAAAACATCCGGGTATCCGGCTGGAACGGGAGCACGTTGAAAAAATTATCGGGATGCTGAAAGGAGAAATGAAAACTTCCATCGATATCCCGGGAGGGCTTCGGGCTGAGCCCGGCATTGATTGTGTAACCATTGGAAAACCTCGCGAAATTGAAATTCCCACCGGGGTTACGATCCGGATTTCAGATCTCCCCGGATCATTTGACTTCGGGAAGCATTCAATCGGGATTGAAATTGAGGACAGGGTAAATTCAGTTAAAATTGAGAATTTACGAACCCTGGACGCCTCTCAACAGTCACATGGGGGAGTACAGATCTCAGTTCCCGCGAAAGCAGTTGAGCTTATTATAAGAAGCATGAAACCCGGAGACCGAATGTCACCCCTTGGAATGGGTGGACATACGAAAAAAATTCATGACATTTTTGTCGACAGGAAGGTCCCGTGGAAAGATCGACCGTCGGAACCGTTGGTTGAGATGGTGTTTGAATCGGGTAAAAAAATAATCTCAGCCCTTCCGGGTCTGGGTCTGGTATCGGAAGAATATAAAATTGAACCGGATTCAGCACAAAGAATCTTAATTTATCTTAATAGATGTTGAGGAAAAATAGCTGGCACGACCAGTTAACGTATGTTAAACTTATTTGTTTATACCGGAAAATTTAATGCCCGGCCGAGCTGATGCGGTCGATATTAATGAATAACGGCATCTAATAGTATAGAGTTGAAATCAAGGTTTACTACGCATGAAATCATCACGTTGGAATTCATTATCAGTAATAGCCATCCTGCTGGCGCTGGCGTTTCTTTACACGTTCTGGACTTCATCCACCAAGGTTGAAGAAATCGAGTTCAGCAAATTCCTTAAGGCAATCGACGGAATGGCCGGAACCGGTTATTCCCAGATAACGGAAGTGGAAATCCGTGAGGATGAAGGAATTATCAACGGTAAAGCATCAACCGGTCAGGTGAACCTTCCTGAAGAATTCAGAACACGATACCCAAGAGATTATACGGAACAGATTGTTACGCTTCTCGCAGCCCAGTCTATCAAAATGGAGGTCAAGAGCCCTCCGTTTTTCCTTACCGCTCTCTCCCCCCTGCTTTTTTTGCTGGTACCGCTGGCATTATTCGGACTCCTGTATTTCTTCCTGTACCGCCAGGCGCAATCGGCCGGCGGACAAGCGTTCAGCTTTGGCAAATCGAAAGCGAAAATGCTCACCGATAATCGTCCGCAGGTCAAATTCAAGGATGTCGCGGGCATCGATGAAGCTGTCGAGGAACTTGGCGAGATAGTCGAGTTCCTGCAGGAAAGAAAGAAATTCATCGCGCTTGGCGCGAAGATCCCGAAGGGCGTACTGCTTGTCGGTCCTCCAGGATGCGGGAAAACGCTACTCGCCCGTGCGATTGCCGGCGAAGCAGGTGTGCCATTCTTCCACATGAGCGGTTCGGACTTTGTCGAGATGTTTGTCGGCGTGGGCGCGAGCCGTGTCAGGGACCTGTTCGACCAGGCTAAGAAAAATGCGCCTTCGATTGTTTTCGTTGATGAGATCGATGCTGTCGGACGGCAGCGTGGCGCTGGACTTGGCGGCGGTCATGATGAGCGCGAGCAGACCCTCAACGCCCTGCTCGTGGAAATGGACGGTTTCGATCAGAATGCCGGCGTAATAATGGTCGCGGCGACTAACCGTCCCGACATCCTCGATCCGGCGTTACTGCGCCCCGGACGTTTCGACCGCCGAATTGTAGTTGACAATCCGGATATCAAAGGCCGTGAGGAAATACTGGTTATTCATACCCGGGAAATTCCACTCGCCGACGATGTCGATCTCGGGATTATCGCGAGAAGGTCTCCGGGATTCACCGGCTCAGACCTGCGAAATCTCTGCAATGAGGCTGCAATCCTCGCGGCCCGCAAGGACGAGAAACAGGTCGAGATGGAGCATTTCGAGGAGTCGATCGAGCGTGTAATCGCCGGACCGCAGCGTCGAAGCCGTGTAATCAGTGAAAAAGAACAGAAACGTCTTGCATACCATGAGGCTGGCCATGCATTGGTTCCGTTTTATTTAGGCGACCAGGACCCGGTTCACAAAATAAGTATACTCCCACGGGGAATGGCCCTTGGATACACCCTCCAGTTGCCGATTGAAGACCGTTACCTGACTACTGAGAAAGAGATTGTCGACAAGGTTAAAACAGCCCTTGGCGGCCGGGTCGCGGAAGAAGTTATGTTCGAGGAGGTCTCGACCGGGGCGGGTGACGATCTGAACAAGGTAACCGAGCTTGCGCGAAGGATGGTTACAGAATTCGGCATGTCAAAAGCCCTCGGGCCGGTAACATATGGCAGGAAGCACGGCCAGGTATTCCTTGGACGCGATATCCATGAGGACAGGAATTATTCGGAAAAAACCGCCCAGATGATTGACTCGGAAGTCCAGCGAATTGTGAAAGAAAGCCACAAGGAAGTCACCACAATCATTACTAAGAATAAGAAGAAACTGATCGAGGTAGCGACAAGGCTCCTTGAGATCCAGGACATGGACGGTGTGGAGCTTCTGGCAATTCTTGAAGGACAGCCTCACCTGATCGATGAAAATACGCCTCTTCTGGATCTGGCAAAGAAGGGTATGGAACAACTTGAGGACGAACGGGAATCCAGCAAGATCGAACCGGAGACCCTTCCGCCAAAGAAATCACCTCCCGCAATCGAACCTGCGTAAATATCATTACCATTATAAAAAAATGAAATTCACCTCGGCTGCTTGCGGGATTTTAAATTACCTTAGTGACAATTATTCTTTATTTTGAAGAATATATCCGATTTCAAATATGTTATAATTTTTGAGGATCAATAATATAGATCAGGATATTTGAACCCTGGGGCTGTAAAAAGTATCGAATCAACAAGGGCGTGCAGAGGGTGCATGTTAAATTGTATTAAAGGAGCCAATCGTGAGATACAGCAATTATATCCCACTCTTATCCTTATTCCTCATTATGGGCATGGTCATGGCGCCATCCGGAGCCGTGCTGGCCGATGATGAATACCCGGATGTCCCGATAACCCGCCAGCAGGATGCTGACTCCGGAGAATATTACTTTCCGGAAGCCGATGAGAGCCTGAATCCAGGACACGTTTCCGACGCGATTGTCAGCCTTAATGTAGACGGGGCGAATTTCGTGGATGTCCTGATGATCCTCACTCAGCAGGCAGGTGTTAATTTCATCCTTGACGCCTACTGGAACACAACCCCGTCAGGGCATATTCGAGAAGGATTCAGACCCCCGGGCGGACCGGATGCCGGCGGTAGCGGCGGTGGTTTCGGCGGCGGCGGTGGTTTTAACCCGATGGACTCAGGCGGTGGCGGAACGGTAACGATGAATGTATCCGAAATGCCGTTTGATGTCGTCTTCAGCCAGCTCATGCTTGCATACAATCTTGATTACAAAGTCATCAGGAATGTTCCGGATGCCGACCCCGTTCTCTATATCGGCACACGGGAACGCCTTGAGATGGAACTCGGCCATGGTTCGATCACTTTGTACCAGACGCACTATCTCGATGCCGACTCCGCTATTGATTTCCTCCAGACAATGGATCTCCTGCCGAGTACTTCCGGATACGGAATCTGGTTTTACGGAGGCGGAGGCGGTTCCGGTGGTTCCGGAGGCGGCGGCTATGGCGGTGGCGGCGGCGGTTCCGGCGGCGGTGGAGGAATCGGCGGCGGTGGTGGTGGATTCGGTATCGGTGGAGGTTACTCTGGTGAATACGTTGATTTTTCGGTAACCGGACTCGACCCCGATGACCTCGAAGGCCGCTCAATTATCTGATTAAAAAATAAAACATGAAAATTCTCCCCCCACTAACCGGGGGGATTTTTTTTGCCTCTAAGTAGTTACGATAAACAGCAGTGGTTATTTATGTAATTATAAATTGGTACTTGACTGGTTGAAATTTATTTGGTAAATATTAATTGTATAAAGATGTGCCGGGTGGAAAGGGTTTCCACTAAAAACTCTGACAATAATTTATAATTGTGCACGGATAGGGGGACATAGGATTTTCCACAATAAAGGAGGCGGTTCTTTTGAAGACTTATCTTCCGATCTGTTTAATGGCTGTCCTGGTATTCGGCTGTGCCGGGAATCCCGCTATGCCCGGGGTTTCCGATGATCCATCAACAAGTGGGGATTTAGAGACCACAACAGGGCGTGAAATTTCTTTTCACAACCCGCATAAGCTCTGGGCGGCTGGAAATCTTTACTTCAGTTCCGACCATGACAGCGTCGAATTGGTTCCATTTCGCATGGGGGGCATACATCTCAATGTCCTGAGATTTTTTGAGAAGTCAGGCGATAACTGCGTTCTCATCACCGGTCTTCA
>CBDURU010000056.1:0-21863 GCA_965369865.1 uncultured bacterium | reverse complement strand
CCGGGTGCCGCCCACATGCGCGATACATAAATTTATAAAAGTAAATATGTATTGAAGTATCCGGAAACAGCCTCAGTCACTAAAAATAAATGAGCTTGTGGGTGAATCGATATGTTCAATCTTATTTTGATCCCCCCACGCGCCAAATCCTCCCTAACCTGTCCTATTAGTAAGTAGAGATAACCATCAACACATCGCGTGGCGTCGACACGCTGAGTGAGACAGTTATCCTTGCACGCCTTGATAGTCTCCGGGTCGAACGTGCTTGTCGACGTATATTAATGCTACACAGGGGACATGCCATTTTTCTCCAGTGATAAACCTGACTTTACCATTATATATTAAGGGAAAAATGCCTTGTCCCCGAAGTTCATTACCCGTATCCCGATACACCTGGCATACCCCAAATCCGAAAATCACGGGTGTTGCCCTGATACGGGAAAATTACCGCCTGAGCATGCTGATAATGCGGATTTCGCCTGATCACGGGATACGAAAAAAATGAAAAAAAACAGGTGAGCAACGGATACACCCGATACACTTTCGACTGTAGTAAATTCCCGGGTGCCAGGAGCCGTAAATAAACTCCAATAAACAACTTCAATCCGAATCTCCGCCGGGTCGACGTCCGCCAGGTCCTCCACCAAAACCTCCGCCAAACGGCCGATCAGGTCGCGGACGTTCGGGACCGAATGGTTGCATTTCATCCGGTGGAGGATCCGGAGGTCGATCGTCGGGACCGGCTCCCATTGGTGGGACGAGTGGAATATCGGGAATGCTCCGCGCGATTTGTTTCGCAATTTCAGGCGAAACCTCACCGTAAACGATTATTGTGGCATTCGGGAGGAATCGTCCAGCCATTGCGGTATGGAACAGCCGCCAGACCTCACGGGCTTTTGCTTCCAGAACTTCTCCCTGTCGATCCGGATTGAAGAAACTCTCGCCCATCCTGACCTGGGGAAGCTGTATAACTGAAATTGTATTCAGGCCATCGGTATAAACAAGCTGGAATTGATTATTAAATTCCCTCAATGGTCCCTGACCCTGCCTTGGCCCCAGACCCCCGCCACCCCCGCCACCCCCGCCAATCTGCATACGCCCTACCCCCAATCCCGGCATATAATTATCAAACACGGCAGGCTGATCGAAATTCGCTAACCGGCGTCCACCCCTCAATTTAAATCCTGGCGGCAGCCAGTCGGGCAAAGCGATGATGTGAGCAGCAGCCATTTCCTGGATACGTTCAGGGGGGATAAGTTCGGGATCGTTAAAAAATGGCAGGTCGGGAGTTTCGGTCCCGGATGACGCTGAATCATCAACCGGTTCAGTTCCTGTAATTTTAAGGAACCGGTAACCCCGCACCAGATTCCCCTCGAAATCAATCGTACGGTAACCGAGGATAAGATTTTTACCGGGTTCGATCCATAGTTCGATCGAGTTGCCATCATACCGGGTTGGCGATACAAGGATTCTCTCACAAGTTACCCCGGCTATCCTGACACGTCCCCTGTGTGTAACAGTCAGATTGGCGAGGAATTCATCGGACGGATCGACCTGGGGGAATAGCGATGCCATTAAATTCTGGAACGCCTCGAATTTCGCGGTTTCATCGAGTTCAGACGTGATTCTGAAAACTTTTCCACCGAGATCGTAGAAAACCTCGCGCGGACCCGATGGCGTCTCGGTTTGAGCCTGGTTCCATGCTGCACTCAATAATTCAACCGACTTCGCGGCATCAAGACGTCCGGGTCGCGCCCAGAATTTAATCGCGCCAAGCCCTACTATTCCCATGACGATGAGAACAATCAGGATGGTGAGTAATATGCGGTATCCCCTGGTCATGATTTCTTTTTCAATTCATTAATTTAATCAGCCGGTTCGAACAGGTCGCCGTGCGTTTCCTTCAGGATTTTCCAGACTGAAAGCGCCTGTCCGCCGGATACTGTCGGGTTCACCATAAAATCCCCGGATGTAGCCAGGAAATGATCGTCGAGCGATCCTGCAATAATCCGATCGATCGCCATGTTTTCAAGCGCGTTCAATCCCGAGGCCGGAGCGATCCTTATGTCGGGCTCGGTTTTCGGACAGGTTACGAAAGTAATAAGTACCAGGACAACGACGATTGCTGAGACAAGGACCGGTCGGAGGATCGATCTCTTCTTACCGACCTTCACGCCTTCGGCCTCGATGCGGTCCCTCAAAGCATCGATGAAAGCCTCCCGTTCGCCCTCCGGAATCTCGACCTCCCTGAGGTCGTTGAGAAATTCGTTCATTTTACTGAGACGGTCGAGTTCAGCCTTGCATTCCGGGCAGCCCTCGATGTGGAGTTCCAGTTCGGCAAGCACCTGTCCCTCGAGTTCGTTGTCGAGGTACAGGTTGAGCAGATTTTGGCACACTCGGCAATCCATGTTAAATAACATCCATGTCCTGGAGGACCTTTTTCAATTCCTTACGCGCCCTGGCAAGACGGCTTTTAACGGTTCCCATTTGTATTTCCAGGCTTTCGCCAAGTTCATCGTACGTCAATCCTTCAATTTCCCGTAAAACAATAATGTTCTGGTAGATCGGATCGAGCATCCCGATCGCTTTCCTGACGATAAGGACACGTTCGGTCCTTGTGTATTTTTCCTCAGGAGTATCGATGTTGGAATGAATTCGTGTTTCAAGAGCGTCGCGAGCCTCGCTACCGTTAAGGCTCACGAGTTCAGGCCTCCTTTTCCTGAGCCTGTCGATGCAGTAGTTGGAGGCGATCCGGTAAATCCAGGTATAGAAGTTAGAACGCTTTTTAAAACGGGGTAGAGCCTGGTATGCCTTGATAAAAATTTCCTGGAGGGCGTCATCCAGATCATCCTCACGGTGGAGATGGTGATAGACCATCGCGCGAATCCTGTCGTAGTAAGTCCTGACGAGGTCTTCGAACGCTTCATCGTCCCCGGCAAGGGTCCTGGAAATGAGACGGTTATCACGCGCCCGTACCGCCATCAGTTCACCAGCGGATTCCCTTCGGGCTATGCTGCTGTCATTATTCACACTCGCGACATGTCCGTATTATCCACGGAATAAAAACCTTACCCCTTGTGGTCCGGGGTGTAACCTTTGACGGATTGAAAATAAAAAAGTTCCACCAGAATCGGCCTGGCGGATTTATATTCCATGAGGAATCCCTGAAATCAACTGCCCTCTTCCAGAATAGTGAACCTGATTTCGGTACCGATTGTATCGCCAATAGGTAATGGAAGGATCACAAGGATATATTCCCCTGTCTCAAACGTGAATATTTCTCCCGAGATTTCATCCAATTTGACAGGGTTGAACCCGAGAAGTTCGGTGTAATATTGGATAACCGATTCAAATGAATCTCCGGTCTCATATACACCGGTCGCACGTTGTACTGAATCGGGGTATACAGGGAAATCCTGATCGTCGAGTGCTGGCGAATCCTCGTCGACCATACCTTTCGGAAGCCCCCCAGGTCCGGGTTCATTTGTCTCAACGGTCGTTTTGCAGCCGGAAAGTACCAATGGAAATATCCCGCAGATCAACAGGATTACAAGAAAAGTGCTGGTTCGCATGTTTCAACCCCACGCAGAAGGGATGTAATCAGTCGCCTTCTTCAGGCTCTTCCTGGACATTGTCTCCCGGTGGCAGGTCCTCTAAATCGACCTGGATTTCAGCTGGTCGATTAGGATTATCGCTTCCCTCTTCGTAACCACTGGGGACACAAGATGTGAGTAGAGGGATAAGGAACATTGCTGAAATGAGAAATATTGCTAGAAATAGTCGCATTTTAAAAGCTCCCGGATTTCTGGTTGTTTTTTATTCTATTAGTTTCGTTACGAAGACCACATTTCTGAATATTAATTATATTCTGCATAACTGGAGTGTCAAGTATGTTTAAGGTTCATCTCTTAGTTTCAATGGATAATACAGCGGTAAAATTCCCGGAACACGGCTGGATTTCGATGATTGCTGAAAAAAACCGCCCGATTGGGCGGTCAGAATTTTTTTCAAAAATACAAATCGGGATTTGTTACCCGGGTTTTTCCCCGGACAAATCCAATAGATCCTCTCCGGTTTCAGTTTCATCACTGTTACCTTGGTCCTCATCAAGTTCTTCAGGCTCCACAGTGTAGGATTCATCCTCAACAACAACATCGGCCGCTTCGCCCTCAACATCCGGAACTTCTTCCTCAGTTTCTCCCTCATCCTCACCTTTTACGAGCATTTTGGCAAGTAAGGTCCGGCGTTTCAGGTCATAGATGAGGGTAATTCCCGCAGCGGCGAGAATTACACTCGCCAATTGGGCTACCGTGATGAAATTAAACAGGACAACAGCGGAACCTTCGCCATCCGTAGGATTCCCGAATCGCCAGTCCTCGACAAAGAACCTGAGCACGGAGTAAAGAACGACGTACATCAGGAACACATGTCCGGTGAAGACCTTATTTTTTCTGAAATTAAGGAGGTACCAGAAAATCAGAAGCACTCCGAATGCCTCGTAAAGTGGAGCTGGATGCCGTGCAAAAGGTAACGTTTCTCCCACTTTTGGTAATGCCGCAAGACCCGAGTCATAAAGGTTTGCAAGGTTCTGGTTAAATCCCCTGTCAGCCCAGGTTTCAGCGTTCGGATAGGTGACGCCAAGCGGGAAGTCAGCACGGCATTCTTTTCCGAAGCAGCAGCCGTTTAGAAAACAGCCGATTCGTCCTAAGAACTGGCCCAGGGGCAGCGAGACAATCATGAAATCGGTTATTTTCCAGAAATTGAGCCCCTTGATCATCGCATAGAACCAACCAAAAAGCATCGCCCCGATAATCCCGCCGTGGATAGATAACCCTCCCTCGGTAATTTTCAAAATATTTTCGGGATTGTTTGCAAACTCACCTGGCTGCGTTGCAACATAAACAGCACGGGCACCGAGTATCGAACCGATGATGATAAACACCATGAGGTCGAGAATCGTGTCCATGGGAACAGGTGGTTTTTCCTTCTTTCCCTGGACGACCAGGAAAATCGTGCCGAAAACAAACGCCAGCATCAGCATGAATCCATAGCTGTAGATCGATACGTTCTCGAATACGTAGTCCTGCCTGTTATATTGTGAGAACAGTGCATTAAACATGAAATAGGTAATAACAAGCCCGACAACGAGGACTCCGAAACTGAGAATCAGGGCTGGACCGATCTTCATTTTTTTGGCGCTGGCATACGATTGAGCCATTGCCAGCAGAAGCAGGGCAACAACCACCAAAGTAAGGTACAGGGGATTCATTTGCAGATTGCCGAAAGGCCAAAGAATCTTATACACAGTTTCCTCCGATAACCCAGCCTGGCCGGGGAATCGATTATGGTCATACAAAACCATATCCGGTTTTTACCCGGACATTCGAATGAAGTAGCATATCAGGATATCCATGGAATAGTCAACCCCGTTTGCAAAAAGGCAGGTGGAAAGGTGCCTGTGGAAAATATTTTCATTGATTTGCCATTTCTGGTATCTGAATCAAGATTGGGTATAAATTGATAATTAACTCGTCGAAATATTTGCCATTAGTTAAGTAAACGCTTGAATTTTTACCCAATTGAACTATAATTAATATAGATACTGATCCGGAGAGCCGCGCAAGGGTGTGCGGTGATTTTGTGTCCCTTAGATATTTTTCATATCAGATTTTAAATATAAAGGTATACCCATGCGCCATCAGCTTTTTATTTTCATAACGGTTTTTATTTTCGCAGTGACAGGTTGTTCAGGCGGTTATTCCCCGACAACTCCCTCGGACCTGGATAAATCCCCGCCACCAGAGCTTGCACAGATTACATCCGACACGGGAACCTCAAGGTACAAGTGGGGTTACTGGCATTGTACGGCAAATAAAGAGGACGGCACCATTTCGGCTGAGCCTGCCAGGTCTGCCGACCTTCATGTCAACATCCTCAAGTCCCTGAATAATGCCCTGAAACTCACATTTGAGTTGAAACCCGGCAGTAATCCCGGGATCGGGTACTTTGTCATTGACATGGTGATCACACACCCGTTTCCAGGGATGTCCACTTTCACGGCATTCGACCTCAAGGGGATTATTCTCTCGAACGGAAGCCTGGAGGCAGGCGGGTTAAGGTTCCCAGGATCGAATGATCTCGAGGTTCAAAATGCCGATGGGTTTACACGCTGGTGGAACCCGTCCGAATTCACGGATGCGGGGTTCCTCGGATATGTTAAGGGTAATTTCGCGATAGAAGGTCCGGGCGGTCCGCCAACGTCAATGATTAACCCGTACAAGTTATTCGGCGACGGGTTAATGTCACAGACGGAAATCATCGGTCAAACGTTACTCCCGTTAACGGATCCCAACGGACGGGCGGTTTTCAGGGCAGGAAACACAAACCGGCGTGAATACAAGATACAATTTCCATGGAGCGGCGGCCCGATTTTATACTTCGATTATGCTGTCGATTGCAGTTGGGATCTACCCGATCCCGACCCGCCGGTAATTATCCCGAATGATTTTCCAATAAAGGCAAATGCCGAAGAGCCGTTCCTGGTACTGCCGGTAGTGACGAACACATCGGTTGTTGGAACGGAGTATGGCGGTGCCGGAGCAGGTGAACTTGAACTTTCGATAAGTGTGTGGGACTGGCAGGGATGGAGTAACGGAAGTTACGGCGACCAGATCGGTGACGTCCGCCTGTACTCACCGAATATTGAGTTCGACATCCCGTCAGTTACGCTGAACGACAAGTCGAATTTTACTACACTCACGGTGACCGCAAACGCAAACGCTGCGAAAATCGGGACACAACCGGTGCTTATAGAAATCTCATCTCCGGGAACATTATGGAAACAAAGTATCCAGGCGGCTCCTTCCGGGAATATTGCCGCATACGCTTTTGTTGAAATTGAAGTCGGCCAGATGGATTGCGAAGCTGATACAAACGTAAACTGCGACACATCCGTACCATTAAATTTGGAGGACACAATTGTTAATGCTGTCTGTATACCGAACGACTTATCTGATTTCTACGTATTCACGATTCCTTCAGGACAGGTAATGATCGGTACAATAACACTGGACAATTTCCTTTTTAGCGATAACGACCTTATTCTTTACGATGGCTGCCCTGGCGACCCGATAGCATTTTCAATGAACCCAAATGGTGTAACTGAAATTATCGACGTGGGCAACATCGAGAGCGGAACTTATTATATCGCGGTGCAACTGGGAGAAACCGCCGGTGAAAATGTCCAGTCCTATATGCTGACGCTTGATATCTATCTCCCTGGTGGGGATTGCACGACTGACACGAACAATGATTACGATGTCGCCGATCCGATCGGCCTTGTTGGAAATTACACCGGTTCTGTCTGTGCCGGCCAGGACCTTCGCGACTGGTACAAGTTAATCGTACCACCGAATAAAACCGCCGGGGGTACGATTTACCTCCATAACAACAGCTTCGGTAATATCGATGTTTATATCTACGAGGAGTACCCGGGACCGGCTACATATGTGGGCGACAACACCGGTGCAACGGATGAGTATGTATTTATAACCGCACTCGGTCCCGGCATTCATTATGTTGAACTCGAAGCATTAGACTCTGATCCTGAGGGTGACCGGGAATACGTCATGGATGTAGAGCTTTATACGTCCGGTTATATCTGCTCCAGCGGAGATGGGAATGATTCGTATCTCACAGCCGACGTAGTCGCTTTTGAAACTGAACTTTCAGACACGGTATGTTTCCCTTCAGATCCCGACTGGTACCGGTTCACAATTGAAGAGAACGCTATTGCATCGGGATTTATAACCATAACCAGCGGCCAGACGGCGGATAACGATCTATACCTTTATACCGATCCGTCCGGGGAACCGATCAAACTCAGCGCGGACCCGGGTCAGGACGACGAGCAGATCACATTGGGGCAGCTTGAGGAAGGGATCTATTACGTAAAGGTTGCTGCGCATCCGGTGGTCGGGGGCGGCGACCAGCAATACACTCTTACCACTGAGATCATGGTCGAAAGCATGGGCGATTACGATTTTACGATTCACGCCCATATCATCATGACAACCGACGGCACAAGTCCCGCAACAACGGAGTGGCGGGTGCAAAATGATGTGGACTGGGCGAATGAATTCTACAGCCGGTGGGACATGACCATTACGCTGGTGGAAATCAGCTACATCGCCAGGACTTCATGGCTCGCGGGAACGGTAAATGAGTTATATACATGCCATTCCCTGTTCAGAGATAAAAGCGGGCCGGTTAATGTCTACTATGTAAACTCTTTCCCGGATATACCCAATGCCCTGGCCTGGGCAAGAATGGATTGTCGTCCGATGTTCCAGACTCATAACTCCACATTTATAAGTATGCGTGATGGCGCGATTAACAGGGTTCTCGCGCACGAACTCGGTCATGCGCTTGGGATTTTCCACGATATATACCTTCTTGATCTCGGCTACAGCTATTGCTGGCAGATCATTCAGGATTACTGCCAGCCGGGCACCAACTGGTCATATTGCAGCAAGAATGACAAACAATACGGTAATTTAATGTACTGGGGCGTCCAGAACTGGAACGATCCGGAGGATTATTTTCTGAGCGATTCGGGATGGGAGACTCCGAACACACCGATTAACAGCCAGATCGAAAATTTAATGTACTTCCACATTGGGTATCCCAACAATTTCTGATAAATCAAAAAATAATATTTACACGATTAACATGATTCCGGAGCTTTAAAATGCGATTTACAATAAAGACTTACCTCACAATCCTGATCTTTACACTCCTGATTCAGCCGGGTGCAGCTCAGGTTCCTGGTGACTGCGAGACAACCGCAGGGGTGAAGGCTGATATTCGGCAGATGCTGACCGCTGAGGATAACGGGATATTTTTCGGTATCTGGTCGGACGATGATATCGTCTGCACCTGTATCGAAATTTATTACCACGATCCTGAGGACGCATACAGGCACGAAAGTGTTGTCATGGGTGCGGTGGTGCTCCTTGGGCTGACCGGAGATCCGAGGGCGGTCCCGGTGCTTATAGACGCAATCGAAACCCATCCGGCACAGGCGCTTTACAACCTGGGAAACTTCTCGACTGTAGAGGCACTCAACGCGTTGACCGCAAATGTCAGGAACGATGATTTCGAGGCAAGGGACAATTGCGCGGAGGGACTAAGACGTATGGAATCCCCGTTGGGTCCTGTATATGAGGATGGCTGGGTGGAAGCGCTCGAGGCCGCGCTTGAGGAAGTAAGCGGGTGGATTACCGAGGAGCAGGAACTCGATATCCGCGATTATTACCTTGATGCTTATACCAATCTCGAACTTCTTCTGGAAACCGCTTCTGCTGCACCGGCAGGAACAGAATAGAGCAGGGATTTCTTAAACTAATAAAAAAATCCCCGCCGGTCAGGCAGGGATGAAATTCCAGAATTCTACTTAGTGACGGGAATTTTACCGCATGGGGCGGTACAGCCCGACAACAACACCGTTGATTTGTAATTGTCTCGGGTCGGGAATGGGAATGTCTTCATATACCGGATTTTCGGGACGGAGAATAATCCGGTTTCCGTCCTTAATGAACCGCTTCAATGTAGCTTCGCTCTCGATGCCTTCGATAATGGCCACGACGATGTCATTATTCTTGGCGGTTTCCTGTTTTCGGACGATCACGATATCACCGAGGTGGATTCCGGCATCCTGCATGCTGTCGCCATTAACTTTCAGCGCGAAATGGTCCTGCCCTGACAGGTAGGTGCCGCCGATCACGAATTTCTCATCGCTCGTTTCAATCGCGGCGTCAGGTTCGCCGGCCGCGATTCGTCCGACGAGCGGGATCGCCCTGATGTCTTGTTTCATCAACTCACGATGATGTTTCAGATGTTCCAGACCTTCGGGAAATTCCTTGATAGTGATCCCCCTTGAGTGTTTGCCTTCGCGTTCGATCCAGCCCTTGCGTTCGAGCGCGAGAAGGTGGTCGTACGCGCCTTTCACGGTGAACCCGAAATTATCGGCGATATCGCGGATAGTCGGCGGGCGTTCGTAGTCCTGGATGTAACCGATAATGAAACGGTGGATTTCTTCCTGGCGATTGGTGAGTTTTCGAATTACCATCGCGTCCTCCAAAGGATCAGGAGTAAAAGAATGGTTTTTGAAGAATAGTAAAGATTGTCTAAAATAATATTACCTGAATTTTCGTATACTATACCAAATTTTACCAAAAAAAGGAAGAAAAAATTGAAATAATAAAAAGGGGATTTAAGCTCTGGAAGGATTTGTCGGCATTTCATCCCATAATTTGCCCTCAAGAACCCGTCCGGTTTTTTTCTTATTTGTACCGCCCCACTGTTTGAAAAAGAAAGGCACTCTGGCATTTAAGCACTGATCGCGGATGTCCATAACCCAGTCGGGTTCTATCGGTCGCGCATGTGGTCCGGATTCCCCTCCGACAATTACCCAATCGATTCGATCGAGGTTGAGATCAGGCAATGGTGCGAGTAAAGGCTCGAGCGAAAGGAATTTTATTGCCGCGCCGGTCTCCCTGAGGTCGTCGATGCGATGCATGTAATCCGGTGTTTCTACACTGACACCCATCCAGATGTTGTCAGCCCATGGGAGTGAATTATTGAGTTGACGGAGCCTCCCGGATCGTTTTGTAAGGACCTGGAACCGGTGCTGCCGTGCTTCGACCATTACGTTGAAAACTTCCCTGATAAATTCTGCCGGAATATTCTTGTGGAACAAATCACTCATAGAATTTACAAAAATGGTTTGAGGTTTTTTCAATCTGAGTGGGATATCCAGCATTCGGGGGTGAGTGCGGACTTCGAAACCGTCCCGGTAGTTCGGCTGGCCCATGGCTTTTAAGCGCTTCGACATACGCTCGGCGTAGCAGTTTTTACATCCAGGGGAGGTTTTAGAGCAACCTGTGCATGGATTCCAGGTTGAGGAAGTCCATTCGATTGTGGAGTTATTCGACATTGTTTAATTTTCTATAATCCATCATGATTGCTATACTATACTGTGTTGTCAATGTTGTCTCTACTCTGGAACTCGCGCTAGCATGAGGGATAATTAATGCAATTTCATGCTTGATGCGTATTTAAAAGGATTCAATCAGGGATTATAATATAAGCAGTGTGAGGGTATTAAACAATGGCTGTCAGATATATGGATACTGAAATCGAGGAGATGATTAACGAGCAAAAAAAGCTCCCCCATGATCTGTCAGCTCTGCCAAGGTTGAACTCGAAACGCGGTCATAAGGAGAAACGATATGATGTGGATGGAGTAACCGGTAATAAGTACAGGCTTATCCTTAGGCAATCAGATGCCAATCCGATGGATTTCTCGATTATCCTGGTTCTGATACCGGCAGATTCGAACCAGTTGTTCACGCTTTGCCGTTATAATGGAAAACACGGTCAGCACACAAATGCGATTGAATGTGAAACCTTTTATGACTTTCATATCCACATGGCAACCGAGAGATATCAGGACCTTGGCGCAGACGAGGAAACTTATGCCGAAGTTACGGACAAATATATTGATTTTCACTCAGCCCTCAAATGCATGCTGGAAGATTGCAGTTTCGTTTTACTGGATGAAGACCAGCAGAAGCTATTTTAAGGAGGCTGGAATATGAGCATGGAGACGATACAAAGGGAATTCCAGGAAAAAGTGGGCGCAAAGATCCATCTATCAAGCGAAGGCCTTGATAGATTTCGCGTGTTCACCCCGTTCCTTTTCAGCGATGGAGATCATCTTGCGATTGTAATGAAGCAAGAAAATGGCAACTGGATTTTGACCGATGAAGGCCACACATATATGCATCTGACATACGATATTGAAGAGCGTGATCTTCGAAAGGGTAACAGGAAAAAGATTATTGATACAGCGTTGAACTATTTCAGCGTTGAAGACCATGATGGTGAATTAATGATCAGAATCGCTGAGAACCAGTTTGGGGATGCCCTCTACACATTTATACAAGCCTTAATGAAAATCACTGATGTTTCGTACCTGTCACGCGAGATAATCCGGTCAACGTTCATGGACGATTTCCGAGAGTTAATTTCTCAAACGGTTCCGAGCAATCGCCTGGACTTTGACTGGCATGATCCGAATCATGATCCAGAAGGAATATATCCTGTTGACTGTCGAGTTAACAGCATGGCACAGCCGTTATTTGTGTTTGCATTACCCAATGATGACAGAGTTAGTGTTGCGACAATCACGCTATTAAACCTAGAAAAATGGTACACGGATTTCTATTCCCTTGGAGTATTTGAGGACCAGACCCAGGTAAACGGCAAAGTGCTGGCACGGTTCTCTGATGTCTGCGGAAAGTTGTACTCTTCGATATCCGTAAACAGGGAAAGAATTACTAACCATGTCCATCAGAAAATTAATTAATAGTATATCTTGGGAATCGGTATTATTAGTCAAGTTGGCAAAGCTAAGGGAAACTGCACAACTTCCCACTTGCCTACCCTCTTCATCCCTGTTATCCTTTCCACGACATATCACGACAGTGTGCGCGATGCACGGGAATACGGTGAGATTCCGTAGCTGTCCGGCAACTGTATTGGCGATTCCCCCCGGATAATGCCATTTCCGCCTTCGCCCCTCGTAAACTCGGGGCTACGGCGGAGAGAAGGCCCGGTGTGGGTAAGATGACCCTGAGCCAGGAGACCGATCGCGACGCACTTCCGCCTACGCCCCTCGTAAACTCGGGGCTTCGGCGGATAAGTCCAGCTACGGGCCATGGACCCGTAAGGGAGCCAGAATTGTTACAGGTAACTCACCCCCCGAATTTATTTCCAGCAACTTTAATCGCGATCGGTTTTTTTGCCGGATTGATGTTGTTTGGCTGCTCGACCGATGTGCCGGTTCATCCGGATTTAAATATTTCGAACCAGGAATTATCCGATGGCCCGGATCTCAGCCAAAGTATCACTTCAGATCGGTATATCCTGGGCTTATGGCATGTCGAAATCGATCCTGAAACCCTTGAATATTCTTTAACCTCCGGGAGAGAGGCGTCAATTCACCTGGACATCACCCAGTTACTCGAAATCCCGATGTGCCCATCGTGTCTCTCGATAAAAAATGTGATCCTGAATCCCGGTGAAAATCTCCAGTGCGACATTGTTCTCGATCATCCAGTACCGGGTAATTCCGACCTGGATGTGTTTGACCTCAAGGCTGTGATTCTGGGACCGCCCGATCCGACGCTGCCTGCATTCGATTCAGGTTCGGTTTCAACAACACTTCAGAATGCGGGTGGATACACGATACGCTGGACTTGTGAACCATGGGCGGATATCAACGGGTTTATCGATTTCGAAACCGACGATCCGGAGCGAAGATTTTCATCCGGCGAATCGAGTGAAAGCACTGTGATCATTAATTTATCGGAGTCCGGACCGGTACAATTTGATTTTGTACTTGATGCGTCATGGTTGCCTCCCGAAATGGTCGATCCCGATAATCCCGCTCTCAGCCCGCATTGTAATGAAGCTTTCGATGTGATTACCCATGTATCGGGGACACTCAATCCACTGCCGGGATCGATGATCGATGTCTGGATTGGATTTCACGATTGGCAAAACGACGGACCGCTGGCAGATGTAAGTATCGAAATACCAGACCTGATGCCGCTTCCAGTACCAGCACAGTTTGCCATTGAAAATGGAATGACGATTTACTCAAGCCAGGTTTCAAACCAGAATGGCGCCGAACCAGGGACATACACGGGACTTATCTGTATCCGGGATGAATTAAACAATCCTGAAAACGATGCGCTGGCGACATTCCAGCTTATGGAAATAACTGTCACCGATCAGATTCCCACTCTTTTGAAAATTGAAATCAACCCGAATGCAGCTACCCTTTCCGAACCAGGTGAACAGACGAAGTTCGAACTGACAGGATTTTACAGTGATGGCTCGAAAAGTCCGATTACAGAGGGTATTGACTGGGATATCACTGGAACGGATTTGAACGGAAACGCATTAGCAATCATCGATCAGAACGGCCACGCTTCACGTGAAACGCCCAAATGGTGGGGTGGTACCGCGATAGTGACCGCTGATATTGAATCATCAATTTACGAAGCTATCCTGTATTGCGAAGACCCATTCGCGGATGGCATATCGGTTCAATTCGGGGCTTTGAATGAAGAGGGGGACACTTTCACACAACCCGAAAAATTTCTTGGACCGCCGCACGGTGCGGGTGGAAGCGGTGGGCTGGATGTCTGTTCACTCGGGTACGGGGGTGTCGCGACCCTTGAATTTATCGATAATGTAATCGTCGATGGCCCTGGCGACGACCTGATCGTTTTCGAAAATGCGTTTATCGTGAATGGATCGGGCTGCGACTGGTACGGCGACACCCGCTATGCTGTAGCCAATGAAACCGCGATTGTTGAGGTCAGCCAGGATGGTGTAGAGTGGCATCGTTACCCATTCGATTACAATCCCGCGAATGAATCGTGCATAGCCCAGATTTATATGGACACATCCAGCTTTACCGGGCTTGCAGGTAACTGGCCAACATATTCCGATGTTAATCCCGATGGAACATTGACAGGTGGCATTGATCCTACGGACCCGCAATCGGCCGGTGGAAACTCATTCGATCTTGCGGATGTCGGACTTTCATGGTGCCGGTTTGTGCGAATAATCGACACCGGGGATGTGGATTATCCGGGTACCGAGCAGTATGACAGCGATGGCGATCTGATTTTATGTTTCGGAAACGTCTCTCCGCTTGGCGCGATACCGAACAAGGCCGGGTTCGATGGCGACGCAGTAGCAGCGGTGCATTCGGCAAGCAGACTCTCCGTACTTTGAACTTGAGTGGTCAAATGAAACCGATTGTAAATTTCATATTGATCTTTCTCCTCCTGCTTGTATTTACATGTGCGGAAGTTTTTGCACAGGACCAGGCCGAATCCGAAGATTCATCGGATGTGATCGAGACCGAAAACGAAATAATCGACCTCGGCGTAATTTATGTAGAGGAAACTTATCTTGAAACAGATGAAATCATCGACCGTCCGACAGCTTTCGCTACTGTTCTCGATCCGCAGGAGCTGAGCAGGCGGTCGATCACACTTCCCGAAGTACTCGATTCTGTTCCGGGGGTGTCTGTCAGGTCGTTCGGTGGACTCGGGGCACTCTCGACAATTTCCATTCGCGGTCTGGGGAGCGAAAATGTCCTGGTTACGCTTGACGGCGTTCCTTTAAATCCGGCAGGCGGTTCGGTAGACCTTAGCGACATACCGCTCGATTCCCTCGAGAGAATTGAAATTATCAGGGGGGGTGAGGGAGCGTTTCATGGCGGTGGCGCGGTCGGAGGGATAGTCCGGTTGACAAGCCTTTCGATTGATGAACGGGACGGAACGCAAATCACCGGACGAATATCCGCCGGTAGTTTCGGAACCGTAACCTCAGGATTCACATGGCGGGATTCAAACGATCTTTTTCATTTCGAACTGGCCGGTTCGCGCGGGGATTTCGATTTCCATAACGATAATGGGACTTTTTTTGATACAGGCGACGATTTTACCGATACCCGTGTCAATAATGAATTTACAGCATTTGAAACACGGTATGGCCATACCTGGAATCTCGGTAACAGAAGGACGCTTGGGATCTCGGCGGAATGGTACAGGAGCCGGAAAGGTATTCCGGGAATAACGACATTCCCGAGCCATCACGCGTCACAGACCGATACCCGTACATTTATCCAGGGTACATATCTCGATCCGGGTTTCGGTGACTGGAACATGGATGTGACATTCGCGTGGTTACGTCAGTCGCGTAATTTTCTGGATGAACTTGGGGAATCGACCGGAGTACCCCTTGCGACATCATGGATTCATAAGCGTTACGAATCGACAGCCGAACTGACAGGTGCCGGTTTTACCTCAAGCGACATTCTGACATTTGGGTTTTCGATCGCACTGGAATCGGTGGATGGAACTGAATATGATAATTCTTCAAGGAGTACATTCGCGGCCTGGGTTCGTGATGAATTCTACCTTCCATCAAACGGGGTAATATCAGGAGCTGTCCGGTGCGATCGGGTTGATGGAGATACAATTCTGAGTCCTGAAATTGGCCTGAAATATCCGATCTCCGATTCATGGATAGCACGCACGAATTTCGGATTGGATTTCCGTTCTCCGTCATTCGAGGAACTGTATCGGAACGAAGGGTTCGTGATCGGTAATCCGGATCTTGTAAATGAACGGACGCTCGGTTTCGACATCGGCATTACACATACTGAAAATCGAATCAGATTCGAGGCTGTTTATTTCAATCTCCAGACTAAAGACCTGATCGATTACCTGTTGATATCCGGGTTCAGGTGGAAGCCGTTTAATATCGGGCGTGTGAGGTCGAGCGGGTTTGAATTTTCGACCGATTGGGTGATCGATCGTGAACTTGAACTGAGGGCAAGTTACACGCGAACCAGGGCTGTCGATATATCAGGTGATCCGACTCATGCCGGGATGCCGCTGGTAGGACAGCCATCGAGTGAAATTTATACTGAGTTAAGGTGGCATCGGAATAACTGGGAAGCCTTCTGTAACTGGGAACGGCGAGGGGTGATACCGGTAACGCCATCGGGTACAAGGTTCCTCGCGCCTGATGAGTCGATGGGAATCGGGCTTGGATACAACTTCAATTCGGGAACTTCATTGATGTTTGAGATTAAGAACCTCCTTGATAATCATTTGACCGATGTCAGAGGTTTCCCGCTTCCGGGCCGGGCATATTTCCTGACGGTAAAGGGGGAGTTCTAAATGATGGGATCCCGCCACAGGTTACAAATTCTTATAATTCTCGTAATTCTTTTAATCAACGGATGTACGGTCGGGAAAGGATCGGGAATATTTCCACCCGCTGCCGATATCAACGCGCAACCGCCGGTTTCCGCCGATGATGACGGCCGGGATTACAAAATTTTTATAGCCAACGGGCTTTCGGAAAATATTACCCATGTTGAACGTACGAATGGTGTTTGGAATGTGACCCAGGACGTCCTGCAGACCGGGATCGCACCAAGCCATATGGTTTTGCATGATGGCCTCTGTTACATCGTTAACTCGCTGTCCAACTCTATCCAGGTGGTCGACCCTGCCTTATTGACAATAATTCACGAGATAAGCACAGGAGCCGGGACAAATCCGAAATTCATGGCGTTCGTTACCGATTCGACAGCACTTGTTACATGTTACCTTTCAAACGAAGTGTTACTGGTCGATCTCGATTCTGGCGCATCACCTGAAAATCAAATTCTTAAATCAATAATCCTTCCCGATGCCAACGATCTCCCGAGCGATACTCCCGATCCAACATATGCCAGGCCCGGTGGGATCGTAATTGTGGATAACAAGGCATTTGCAGCATGCTCGAATCTGAACTCCATGCATGAAGCGGGCGGACAGGGTATTGTGATCGAGATCGCACTTCCAGCCTGTGAAATTTCCAGTGTTATCGAACTTTCCGGTCGCGATACAACCCAGGTAATCCACAGCCCGAGATTTCCCGAACGCCTGATCGTAATGTCCGCTGGAGACCACACAATTGAGGAAGGCTTTAAAGGGAATGGGATCGTGGAAAGCATCGACCTGAATTCGGGTGAAATTTTCCAGGTAATTGAAGTTGACGGCTCCCCATTCGGTGGTGAAATTGGAGCGGATGATATCCTGTTCCTTGAAAATGGATTGGACAGCAGTATTCTTCGGGTGGATTTGAAAACGGGTGAGGTCCTTGAGAATTTTAATTTACCGACCTATGGAATCTCACTCAGCTACGCGTCATCGTTAGTGGCGCTGCCGGGATTAATTCTCGCAACTAATTTCAATACCGACAGGCTTTACCTTCTCGAACCTCTTACGGGTGAGGTTTTGGCGGAGTTGCAAACCGGTGACGGTCCGGACGCGATGGTTCTTGTGGAACAGGGTGAATAATTGCCGGCTTTTCCATTTCCGATTAAATCAGGAATTGAACATCTTCATCTGCTCGTCCTTTCCCCCGGGTTCAACTTCCGATTTCTGAGGTTCCGACTCCCTTGATTTATCGTTCATTAATTCACGCAATGAAGATGTTGATTTTAACTCATCAATGCCGACTGGAATTCCCCCTTTCGCGATCAATTCCCTGTTACCAGCCGGGATATCATCATCGATCCGCACAAATACCGGAACTCCAAACCCGGACCTTAGACATTCAGTTGCCCCCGACCACGTCCCTCCCTTATTTAAATCGGAACTTACAACCAAAGCCCAGTCACCCAGAGCGTACATATGCTTGTTCCGTCCCATGGCATTTCCGATATTGAACCCGGCATTCGGATTCCAGGGTGAAACGAGGCACAGCCTGCTCTCCATAATTCCCACCCGGGTTTCACGCTTTACCGCGGCTCCGGCAAGGTTCGATGCAAGAACCCCTATCACCTTACCGCCATCCGCCGATGCACTCTGCATGGAAACCTGGTCCACTCCACGCGCGCCCCCCGAAATCACGGTAATATCATCACCGGCGCATAATGAAGCCGCAAGCCTGGTAAATTCCACCCCGGCCTCATCGACATCGCGTGAACCGACAATCGTCAGTCCACCGGATGAAAGCATTTCTTGATCTCCCACCCCGTATAACAATGTTGGAGCGGTATCGCCAAGGCGTTCGTTCAGCCGCGACGGGTATGTCCCATCAAGTCGACTGAGTACCCAGATACCGGAATTGGTGAGATTCTCGAGTGCTACCGCGATTGAGGCGCCACGATCGAGAAGTGCGCCAAGCCTGGTCGGGTTAATATTCCTGTGCTGAAGTTTGTTAATTAATTCTTCATTTCCATCCGCGACCAGGCCATTGAGAACGTGTCCGGACTCCTCCAAATACCGGAGAAGCCAACCGAATTCGGATGGGCCAAGGGATTTCGCGTCAGTTCCATTACCTACCAGGTTGGAACAGAGGAGAAGCGTAATACTGGTTTCGGTGGTTAAATGTTGATCGTTATTGGACATTTTTATCCGAAGAATAGTACGACGGCGTCGATACCGAAACAGCCATCGGGTAAACATTACCTGAGCCTTTTGTTTTAAGCAATGCCGCGATGAAAGTCATTGTCCATCTTGAGTCAATCAAATCGTCAACGAGAAGTACCGGAGAGTAAAATTCATCGGGACGGTATTCCAGTTTAAACGCATTTTTTATATTCCGGTACTGCTGATGGCTGTTTTGCATTTGTTTCTGAGGCTGGGTTTTGCGGACTTTTCTGATACAGTCCCTGTACGGAATACCAAGCTTCTTCGAAAGCCGCTCGGCGAAATTCGGCACCAGTTCCGGGTTATTCAGTGACGGCACACAGGCGATCCACGATGGAAACGGATCGGGTTTCCATCTTTTAAGAATCATTTCCGCGACCCCATTTACAAGCGCATCCGGTATGAAACCTGATTTCTTGCCGTTCCGTAACATTTTACCCCATCCCGGATCCCCCCACATGCACAGCGCGCGTCCTTCTTGTGCAAGCAAGGCTTTGTTTATGTTCTTATAATCGGGTAATTTCTTTCTCGGCCCAATCGCGATATCAGAATTTTTTAAAAACTCAATCGCTTTCCTGACCAGCTCTTCAGGACAAGAAACATCCAGAAGGGGTTTCCCGAGACAACTGGCACACCTTCCGCACGGCACGGCGTACGGATCGTTAAGTTCTTCGGCAAGAAACTGCATCAGGCACCGGTCGGTTTTAATGTACTCGAGCATTGTTTTCTGTTCCCGACGTCGATGCTCGGTGATTCCCCTGACCATTTCTACATCGATCTCATACGGATTTACCGTCCGGTGCCATCGTTTATCGCGGTAAATAACCGGCGCGTTCGCCTGGACCGAAAGGATTCTAAGGACCTTTTCAAATTGTGAATAATTAAGATTCACACACCTGCTTAATTCCCTGTAATTCAGACCCTCCTCCGAAGCCTCCAACGCGCTGAGGATCTGGCGTACATGTTCCTCTGGCGGGAAAGCCGACCGGATGAAATAATCGGTAATCTCATCATCCTCATTGCCGCTCAGCAGGATCCCATAGGCGTTTTCGATCTGACGTCCGGCACGTCCGACCTGCTGGTAATAATGAACGACCGAGCCCGGACGCTGGAAGTGGATCACGAAGCCCAGGTCGGGCTTGTCAAATCCCATCCCCAGCGCGACAGTAGCCACGAGGACCTTGATTTGATTATTCAACAGCTTACGCTCGAGTTCAGGACGGATGTCTTTCAGGTCGGAATGATATGCCTGGGCGTTAATCCCGTTGATTCTCAACCATTCTGCCAGGCGTTCCGAGTCGCGCTTGGTCAGAGTGTAAATTATCCCGCACCCATCAATTTTAGGAAGTTTATCAGCCAGCCAGGCCATCCGTTCGCTCTTGTACTGCAGCTCGATATTTTGAAGGGACAGGCTGTGCCTGATAAGCGGACCTCGCATCACGACAAGATTTTCGCCAAACTGGTTGACAATATCTTCCACTACACGGTCATTCGCGGTAGCGGTGAGCGCAAGAACCGGCGAGTTCGGCGGGAGGAGGTTAATTATCCTGGTAATGCGCAGGTAATCCGGACGGAAATCATGACCCCAGTCCGATATACAGTGAGCTTCATCTACAACGAAGAGCCCAATATTTTCGATCATTGGGAGCAGGACATTCTCCTGGAAATCCACGTTTCCCAACCGCTCCGGCGACAAAAGCAGCAAATCGATATCGCCCGCGCCGAGCCTCGCGATCACTTTATCCCAATCCGGTTTATTCTCCGAGGTGATCGAGCCGGTTCGAAGGCCTATATTTACAGCGGCATCGGATCCAATCTGGTTCCGCATCAATGAAAGCAGGGGTGAAATGAGGATTGTCGGCCCTTTACCCGATTCACGGAGCAATTTGGTCGCGATGAAAAAAACCATGCTTTTGCCCCATCCCGTACGCTGCACCACCAGCACCCGGCCATGATCGATACAAAGGGCTTCGATAGCCTCCCATTGCCCGTCGTGAAATTCAGCCGATGGATTCGCGAGCGCGGTTTTCAGGTACCCTTCAGCACGCGTCTTAAGGAGTTGGTTTTTATTTCTGGACATTATTCACCTTATCCGGTGTTTAACAGTACAACGTACGGGAAGAGCAAAACCTGACATCTGTAAGCCAATATTTATTAGTTTTTTTAGGAAGGACCATGAATCCTGATCGTGAATTTCAGCAGAACCGTTCTAAATAAATTGGGGATCGGCAGCTTTTTTCGTGCAATGAACCACCACACTCAACAACTCTTGAATGTAAAAATTGCCTGTACACATTTTTCTTTCCATGTGGTAAACTAATTAATATCAAACTTAGAGGAGGAAGTTGATAATGTGCAGCTCTAGTGGATACGATGCGACAGAACCTGTCGGGGAGGTTACCCATTATTACGGTAAACCCATGGTGGCTGTTGTTGAACTTTCAGAGGAAATCTCAAACGGGGATAAAATCGAGGTCAAGGGGGCTACCACCGAGTTCGTGATGACCGTCGAGGGTATAAGAAACGATGCGGAGGAGCCGGTGGAGGTTGGAAATGCAGGCGAGAAGGTTGCGTTCAAAACACCCGAAAAAGTCCGCCCCGGAGATAAAATCTGGCTGGTAAAGGATGAGGGATCGGGCTAAGTATTAAGTAACATATTCAGTGAGTCATATCACCCCGGGTGCCGCCCATACGCGTTTAACCAGGCACTCAGGATTTGCCATATTCGATTAAAGGAACCAGAGAAGATTATAAGAGAATTTTTTATTTGAGCTTATGGGT
>CBDURU010000055.1:0-21943 GCA_965369865.1 uncultured bacterium | reverse complement strand
ACTAAATTCGGGACTATCTCCACCTGCTTTTCGACGGGCGAAAAGAGGTGTCCCCATCAATCCTCAATATATCCAATCAATTTTTTTTAATCTATTTAACACCCCTAAACGCGTGGCGTCGACACGCTGAGTATGACATCTCCATCCCCGCGCGCCTTTAAAAATCTCCGGGTCGAACGTGCTTGTCGACGTATATCAATCCTAAATATGTCCAATTAATTTTTGTTTAACGGAATTGACCTTAATAGTGAGTGAGTTTAATATCCCGCCGATGGACATAAATCCGCCAATGCACACTCTCCACACTTCGGCCTCTGCGATTTACACACGTTCCTGCCGTGTTTTATTAAATAAATATGGAACGGGTACCTAAGCTTTTCGGGCACGATATCCATCAAAATATAAAACGTCTGATCCCGCGTCGCTTTTTCACTCACCAGTCCCAGACGTCTGGAAAGCCGGTGGACATGCGTATCGACCGGAATGACGGGTTTGCCGAACGAAAAAACCAGCACACATGCGGCGGTTTTTATCCCGACATTCGGGAGCTTTGTTAATGTCTCAATGGCTTCGTCGATGGGGAGTTTTGCAATCGGATCGAGCGTGAATCTGCCGTAACGTGATTTTATTTCCCTCAGGATTTTTTTTATCGCCCTCGATTTCGTGTTAGCAAGTCCACCCACACGTATCGCGTTCTCAATTTTTTTCTGTCGGGCGGCAAGAATATCGTCCCAGGTTGGAAATTTATCGATCAAATTTGAAAACGCCCTGTCGCGATTCACATCATTTGTGTTCTGGCTGAGAACGGTAACAATAAGCTCCTCAACTCCGTCCTTTGGTTTGAACGGTTTAAACGGGCCGTAAATTTTGTTAAGCCTCGTGTTGAGAGCACGTATACGCCGGGAGTTGCCATTGAACCCGATGAATTTTTTAATCTGGTCTTTTTTCATTCTTCGTTTGCTGATACTGCTTCCTGAGCTGACTGGATAAATGGATTTAGATATTCATCAAAGTTGTTTTGAGGATCCATTTTCTCTCTCAGATAATCTACAAGAGCTAAGCCGTCTGATGATCCTGATCTGGCAACGGTAATATACCCGAAGCAGAGAGTCATAAGATCCGGCTCTGATTCCACTTCATCAATGATAGCGTAAGCTTCTATCAAGTGTCCGTTATGTGCAAGAGCAATAGCATAATTAATCTCATAGAAATAATTCAATGGGAGTTCCTGATATGCAGTCAAGTACAATTCTTCCGCCTTAGAATAGTCGCCATCGTATAAATACAGCCACCCAAGTTCTGAACAATATGTTGGATCGTTCGGCCAGAGTGAATGAGCTGCTTCAAGCCATTTATACAAGGTATTTTTTTCAACCAGCCTTGACCTGGATGAATCATCTAAATAACTCATTACGGTTAAATAAGCGTGACTTAAATAAAATTCATAATCGCTGACACCCAACCCGGTTTCACATGCCTCAAGGGCATTCTCGAATTCACCAAGGACTAAATAAGCGTAGGTTTTTAACTTATAGGCTTCCAATTCATACGGGTTTAAATCAATCATCTTCCCGGCACATGCTATTGTCCCTGCCGGGTCGCCGGATGCCAGAAAATTAGATCCAATATAGCCGAGGAAATAAGTTGCATAGTAATAACTGTAATATTCAGGTTCCGGATCAGGTTCGACAATTGATTGAGGGATATCGATATCAAGTTCCCGGAGGATTTCACCTGCACCAATCTGGACCATCCCATCAATTGCATAGAAATTTGCGGACTCAAAATCACCAAGCGCCCAGTCAAAATCTGTGTTCCATGTATAATATTTGGGAGCGTCAGGCCGTTCAGAATGGTATCTTTCAAGGAAAGCCCTCGCGTCGACCAGATCACCCTCATCAAATTCCAGCCAGGCCCGGCGCAGGTGGGTTCCTGATTGATATAAATCTATATAACGCGATTCCTCAAAATCAATGGTTATGCTCTGATCGTACAGATCAAGTGCAAGAGATGCGTCACTGAAATTATGTTCCTTCATTGCAAATTCAAATTCAAGTCTGTATAAATCCCTATCCTCTGGAAATTCGGTCCGCAACTTCGTGAGTAGTTCTATTGCATCAGTGAACTGCCATTCCTCAAGGTCAAGTCTTATCAGATTTGCATTAGTGCTTGGGATGAGCCTTAAAGTCCGCTGGCTTTGCAAGTCAAACCGGGTAAGATCAAGGAAAGTCTCATAATCCTCTCTTGCATCGTCCAATCGGTGCATGGATGAGTAAATATCTCCGCGAATCTTTAAAATACGAGGTTGTCGCTCCCCCTCAAGGAATCGGTTTGCTTCAACTAGTGCTTCATCATACCGACCTGTGTACATTGCGATTGTGCATTTGCATTCTGTGATAATTTCCTCGGTCCCATCATTGTGAGATTCAATCCGGTCGAGGACGTTTAATGCTTCATCATAATCGTCCGAATACACAAGGGAATAAAAATCTCTCAACAACCGGTCAAATTCTCTCATGCCGGTCATTTTGCGTATAGCATTGCAACCAGGGATCATAATAATTGAGATCAGGATAATCAGAACAGCCGTACTTTTGAATGTTTTCATGTCTACCTCTCCCGGATAACTATATGATGTCAATTATCTAAATTCCGAATTCCCATAGCATTCTCAATCATATCATCAAATCCGCACATTTCATCAGCCCCTTCACTGTGATCCGAATTCCGGTACACGGCAAACCAGGCCATATCCATCGGGATTTCACTACTGGCAAGAATTTCCAGGGCTTCCTCACAATTACCCGATTCCGCAAGCGCTACAGCATAATCAAGCGCGAATTCAAGGATGTGCGGTGAGTCCTCGTAAGCCAGTTTTAGAAGTTCGAATCGCCTGTCCGGTTCCTCACTCGCGATATCAAGAATTCGTGCAAGCAGGTGCGCGACATCGGGATCGTTTGGAAAATATTCATGGCGGTCTTCAACCCTCTCAAGAAGGTCATCAAGCACGATTCGCGGATCGGGATCGGACGGGCCAACCGCATGAGGAGCAATTTTCGCGAGCCTGACATACCTTAAAGCAAGCTCCCTGTTGTACGGGGAGACAATCATTCCGCGTGCAGCCTCGTCGATAGCCATATCGATATCCCCTGGGAATTCCCACACGGACGATAAAAGCCCGTACGCGCTTACATGGTACGGGTTGACCTCGAGCGCTTTAACTCCGCAATCAAGGGCTTCAGTCGCATTGCCATCCGCGATCGACGTAAGCCCGATTATGACTAAAAGGGACGCTACTTCCGTATGACGCATCGGTTCGTCAGCGTCCGTCACCAGGCTTTCATCATATTCAATCCCGATTTCATCAAGAATATCCTGCCCGCAGGATTTTACAATTCCTTCGATTGCACTCGACCTTGCATAATCGTACCGGCCGGAATGAATCGCATAACCGGCCAGCCTTATCCAGCTTGATGTCAATCGTTGATTTGTCGAAGGCAGTCCTGCCAGGATTTCCAGCGCGCGGTTCACCTCACCCCGTTCGAACATAAGTTCCGCGCGTTTCATCTGGATATTCGGATTGTGAAACCCAAGGGTCCCGCTTTGGATCACTCCGGGAACGCTCGGAAGGCGTTCTATGATCTGCTCGGCTCTGATAAAATCGCGGTCATGGATTGCCATCGAGAACATTGTGAACATATCGAAAATATCCGGATTGGGGTTCGACGTAATCTCGTTTCCAACCAAAGTCGCAAGGTCAAAATCTCCCAGTTCCAGCGCGATCTCCCACATCGCCGCCTCGAGGTATGACGATCCTTCCCGCCGGGCAAGTCTCATTGTCTCGAGGTCGCGTTCCGCTCCCTGGAGATTACCCATCGAATTTAAAATTTCGCTTCGGAGTTCGAGAAGATCGTGATTGTATGGTCCCGGGTCAAGTGAATTCACCAGTACCAGTGCCTCATCGTATATTCCAAGCCGGGTATTAAGAAACGCTTCGGCATACGTGGCGTAGAAATGATTACCCTCGGGATGGTCTTTCAAAATTTCCAGAAGCTCCAACGCTTCCGAATAATGCCGTTCATTGATTGCATCTGCCACAAGAAGTACGATCTCATCGGGATCGGGAAGTTCCTCTACCGGATCCGGTTCTTCATAGCATCCAGAACATAAAAACGCCAGAACAGCGATCAAACCGAAAATAAACAGGTTATTCAGATATGACCGGATTGAAAAATTCCGCATGGCTGTTCTCCGGATCGAGATGAGCGTGTACGCGCGATGCAAATTCCTGGAGATTCGGGTCGGAATTAAGATCGGCTTCCTGTTCCAGCGCTGTTACCCATGTAAGGTAAGGCGATCCGGGCGGAAGGCTGATTTCCACAATCTCGATAGCCTCATCGAGCCTGCTGTCGCGCGCGAGCCAGTAAGCCAGGCGGAACGATGTCTCGCGTGTGGCTCCTGGAAGCGCCAACGCCCGGATGTACAGGGCAATCGCACCATCGATATCCCCCTCGTACCCGGTAAGCTCCGCTCGTGCTGATTTATAGAATGGATTCAACGGATACTCCGACTCATAATGGATTAGAAGTTTATCCAGGTCCTGTGTAAGTTCCTCAAGATCCCATGGAATCTCGGCACCTTCACCTGCCAGGGTTGAGAATTGCAGGATTCTCAAACGCGTTCGTACATCCGACGGTGGCGCATAATTCAGTGCTTTGTCCAGGTTTTCAAACGAGGATTCGATTTTGAATTCAGAGATATCGACCGCTGCAAGCTGGAGATACGCGACATAATCGTAAGGATTTAATGCAACCGCCCGATCGGCAAGGAGTCTCGCGCGTTCCCTCAGGCCCGATCCAAGTACCAAAGCCGACGCGCTGTCGAGAAGGTCGGCGACCGCGAACGGTTTGCCAACATGCGACGGGTATGTATCAGGCGATGCATCGAGCCACTGGACCGCTTCAAGGTCCTCGAACATTGACCTTAGATTCTGCCTGAAAGCATCATACTCCCCTGCTTCAGCCTCCAGGCGAAGCAGCATCAATGCGATATTGGAATCGAAGCCAATGTCTGTAATGAAATCCCGGGCGCGATCCAAAGCAGCAGTGATATTACCCCCAAGATAATCTATATATATCTGCACCAGGACGTATAGAGGATCTGCCGGAATTAATATGCCGGTTGAGGAAGCAAGAGCTTCTTCGAGTTTCGCCAGGTCTTCGGATCGCAAAGCGTCGAGAATTTCAATCCGGATACTCAGGTGATCCGAATCATCAATTGAATTCAGACGTTCCCGCATTTCCCTGGCGTCCTGCCAGTTGCCAAGATCGCCATAGAGCCGCGCCATTGCAAAAAGGATATCAGGCGAAGGCTGTTCCGCGTCCATTTCATGGAGGGAGATGTAGTCGCGAAGCGCGTCCTCATAGCGGCATATGCCCCACAGAATTTCAGCCCTCAATCGAAGGAGATCGGGCCGGTCAGTATTAATTATGTATTGGGTAAGCCTGAGAAACGCTTCATCGAGTCGACCGAGTTCAAAGAGAAAACCGGCCCGTACAAGGTCGGCATCGTTGTAGGTCACGATCCCATTTTCAATGCCCTGGTCCAGAAAGGATAAAGCATAGCGGGAACCATCGCTCTCGTAGAGTTCAAATACCACCTGCCAGAGGACGTCTGGGGTAATGGTCGACCAGTCGAATGGTTCCTCCGTGGCAAGGTCCTCAGTTTCAGCGGTGGTAATCCCGGTTGTATCATTTGACCCAACGCCATTACCGGTACCGCAGGCAGGGATAGTTACTGTCAGTGCAACCGCCAGTATAAGATATATTGTTCCGGTTTTTAATTTCCAGATAGTCATTTGGCAGGAAGGATTATAACCGGAATAATCCGGACTTCCTATTAAACGATTCAATTTCACAATAATATAGGATTGCAAATCCAGGGAACAGGTTGATAAGCAGTAAACGGAATTTCGGAAATACATTAAAAAAACTCACCATCAATCGTATTTAGATATGGTTATAAATGTCCTTGCGTCCTTGAAAGATCGGCATTCATGGTTTAAAATTCATAGTGAACAGACAGGGATTTTATTTAATCACAATTTACTTGGTTTTACCTGTATATGATTTCATTTCTCAAGTTGCCTGGGTGCAGACATGCGGCATTGGGTTCTGTATCTGATCATCCTGGTATCTTTCCTGACAATCGCCTCCGAGAGTTCTCGACCGGCAGGCCCTTATCCCCATGTCAAAAATATTATTGTTATTGCCGTCGACACACTTGCCGCACAGCACCTTGGATTCATGGGTTACGCGCGCGACACTTCTCCATTTATGGATGAACTCGCCCAGAAATCGGTCGTTTTCAACAGGGCATATACACCCGAATCAAAAACCGAGCCGTCATTTACATCACTCCTGACCGGGCTGCACCCGTCGACCCATGGAATTATAGAGAACGGATCGATGATCCCGGATGACATTCATTTTCTGACCGAGGATTTTAAAAATTCAGGTTTTAATACGTGGGGGATCCCCGCTGCGAATGTCATACACGGACGGTTCGGATTCCAGAACGCTTTCGATTTCTACGCGCATGTACCGCCTGTCCCGATTACCGCTACAAGGGTGATCGAGAAGCTTACGGGAATTCTTGAAAATTCTCCCCGCCCCACCGAACCGGAATTCTCAATTTCAGGCCCGCCAATATTCCTGATGCTTCATTTCTTCGATCCGCATACTGAATTCACCCCTGCTGATGAATATATGACCGCGTTCACCAATCCCGATTACGATGGAATTGTGAACGGAACCTGGGAGCAATTTGATTTATACAACGGGTACGAACTGGATTTCAGCCAGGATGACATAAGGCACGCGATCGATCTTTACGATGCCGAAATCCGTACTTTTGACGATCGATTAAGGGAGCTGTTTGATCTCCTCGATACAACCGGGCTTCTTGATCATTCGCTGATTGTCCTGACAGCGGATCATGGCGAAAACCTTGGAGAACACCATTTCTTCACGCATGGCCATCCATATGAAAAAGCACTGAACATCCCTCTGCTCTTCCACTTCCCGGATGGCATGTGGGCGGGAAAAAGAATCGATTCGCTCGTTGAAATCACTGACATTCTCCCTACCCTATTAGATATCGCCGGAATTCAAGTGCCTGAAAATATCGATGGTCAATCCCTTATCACGCTGATTGATCCTGATATCCCGGGTGAATTTGTTGAAAGGGAATTCCTTTTCGCGATCGGAAACGCAACCACTGAGGAATCGCGAAAGAACCGGATTCCCGAGGGTAGAAGAACCTATGGGATCTTCGACGGGACTCACCGTCTGACGGTTGAAATATTTCCGGACGGGCAGGTTGAGTCCGGGGACGATTTGGAGTTATTCAATATCCGGATCGATCCCGGGGAGACCGATAATCTCGTGGACAGGAATAGTAGTGTGTTTCAAACCCTCGCCCCCCTACTCGAAAGGATGATCGCGGATTCACATAGTGGTCATGTCGTCGATCTCAACTCTGAAACCCTCACGATGTTACGTAGCCTTGGGTATCTGTCGAATCAATAAAAAACCCATCCGGAAGAACGGAGCAACCGGGATTAAGACGCTTTGAATTCATGGGGACGCTTTTCCATGCTTCCAGCATTGAAAGTGTCTCCATGAATTCTTAGTTACACGGGACACCTTCAACGCTGGAAGCATGGAAAGGCGTCCCTGAATCTAAGATTGGTCTTATGGTAAAAAAAAACTCCAGGCAAACCTGGAGATTTTAGTTTTATTTCTTTAACCGCATCATTCCATTTTGCTCAGAATCCAGTCGCCATTTTGTTTTACATATTCAAAGACAGTCACAATGCCTTCCTGATCTGTGATGGTTAAAGATGCACTGTCTCCGTCAAATTCAGAGACAGCAGCTTTAAGATCGTTCTCCTGCTCTTCTCCCATTTCCATGTCACCCATCATTTCTTTCATTTCCTCTTCGGTGAACATCCCTACCATCTCTTCCATTTCACTGAAATTTTCCTCCCAGAGTTCCTCGGTGCAGAATGTCTTTGCTGTTTCAAAATCTAATTCCCCTATGGCGCTGAAAAAATCCACAATTACGGTTTCGAGCGGTCCGAATGCGAATGTACTAACCAGGGCTTCCGATGTCCTGGAACCATCTGGTTCCGCTTCCGGAATTACATCGGCCGATTCACCTAGCTCAGCGGGTTGCTCCGGTGGGTCCTCACCAGCCGGGGCAGGAGTGTCTGAAGGACAGCCTGTTGCGGTGAGTACAAAAAGTGCGGTTAACAACAGAATAAGCAGGGGTAAAAAAGTTTTTTTCATCATGCCTCCCATCAGCATTATGATTCTAATTGTAATAGCGGGAATTATTGCACATTGAAGACCACAATTTCAATTTTTCTCGATACCAGTTCTATTAAGTTTTTTTATCTAAAATTCAGGGGACGGATTATCGGAATATATCGGATAAACAACCTCAATGTCCGCCTCGGTCCAGATAGTGCTTCGCCATCCCATTATGAAAGGTGTTACTCGGTCCTCAAGAAGCCTGCTGAGGATTTCCTCGCGCATCTCGGCAAGTGAAGGTTCATACGCGTCGGATTTCTCCGTGGTTTTGATCAGGAACCACTTACTTCCAATCTCCAGTGGTTGCGATACTCCACCGATCGGAAGCTCGAATGCTGTTTCCAGCATAATCGTGTTTTCACCTGTAGCGACCCCTCGGGGAACCGACGCGCCTATGTCACCACCGTAGGCCCGAGTGTTATCATCCTGGCTGACGTCCATGCAGACCGCTTCGAAACTCTCACCGGAAACAATCCGTGTCCTGGCAGCGGCGGATTCAGCTTCGGCCTCAACTATAATAATACTAAATCTTACAGTATCGGGTCTTGTCCAGCGATGAAGATTATTCAGGTAGTATTCCAGGATCTGCTCATCTGTAATTTCTATCTCGTGTTCTTCAATGATCTGCTGCCATTTTGTTCCGAGTACATCCAGGGCGGTGAGATGCCGAAGGAAGGTGGTATTAATGACAGTCTCCCCAAATGCGGCATCGAGGATACTCAGGCTTTCATCATCATAAACTCCCTGGAGGCTTTCACGCGTTTCAGCCGCGGTCACAATTACACCCATGGACTGGCCCTGCTCGACAAACAGGATTTCCTCAATCAACGATTCAATCGCCGCACTTCCGTACTCCCTGAAAAGCCGGAAGAAAAACTCCACTTCAGTGATTTCCCTGTCATCAACATTAACCACGACTTCCGAAATAAAGCTCCCGTCTCCTCCGGGAGAAAAAGAATCAAGGAGATCATCGGTATAGATCGGATAAAGAATATTAATTCCCTCTTCAGCTTCAGCCAACAGACCCATCATCCATTCTTCAAGGTGCGGCTGGACCAACTGGTCCATCAGACCGGCATGAATGTAATCGTACATATCTTCGAGCGATGGTTCATAGTAATCGGTTTTCTCAGTCGACATTACGAGGTAATATTTACCCTCCACAAGGAGCGGCCGACTTACATCGCCTATCTCAAGATCAAACGCCGTCGTCTCAAGAAGTGCCCTGTCGCCTTCGGAATATCCTTCAGGAACAAGTCCGCCGATGTCCCCCCCGTACGCTTTAGTTCCGGGATGAGTACTGATTTCCTGGCACACCGATGCGAAGTCCTCACCAGCTTCGACCCTTAACCTGGCCTCGACCGCTTCGGCTTCGGCACCTGTTTCGATCAGGCTGAAACGTACGCTCTTCGGAGTTGTCCACATGGGCAGATTATTCAAATAGAACCCCTGGACCTGATCCCCGGTCACTTCGATCCCATGCTCGGTTACCACCTGGTCTATTTTCTTTGTCACTACCTTGAGCGCGAGCAACTGGGTTCCGATCGCGTCTTCGAGATTGCCTTCACCGAAAGAGTCCAGAAGGGCTGAAAGTTTCTCTGGCGTGTAGGTAGCTGCGAGGTACTCAACAACATCGTTCGAGGCCAGTGAAACACCCATTTCATCGGCCTGCCCAATGATAATTTCATCTTCGATCAGATCGTATATAGTTTCCTCGCCGTACATCCGGATGATTGTAAACAGGAGTTCCGGCTCCGTTAATATCTCCCCATTTACGAAAGCAACTTCATAGGAGATAAAGGAGTTGGGATTCGTCTGCGCGGTTCCCTGACCGGGAATGAGAAGAAGTACAGCCATACTCGCGATCAATCCCGCTACTGCAACCGTTAACCTGTTTCGGGTGATTTTCATTTTCAGCTCCTCGTCCGACAATGTCGGGAATTTCATATTCTATCGAGGTTGATTTCGTAATTGTATTACTATTTCGATGTTATTTTTCTGCTTTGTCCAGAAGCCTCGAGACTTCCGCCATAATACTTTTAGCAATTTCAACCTTAGTGCATTTCGCCAGATTCTTCTCTGTTTTATCAGGATATAGAATGGTGACTTCGTTGTACTCCGATCCGAATCCGATATCGGCGCGGGATATATCATTTAGGCATATTAGGTCGCATTGTTTTTCTTTTAGTTTACGCAACGCTTCGTTTTTACCATCATCACCGAATTCAGCCGCGAATCCAACAAGCACCTGCCCCTGTCGCTTGTTCTTTCCAAGTTCACTGAGTATATCCGACGTCCTTTTCAGTTCCAGGTTAGTAAGATTCTCGCTGGAATCTTTTTTAATTTTCCCTTTAAAAGTATCAACCGCAGCAAAATCAGCGACAGCGGCAGCCATGACTACTGCGTCAGCGAATTCGGCTTCCTTCATCACAACCTCGCGCATTTCTTCAGCACAGATTACCCTCTCAACGGTCACTGCGGAGGGAGGTTTTAATTCAGAAGCGGTGACAAGAATAACCCTGGCTCCCATATCCCGGGCCGCTTCCGCTAACGCGTGACCCATCCGACCCGACGAATTGTTCGAAAGGTACCTGACAACATCGATCGGCTCTTTTGTCGCACCGGCCGTAACAACAACAAGTCGGCCAGCCAGTGGACCGTTCCCGCCAAGTTCCGCCATGATATGGCCATGGATTTCATCCAGCGGCGCCAGACGTCCCCATCCCTCTTCACCGCAGGCCATCAGTCCCTTGTCGGGACCGATAAATTTAATTCCACGATCCTCAAGTACAGAGACATTTTGCTTTGTAGCCGGGTTATCCCACATGCGGTGATTCATCGCGGGCGCGATCAGGTGGGGAGTACCAAAAGCCAGGGCAATCAGCGCGAGTGGATCATCGGCGATCCCATTGGCATATTTTGCGATGATATCCGCCGATGCCGGGCAGGTCACAAGAAGATCGGCTTCCCCTGCCAGCATTATATGCTCGATTTCCTGCTGGATATTCTCCGGGAAGATTTCTGTCATTGATCTCCGACCGGCAAGGGCTTCTATGGAAGTGGCAGTAACAAACTTTGCCCCGCCTTTGGAAATGATTGGGATGACATCCACACCCTCGGTTACCAGAGAACGGATAACATCGTGTGCCTTGTAAGCGGCAATACTTCCAGAGATTCCAAAAAGAACTGTCGGCATTTTGATTCCGATTCGACTTGATTGCCCCTGCTACTTCGGTGGGGGTAAATCGGTTGAATGTGCAAGGATTTTATCGCGCATCGCATGTGCGGCTTCGGTACGTTCCAGCTCCTTCTCCAGGAATTCTTCCATTTCCTCATTGGTCAGGAATTCACCCTTTACTTTGCCATCGGCAATATGCTCCAGGGCTTTCTGGAGAGGTTCCCTGGCATCGCGATCCAGCATCCGGATACGCCGGGCTTCCTTCGCCGCAAGCATCGTTAATTCATAGATACTTCCGACTTTTTCAAGTAACTCATCTATTGTAGGTGTTCGCATACTTTTTTAAATCTCCTCTGCTTTTTTTTTACGAAATTAAACTCTTTACGGCCTTATTTTCGTACGCCGCATCTTTGAACTTTCTGCGGTGAGTATTACAGAAAGGGTCTCAGCGGCTTCTGTTAACTTTCCCGATTCATTGACAACGATATATTCAAACTGGTTCATCTGCCCGTATTCCCATTCCGAGTTCCTGATTCGCCGCTCGATATCTTCGGTGGAGTCAGTCCCCCGGTCCCTGAGCCTGGCGTGGGCAACCTTCCTGTCGGTAGGCGTTATGAATACGGACGTATAATCAATCTTGCGCTGCATTACCTGCAGTGCTCCCTGAACGTCGATTTCTAGAAGTACAATCCATCCATTACTGAGTTTTTCCTGGACCCAGTCCTTGCGGGTGCCGTAATAATTCCCGTGTACTTCGGCCCATTCAAGAAAAGCCCCTTCGGAAACAAGTTCCTGGAAATCCTCGCTTGAGACATGGGCGTAATGCTCTCCAACGGCCCCCTCTCCCCTTGGTTCACGTGTTGTGGTGGAGATCGAAAGCACGAAATCATCGCGCATCGATTTCATTTCCTCGATGACCGAACCCTTTCCGGCCCCGGACGCGCCTGACACGATGACAACAAATCCGGTCTGCTTGCCGTTATCATTGCCTTTGAGAGTATTTTCGTTACCCAGCGTCATTTTTTAAGTCCTCAAAACTCGCGTTCAATCATGAATCGCCCCAGCCCGGCAAGCAGATCGCGTGACGGCGACGGTTCCAGTTCATCAAGGAATGGCAATGCAGTCTCAACGTATTCCAGGGCAATTTTATTCACATAGTCTATCGTGCCGATTTCTCTCATCGTCTTTTCAGCGAGATCGACCTCATCCCGGGTTATATCGCTCTTGCCGATCAATGGTTTGAGAATCTCAACCTGGGCCTCTGTTCCCTCCCTGAAAGCGTGCAGAAGGAGCAATGTATGCTTGCCCTCCCTTAAATCGCTTCCACGAGGCTTACCAAGTTTTTCCTGGTCGCCAATAAGCCCGAGTATGTCATCCTGTATCTGGAACGCCAGTCCGGCCGCTCTCGAAAATCCGGCAACCGCCCTTACTCTCGGATCGGTTGGATCGTTTGAATTCAACCCGACCAGAGCGCCTGCTGTACCGCAGTATTCAAACAAGGCAGCCGTTTTTCCCTCGAGCATTTCGATTACCTGATCCTCGGTGATATCACCGATATTCTCGCGTGTGAATTTAACATCCCTGGCTTCCCCATCGACTAGCGCCGGGGTCAGTTCGGCATGCATTATCCGCTGAATTCCAATTACCACTTCAGGTTCCACGCTAAGGTCCACGAGCTTCAAACTGAGAAGGTTAACGAATCCGTGCATGAGATCGCCGACAAGAATCGCGATATCCCTTCCGTATTTTTCAGCCCCCTCGTCTTTATCGGACTTTTTAACCTCCGCCTCAATTTCACGGTGAAGGCTGGGTTTTCCGCGACGAAGATCGTCCTCGTCGATTATGTCATCGTGAATCAGGGTCCAGTTATGGTAAAGCTCTACTGCAGCCTGTAAAGGCAGGGTCTTTTCGGTCAGGTCCTCACCTGAAACCGCTCCGGCTGCAAGTGCGATCAGTGCCGGACGAAGGCTTTTTCCACCCCTCAGGGGATATGAAAGCAGGAAATCCCTGAGGTGTGGTTCACCAACGAGGTGAGTCAGGCCGAAACCCTCGATATAACCGACAACAGCATTGCGCCTTTCTGCCAGGTAACCCAGCAGTGCATCCCTGTCAGCGGCAGTAACATTTACTGGCATTGTGCTGCGGTCACCGCTTTTTCTATCTCATCAAACTCCATGAACAATCCGCGTTTGTAAATCTCACGTGAGATCACTGAACGCATGATTTCATTCGTGCCCTCGTAAATCTGGTGAATCTTTGCGTCACGGAGGAGTTTCTCGCACGGGTAATCCATTGAATATCCGTACCCGCCGTGTATCTGAATCGCTTCATTAGCCACCCACATCGCGGCATCGGATCCAAAACATTTCGCCATTGCAGCCTCGCGTGTAACCTTAAGCCCCTGGTCCTTCAGCCATGCCGCATAGTAAGTCAACCAACGGGTGGCATTGGCTTTAATAGACATATCAGCGATTTTAAACTGGATAGCCTGGAATTTCGAGATTGGTCTTCCGAACTGAACTCTTTCCTTTGCATACCTTACCGATTCCTCGATCGCCCTGGTCATAATGCCAGTACAACTCGCGCCAACTCCAATACGCGCTCCATCGAGAATCGCCATTGCTATCTGGAATCCCTTGCCGATGTTCTTTTCACCACCGAGGACCATATCTTTCGGGACTTTTATGTTATGGTAACGGGTTTCAACCTGGTGGGACGCGTGAATTCCCATCGTTTTCTCAATCGCACCGGTCGAGAAACCTTCCCATTCAGTATCAATAATAAACGGAGTGATCCCCATAAGACCCCTGTCCGGATTAACTGTCGCGAATAGAATGACTGTCTTGGCGATATCTCCGTTGGTTGTCCACTGCTTTTCACCGTTAATAAGCCAGTAATCACCTTTGTCCTCAGCAAGAACACGGATATTGCTCGCGTCCGATCCGGCATCGGGCTCCGTAAGCCCGAAAGCGCCTATGTAAGTTCCATCGGTCAGGCCAGGAAGGTATTTCAACTTCTGCTCCTCGGTTCCGTAGTCAATGATTGGGCCGACACCGAGTGAGCAGTGAGCGCCGACGACGGTGCCTACGCCCGAGCATCCCCTTGAAATCTGCTCGCCAATCATGGCGTACTCAAGGTAGCCTAGCCCGGGTCCGCCATATTCTTCGGGGCAGATCGGGGCCATCATACCGAGTTTACCAAGGGCTTTAACTATTTCTGCAGGATGTTCGCGTTCGAGGTCGAAACGAGCGGCGTTTGGAATTACCAGGTCCTCTGTGATTTGCCTGGCCGTTTCCCTAATTGCTATTTGTTCTTCAGTCAGAGAAAAGTCCATTCTTTATTCTCCTGTCACCTTCTGAAATCCGATGAGTTTGCGCACACTTACATAACCTGGGAGAACGGGCATAAGCTGCCAGAAGCATAGCAAACTTACAATCGCTGCAGCAAACGTAAGCAACACCAGCATACCTGGGTCCCAGGTCTGTATCTGACGTGCGAAAAGATTATAAATTGTACTCGTGAAGGCGAGTAAATACAAGACCAGCATGGTTGGTAACATAATGAAATAGCGGATTTTGAAAGATCCCGCCGATGCCCTGATTTTCATCGGGGGTTCAAGAGGATCGTAATTTGCCTCTTTACCCCCTTGATCTTCACAACTTCCGTTTCCATCCTCGGACCTTTTTTCGCGTCCGAGCACGAATTCAAGGTGCTCAAGGCCTCCATGCCTGTGAATGTGGATCAGGCTCTCCATCATCTGTGAGTTCCTGCTGAACGCGAAATGTAGTATATAAAAAACCAGGAAATACGTCAGTAGGGCCAGCACAAACAGCCATTGCTGGAATGATGGACGCAGGTTACTGAAAAGCCAGATTGACAAGAGATACCCGCCTGCCAGCGAACACATTACAGCAGTAATTTCACTCCACCATAACAGTCCCAGTGCAAATGGGGGTGGAAGTTTTGCTAGCCATCTGATAATTCGGGGGTATAACATGAACCAACCGGTTTGATATTCGCTGTCACTCCTTGACTTTGCGAAGGAAATTCACAAAAGTCTGTTGGCCCTCAAATGCATCCTGCGAATCCTCGTTTATCTCAAGAAGGCTCTGAAGAAGGCGCGCCATTAATTCCTCATCATTAAGAATCTCCTGTACAAACACTTCCTTCCCGTCCTCCGACAGGCTGGAGTAAAGCTCGTGAATCTGGGAAACCTTCTCAGAATCCGTTGATCGTTTGGGTTTCATCCAAAGGTCCTTGAAATTCCTTTGTTGAATCTTCCCTGACACTCGGGAAAAAGTGGTAATACTGCACCTGGTCGAGGAAAATATCGAACGCGCCCGGCGTCGTTACATCCTGGATCACTGACATCAGCCTGCCCAGTCCTCCATCGGTTAGTATCATCCGGAGAATTTCATCCTGCTGGTCGGTATCGAGCTTCTTGAAAAATTCGACCGAATTAGATGCAGGATCGGTGACCCCCTCACCGCTAGTGATTAAATCTTCCTCGTTCAATGGCTTGATTACAGGTCTTTTATCTTCTGGTTTCATTGTATTCCCTGATTATATTATAACAAATTCGATCGATTTACATTACCCGGACTAAAGAAATTCTCCACTACCGTTGTCCCATCATTCTGCCAAGGGCGCCTTTCGGAACCATCCCGCCCATTTTTGCCAGTTGCTTCATCATCTTCTTCGCCTCCCTGAACTGGTTCAGAAGACGCCCAACATCCTGGTGCTTCATTCCCGACCCCTTTGCGATCCTCCTCCTGCGGGAATTATTAATAATCCCGGGTTTCTGCCTCTCGCCAGGCGTCATCGATAAAATCATAGCCTCGATCCTCGCGAACTCCTTCGGATCGGTAGTCTCAAGCTGCTTCGCCACCCCGCCCATTCCAGGGATCATTTTAGCGATCTGCTCAAGGGACCCCATTTTCTGGACCTGCTTCAACTGCGCCAGGAAATCCTCGAAATTGAAACTGTCCCCCATGATTTTCTGCTGAAGCTTTAACGCTTCCCTCTCATCAAATTCCTCTTCTGCCTTCTCAATCAGGGTAAGGACATCACCCATCCCGAGGATTCGTCCCGCCATCCGATCCGGATGGAACGCTTCAAGCGCCTTCAGCCCTTCGCCAACCGAAGCGAAAATTATCGGCACCCCGGTAACATCCCGTACAGACAGGGCCGCTCCACCCCTCGCGTCACCATCGAGCTTTGTGAGAATACATCCTGTAATACCGACCGATTCATTGAATTTTCCGGCGGTTGTGACCGCATCCTGGCCGGTCATGGAGTCGATGACCAGGAGGACATCCTCGAACTCAAGCTCGTTTCTAAGCCCGATCACCTCGGACATCATTTCATCATCGACCGTAGTGCGCCCGGCAGTATCGTAAATCACCAGCGAATAACCCTTGTCGACCGCATGCTGGTGGGCTTTCCGCATGATTTCAAGTGGTTTTGCCCCATCCTCGATTGTGAATACATCGACCCCGGCCTGCCTGCCTACAACTTCCAGTTGTTTAATCGCGGCCGGACGGTAGACGTCCAGCGCTACGAGAAGCGGACGATATCCTTCCTTCGAGTACTTCAGCGCCAGTTTCGCGCATGCGGTGGTTTTACCCGAACCCTGGAGACCCAGCAAAAGGACCTTGTTCATCCTGTCCTTTTCGATATTCGCTTCTACTGCGGTTCCGCCAAGCAGTACAACTAGCTCATCCCGGACAATTTTCACGATCTGCTGTCCAGGCGTGAGGGATTTCATCACATCCTCACCGATAGCACGCTCACGAATCCGGTCTGTGAATTTCCGCGCGACCTTGAAATTTACATCGGCATCGAGTAACGCGCGACGGATTTCCCTCAGTCCCTCATCGACATGTTTTTCGGTGAGGATTCCCTTGCCGCGAAGTTTTTTAAAAGCGTTTTGAAGCGTCTGTGTAAGTCGATCGAACATAATTATCTGATGAAATACAGCTTGTCTCTCTTAGGTGACAATTTCGGTTCGATTTCACCCTCGAAAGCATGATGGCCGGTAGTCCATTCTATATCGCTGATTACTACCTTTCCTTCTAATCGAAGCCTTTGGAACACTCCGGCTTCGATCAGCCTGACCTGGTCGTCCGATATGACCCTAGGGTGATTTTCGGTACCACGGATGATGGTGTAGTCGTGGTCGGGTTCGAGGGTGATCATAATTTTACTTAATGAGCAGTGGATCTGGTCGACCCCGATAATTTTGATTATTTCTGAACCCAGCATGGTAAATCCTCGGATCTGAGCACTCCCTGACGGTCGTGCTACTGTTATTTGTTATTGAGCACTCCCTGACGGTCGTGCCTCTGTTATGAACTGGTATTGTATTATAGTTAGAACAGGTATATTAATCTATTACACCGATTTTTGCACGCCAGTCGATGTCGTCATCCGCCAGTGCGCCAAGAAGGCTCCTGGAGTAAACGGCTGCATCAAATGGCACAAGATCGTTAATTCCTTCGCCAACACCTACTTCTACCACCGGAAGCTCCAGGCGCTGCTTGATTGCAAGTACAATTCCACCGCGCGCGGTACCATCGAGCTTGGCAAGGATAATCCCGTCCAGTTTCGCGACTTCACCAAAAATCTGTGCCTGAGCGATGGCGTTCTGCCCGGTTGTTGCATCCACAACCAGCAGGCTTTGAACGGATTCAGGATCGACATGCTTATCCACAGTACGACGGATCTTCCCAAGCTCATTCATCAAATTAACCTTGTTTTGAAGACGCCCGGCTGTATCTATTATAACAAAGTCATGTCCTTCCGCACTCGCACGCGCGAGTCCGTCATAAACCACGCTCGATGGATCTGCCCCTTCCATTGCTCCCTGGAAATCGACCTCGGCGCGTTCAGCCCAGATTTTGAGCTGATCGATCGCGGCAGCCCTGAATGTATCTGCTGCCACCAGGAGAACCTTTTGATCGTGGAGCTTGTATCGTCTCGACAATTTCCCGCATACCGTGGTTTTACCGCTCCCGTTTACACCCGTCAACAGGAGTACAGCCGGTTTTTTAATGTCGTTTTCTTCAGTTACGAAAGGTGAAAAGGTTTTTACGGGAGATGATAATGTCCGCCCTATTACTTCGACCAGGAGGTCGCATGCTTCGGCCGTATCCTCCGCGCCCCTCACACCGACCTCTCGCCTGAGCATCCGGACTACACCTTCAGCGACATCCAGTCCCATGTCGGTCTCAATCAGGACCTCAAGAATTTCATCGTAGAATTTATCATCGACCCCACGTCTCGCGGCCGCGATCGTGTGAATCCTGACCGAAACCTTTTCGCGCGTTTGTTTCAATCCGCCGGATAATTTCTGAAGAAGGGTTTCACGGGTCTCGGGTTGTTCGTCCGGAATCCCTGGTTCCTCCTCCCACTCATCCTTAAGCTGGTGGAGCTTGGTGACGTCGGTGGTCATGACGTCGGCGAATTTTTGAAACCAGCCTTTTTTTTTCGGTTGATCGTCTGACATGAAATTATGAGCACTCCCTTACGGTCGGGGCTCTGTTATTTATTATCTTACATGAGCTGTTTAAGACACTGAAATATTCCTAGCTCGCTACGCCTAATAATTCATCGACTTCCTTTTCCTTAAGGCTCTTGAAATCGACACTGACAACCTGGGATATTCCACCGCTGTGCATTGTCACGCCGTACAGGCGGTCGGCGCGTTCCATCGTGATCTTGTTGTGCGTGATCAAAATGAATTGTGTGCCGACGAATTCCTTCTGGAGGTAGTCCAGGAATTTCTGCGTGTTGATATCATCGAGAGCCGCTTCGACCTCGTCAAGTACCGTAAAACTCGAAGGTTTCACTTTCAGGATCGCAAACAGGAGCGCGAGGGCAATCAGGGCGCGTTCTCCACCGGATAATTGGAGCAGGTCCAGTTCGCCCTTCCCCGGGAATTTAATCCGCACTTCGATTCCGCTCTCCAGCGGGTCGGTGGGATCCGTAAGGCTTAATTCACCTGTCCCGCCAGGGAAGAGCGATTCAAATGTTTCGGAAAATTTTTCCTGGGCCAGTTTGAATGTCGTAACAAACGCTTTTTCGCTCTGCTCCTCAACTTCCTCCAGTGCTTTTCTCAGTTCCCCTTCAGCAAGGATCAGGTCTTCACGCTCTTTCTGCAATTCTTCCATACGGGTCCGCGCGGCCTTCTCCTCCTCGATGGCAAGAGGATTCACGGCGCCAAGGGTCTCAAGCTCCTCTAATAATCCCTGTAATTTCTCATTAAGCTCCTTTTTGCTCGGGATACCCTTCCCGCCCATCTCGCCTTTCCGTACGCGTTCCGCGAATTCAGGATATTCTTCAAGAGACCTTTCCAGTGACCGGAGTCCGCCGGACAGTTCCGCTAAGCGTACTTCCTGATTATGTAACGCATTTTCGGCCGTAGTAACACTCTCTCTCGAATCCTCAACTTTTTGTTCGGCTTCAGTTACGATCTCCAGTAACTTTTTGATATTGTCACGGGCTTCTTTTTCCTTACGTTCAAGCTCGGGAAGTTCCTTACCGAGTTCATTTCTGAGTTTTATGGCACGATCGAGTTCATCCGACGTTCCCAGTGCCTCACCGCGAACGTCATCAAGACGCTGTTTCTTCTCTCCCGACATTTTACTCAAGTTACCAAGTTCCTCACTGATTCTCCGGGATTCCTTTCCCGCCCGTTCGGCTTCCTCCCTGTAACTCGCCTCCAAAACAACCGCACGCTGTAGCCTTGATCGAAGATCATCGACCATGGCCCGGAGCGACGGGATTTTACTCTCGATTTTACCAAGTGAAATTTCGGCTTCGTTCCGCGCGCGTTTTACTACCTCGATTCCCTGCGACGCAAGCCTCGCGTTCTCCAGGCATCCATCCCTCTCAGATTCTAAATCACCCATTCGACCTTTGATTTCAGTAAGGTTAACCTCAGACTGTTCGATTTTTTGAACCGTCTGTTCGCCAATGGTTATATTCGTACGGATTTCCTCTTCAGTGGTTTCTAGTTTAGATTTCAAGTCCGCCAGGATACTTTGTTCCGATGATATCGATTGTTCGAGGTTGGAAAGTTCGCCTTTAATTTCTACCTGCTCCGGGTTCAGTCGATTCAACTCGACTTCGATTTCCTGGAGACGTGCGCGGCGTGTCAGGATTCCCTGTGCCGCCGATTTACCCGTACCACCGGATACATACGCGGGTGGTCGAAATAATATCCCGTCTGAACTGACAAGCACTTTAGATAAACCGGAATTTTGAATTTCGACCGCATTCTGAATTTCTGTCGCTCCCGAAAGAAGTAATCCGAGCACCGGTTTTAGTTCGTTGTCGATCCGGCAGAAATTGATCAAGTCTGCCGGGTTACCCTCATCGGAATATTCTGGCACGAGATCGCGTACGATGCAGGTTACCGACCCCAATCGATCCGATTTCACTTTTGCAATTATTTCCAGCGCCTGGTCAAGAGTATCAATTACGAGATACTGAATTGATTCCCCGAGCACACACTCTATCGCGGTTTCCCGGCCCGGTTTGACATCGATCAATTCGCCGAGCGTTCCCCTCAAACCGGGGAAACTCCCACGATTTTCCAAAACCGCCCTTGTGCCTTCCCCATAGCCCTCTTTCGCGGCTTCAAGCTCCTCAAGAATTATTCGCTCGTTATCGAGGGCCTTGATTTCAGATTCGATATCCCTCTGTTTATCAATTGCCTTTGAATGTTCTGTACCCAGGTTCTGAAGCTTCCCGCTTATTTCATTAATTGCCTTGCCCTGGTTAAATTCCAGATTCTTCAATCGGTCATACTCTTTCCGGATATCCGCTACGCTTGTTTCGAGTTTTACCTTCTCGTCTTCGAGATTTACTTTTTTATCCAGAAGCTCCCCTATTTCGCTTTCATAGGATTCAGCACGGCGGGTATGGAACTCAGCATCCCTTGCAAACAATGAACCTTCGCCCTGCAGACGTTCAACCCTGCCCGCGAGACGTTCCCTCTCCCTTTCGTAACATCGCGTGTCGCCCCATTTCCGGGAGAGATAAATATCGAGATCCATCCGACGCCGGTGGTGCTCAACGAACTCGGTAACGGCATTCTCTATGGTTTCCTCAAGCTCAGCCAGGCGTTTATTCAGCTCCCCGACACGGTTATCGCGCTCGGCTAATTCATTTTCCAGGGTGCCTATCAAAGTTGATATATGCTTGTTCGCGTCGGTAAGCCTTCGTTCCTCAGCGACTGCATGGTCCAGATCTCGACGGCCTTTTTCGCTTTCCTGGAGGGTTTCGGCATTTTCAGCCCGGGCATTTTCAAGATTTGTTTTCGCCTCCTGGAAATTCCCAACAGCCTCATCCCTTGCCGAAATGATATTTTCAATTTCTTTTTTAA
>CBDURU010000054.1:0-22120 GCA_965369865.1 uncultured bacterium | reverse complement strand
AGACCGCGGCATAACCGAACACAAGCCCGTCAGTTGGCATCGGGAACTCGAGTGATATAGTTCTGCCAGCACCGGACTGGAACATACCGTCGAAGTTAGATCCGCTCTCAAGCCAACTCCAGAGCGAACCATTGAGACTGAGTGCTTTGCCGTAGGCTTTGAACGGATTCACTTTAGCGGAACCTTTCAGGTTCTGAATTCCACCAGGCGCCCATCCGAAGATAAGCTCGGTAGTGAACTCTGTCGGGTTGAACCAGCGGGTATAACCGTCCGCATTGGTCATGTAGGTGTCGCTGCCATAGTTCCCTACTCTAAGGCTATGATAATCAAGAGTCAAATCGCCATTACTGATGATGACACCCATGAAGTCATAGACCTTGTACTGCGTGATTGTCGGGAACGGATGGTGCCATTTAAATACGACGCCGACCTTTAAATTTGACGGATCGGAATCATCAAAATCAAGACTGCCCAATGAAATTCCGTACTGAGGTGTGGTCATCTTGTTGAGAAACGGAACGATGTTGATCGTATAGCTCGCCGTACGATCCTCAACGACCTCCATCGTCTGGTTACCGGCATCTAGATAGATATCGTAGTAACCAAGCAATGAAGTGTTTGGATGTTGTATTTGTCCTGAATTGTCTGATCCGGATGTAATTTCCGGACCGGCAGACGGCGCCACAGGACTTCCGCCGCCTCCAGAACATCCTATCGCAACGAACAAACTAAAAATAATCGCCGCGAAAAGAACTGTCCATCGATTCATACTTTTGCCTCCTTATTAAATTTTCAGTATTTATTTAACGCCTAAGCGTTTTGGCCTTAATTCTGGGGCAATAGCAGAATTTATTGTTTCATAGTTACCTTAATTATATTTAACTGATATCAAAATAGCAAGTGCAAAACCCAGAATGCAGTAAAAATAGGCACATATTTACCATTACCAAACTTCCAGAAGGTTTAGAATCCTGTGATTAATATAGTATAGTAGCATAAATTGGTTGATTCAACAAGTTAGTTTACGAAAGCTTGCAATATTTTCCTATAATCCAGATAAAATGAGATAGGATATTCCGCTTTTTGGACGGCAATGAATTAATCAATGACATAACATCAAATGGGGAAGGAGAGCCGGATTTTAACTATCTTTAGTATTCGGCCGGCAGTTCGGCGAGTACATCCGCCCGGAAAACGGGACCGTCCTTGCAGACATATGTCCCGCCGACATTGCATCGGCCGCATTTCCCCAGCCCGCATTTCATGCGGTTTTCCAGCGTGGTGAATATCTGGTTCTTTGAAAATCCAAGCTTGTCGAGTACCGGGAACGTGAATTTGATCATTATCGGCGGTCCGCAGATAAGCGCGATCGTGTTTTCGTTTGACGGCGCTACTTCTTCAAGGACTGTAGGTACGAAACCGATTTTTCCCGCCCAGTCCTCGGTTTCGCCGCCAGGATCGACAGTTGTCACGATATTGACGTCGTTACGGGCTTCCCACTCCTGCAATTCCATCTTGTAGACCAGGTCGGATACCGTACGGGCACCGTACACGATGGTCACGTCTGCGAATTCCGATCGACGGTCGAGCACGTTCAATATAACGGCTCGAAGAGGGGGCAGGGCGATGCCGCCAGCAATAAATAGGATATTTTTACCTTTCCAGTCGTCAATCGGGAATGAATTTCCGTAGGGACCCCGAAAACCGATCGTATCCCCTTCGTTCAGCGCCTGGAGAGCCTTCGTGTTACGTCCGACAGCCCTGAAAGTACACTCGATGTAATCCTTCCTGGTGGGCGGGGATGCCACGCAGAAAGTAGATTCCCCATGACCGAAAGCGGAAAATTCTCCGAACTGGCCAACCTTATAGAGCGAGAAAAATTCTTCCCTCTCGGAATTATCGTTGAAGGTGAGCCGGAACGAGGTCGTATCGGGAGTTTCCCATGTAAGGTCCTGGATTTTCAGTAGAGATGGACAGTATATATTTTCCATAGCTGATTCTTATCCTGTCTTGTCCTGTCTTATCCTGCCGCGACTTGATCCGGAGTTCCCGAAGCAAGCCGGTCTATTTGTTCGAGAAGGCCTTTAAGGGCCATATCGACCGGGCAGTGACGTTGGCATCGTCCGCATCCGGTACATAAAATTCGCTTGAAAAGGTCTGGATAATATTTAAATTTGTGCATTATACGCTGGCGGAATCGGTTTGATTTTAAGGGTCGGGGATTGTGTCCGGACGTATGCAGTGTGAAAAGCGACATCATGCATGAATCCCAGTTTTTAACACGTATTCCCTCACTTTGTCCGCCTTCATCAACGATATCGAAACAGTGGCATGTGGGGCATGTATAAGTGCAGGTGCCACACCCGATGCATGACAGAGTAGCGGTGTTCCACCATTCGTGATCAAACCCGTTATCCAGCCATTCCCTGACTTTCGCGGGATCGAATGACGGCTTCAGGTTGCTCTTGACTTCATCAATTGCGGATGCCCGCTCAGGATTACCGTCTTTCCAGCCTGTTGTGCAGTCGATCAACTTCCGGCCTTTTTCAGTAATCGCGGTGACGGAATATTCCTGGGTTTCACCGGTTGAATTACTCGATGGAATGAGAAGGATATCCGCACCGGTCGGGCTGTCGGGAGCAAGCTCGACAGATGTACAGAAACATGCCTCGTCCGCTTCCACGCAGGCAATCGCCGCAATTACGGTTGAATCCACCCGATCCAGGAAGAACCTGTCGTCATAATCCCATGTCATGACGCTCCTTACGATATCGGGACCCGCAGCGTCGCAGGGCCTGCATCCGAAAACCAGGGTTGGCGGAGCGTATTCTTCCTTCGACGGCGTTGTCAGCTCGATATCGGACTTGCCTTTCATCCGGTACGAAAGGATAGCCTCATGTTCGGCGAGGAAAAATTCCTTAGGGCTTACCGTAGTCAGAATCTCATCGAGGACGAGATCCCCGGCCTGTTCAATGGGTTTGAACTTCGTGACAGTCCCTTCCCGTGCCGGGCCGACACACCGGTACCCGGCCTCCTTGAGGGAGTCGAGCAGCGTTTGAAAATCATCCGTATGAATTGAAAGCGCCAATTTTCATCTCCGTTTACTTAATGAAATCCGTCTCTTCGCCTTCTGTATAGGTAGCCAGTGGAGGCGCGGTTTCCGCATCCATACCGGCAATGAATTCATATTCGTCGTGGACAGCCTTGATTAGTTTCCAGTTGACAAGCGACAGGGGGATGTCCATGGGGCAGGCACGCTCGCATGAATTGCATCCGACACATCGTCCGACAAGATGAAACGCCCTGGTAAGGTTCCAGTGGTAATTTCCATCGGAATGAGGGCTTGTCGGGACCCATTGCGGCTGGTTTTTATCGGTTATACATCTCGTGCACGTGCACATCGGACATGCTTCACGGCACGCGTAGCACTTGATACATCGATCGAATTCCTTAACCCAGAAATTCCAGAGTTCAGGCTGGGTCATCGATTCAAGCTCTTCAATTTTCGCGAAAGTTTCATCGTTCCAACCCCGGTTCTCAATCGGTTCCCCGAAAAGTTCATCATAAACCGGGGGAGTATTGGCGACGCAAGATTTGCACTGCTCTTCAATCGGGTCGCCGACACCCTCGCAAACAACTCCGAGGATAAAGATATCTTCCCTCTTAAACTGGCTTTCGAGTATCAGAACGTTGATCGCGCGTGCGTCGCACCCTTTCGCGACAATACCGACCTTACCCATCGCCTTGATCTCGGCGTGTTTCAGGTACATCGAGAGGTTATTTACACACCTTGCATCAAATACAAGTTGATCGGTTTTAGCAGGATCTGTGATAAAAACAGGCACCGCTTTACCCTTTGTATAACCTTCGCCGTAGCCGATGATAACTTTTACTTCTCCCGATTCCAGGAGTTCCTTCGCACGTTCACGCAGAGGATTGACGATTTTTGTCGTATCCGCTTCAGAGATAACCATATCAGCTCACCCCCCCCGATACTGATTCGACTTCCGGATTTTCAGGGAGGATAGACTGGAATTCATTGTACGGGCCGAGTTTGGTGATCCGGTTGACAAATTCCGCGGCCTCATCGGCGAACTTACGTCCCTCGGCGGCTGAAATCCATGTGAATTTCAGTCTCCTGAGATCAATGCCAAGGAAAGCGAGTTCCTGGCGGAATATCGTCCATCTTCGCTGGGCGTAATAATTACCGGTGTTGTAATGACAATCGCCAATATGGCAGCCGGAGACCCAGACCCCGTCGGCGCCCTGTTCGAACGCCTTGATGATAAATTCCATATCGATTCGTCCGGTGCAGGGAACCTTGATCACACGGAAATCGGCCGGGTACAGCATACGGCTTGTGCCGGCAAGGTCGGCCCCGGTGTAAGTGCACCAGTTGCAAAGAAACGCGAATGTTTTAGGATGAAATTCGGCCATGATAAATTCTCTTTTTTGTTAATACGCCATTATCTGGGCGTATACCTGTTCTTCTGTGATACTTTCAATCTCAATTGATTTCGACGGGCAAATCGCGGCGCAAGGTCCGCATCCCTGGCAAAGGCTTTCGTTCACAAATGCCACGGTACGGATCAGGTTACCGTCGCGATCACGGATTTCATTTCGCTCGATTGCGGAAAACGGGCAGACCATCTCGCAGGAGAAACATCCGATGCAGGTCAACTCATTGACCTTTGCTATAGATGGATCGCGCTCAAGCTCATCATCGGAGAAAAGCCCGAGAGTTTTCGATGCCGCCGCGCTTCCCTGGGCCACGGATTCAGGGATATCTTTCGGACCCTGGCATGCGCCCGCGATGTAAAATCCCTGTGTTATGGATTCAACGGGACGGAGTTTGGGATGTACTTCCTTCACCCATCCGTCCTGGGTTGTATTCAGTTTGAACATCGAGACCAGTTTGTCAGTATCGCGCGAGGGTTCCATCGCGCTGGCAAGTACAACCATGTCGGCTTTTACCTCAAGCTGTTTTCCGGCGATGGTATCCGAGCCCTGTACGATTATCTTGCCATCTTCCTCGTAAACGCGGCTGACTTTTCCGCGTATGTAAATCACGCCTTCATCGAGTGCCTTGTTGTAAAATTCCTCGTAATCACGTCCACCGGACCGGACGTCCATGTAAAAAACGTACGCCTGTCCACCCGGTGTTTTGTGCTGGTAGAGCATCGCCTGCTTCGCAGTGTACATGCAGCAGATTTTGGAGCAGTAGGGTTTATGTCTTTCCGGCTCCCTGCTGCCGGCGCACTGTATAAAAACAACTTCATTCGGGATTTTGTGATCGGACGGTCGCTGAACGACCCCTGCCGTAGGTCCCGATGCCGAAAGAAGCCGTTCGAAAAACAACCCGTCGACAACATCGACATATTTGTCGTACCCGTATTCGCCGAGATTTGACATTGCATAAAGGTCGAATCCCGTGGCAATAACAACCGCTCCGACATGCTCGGTGATATTTTCGGGCTTCATGTCATAATTTATTGCCCCAGGCTCACATGCCTCGCGACACCTTACGCACGCAAGAGGAAACAAACCAAGGCAGGCGTCGGCATCGAGTGTATAGATCGCCGGAACCGCCTGCGGGAATGGAATGTCGATGGCTTTACAAACCTTCAATCCCATTTCGAATGGATTTGGGACGGACACCGGGCATGCCTGGGCACAGTCATCACAGGCGGTGCAGAGATCGGCATCCACATATCGCGGTTTCTTTTTGATCGTAACTTTGAAATCGCCTACGGTTCCTGAAATGGCCTCAACCTCAGAATACGCGTAAAGAGTGATGTTGGGATGCTGCACAACTTCGACCATTTTCGGTGTGAGGATACATTGCGAACAGTCGAGGGTAGGGAAGGTTTCCGAAAGCTGCGACATGTGTCCGCCGATCGAAGGTTCCCGCTCGACAAGAATTACCTCGTGACCGCCGTCGGCGATATCGAGCGCGGCCTGAATTCCCGCGATACCGCCACCCACAACAAGCGCACGCCTGGTTAAGGGCACTCGAATCGGTTCGAGCGGATGATTGTATTTAGTTTTTTCTACAGTCATACGGACGACGTCGGTTGCCTTGGGGCTGGCGATTTCTTTTTCTTCATGAACCCACGAGCATTGCTCGCGGATGTTCGCGCATTCGCAGAGGTAGGGGTTGATACCGGCATCGCTGGCAGCACGGCGGAAGGTAGCCTCATGCATTTTGGGCGAACAGGCTGCCACAACAATCCCGGTCAGATTGTGTTCCCTGATGGCATCCTTAATAAGGTTCTGGCCGGGGTCGGAGCAGAGATACTTGTAATCTACCGAATGAACAACCCCCGGCCATGAAGCCGCTTCATCCACAAGTCCGGGACAATCGACCGAACGTGCGATATTTTCGCCACAATGGCATATGAAAACACCAATGCGTGCCAAAATTTACTCCTCGCCCCCCTTAAAATTCCTTGCCTCCGCGCTACCCTGAAAAGCCAGATATTATACACCTGCTGTTACAGGTTTGCTTATCATTCAAACTGCCCCAAGCTGAGCGTACACCTGTTCTTCCGTGATACCCGCGATACTGATGCATTTCGACGGGCAGATCGCGGCGCATGGTCCGCAGCCCTGGCAGAGACCCTCGTTGACTCGTGCGACTGTGCGGATCAGGTTTCCGTCGCGATCGCGAATTTCGTGTCGTTCAATTGCACCGAACGGGCAGACCCGTTCGCATGAGAAACAACCGATACAATTTATCTCGTTTACCGTTGCCACTGTTGGGTCACGCGTTAGCTCATCCGAGGAGAACAATGCAAGTGCCTTGGCCGCCGCGGCGCTTGCCTGTGCGACCGATTCAGGTATGTCCTTCGGGCCCTGGCATGCGCCCGCGATATAAATCCCGTCGGTCATGGTATTGATCGGCGCCAGTTTCGGATGCCGCTCCAGAAACCAGCCTTCACTGGATACGCTGCAGTTAACAATTTTGCTGAGTGCAGCGGTGTCCTCGTGAGGTTCCATCCCAACCGAAAGGATTACCATATCGACCGGGATCCTCCGTCGGTGGCCCATGAGTGTGTCTTCCGCATGAACCACGACTTTGCCGTCCTCAAGCGGTTCGAGGTCCCAATCGACAACCTTGGCCGCCCGGCCCCTGATGAACTGGACATTGTCCTCAAGAACCTTGTCGTAGAATTCCTCGTATGATTTTCCACCCGCACGAATGTCGATGTAAAAATTGAAAACGTCCGCTCCGGTTGAGTGTTTTATCAGGTGCGCCAGTTTAAGGGAGTACATGCAGCACACTTTCGAACACCAGGCGTTGTTCTTCCGATCACGGCTTCCGACACAATGGAGGATAGCGACCGATTCCGGTGTCCGTCCGTCCTTGAGAAGTACCCGTCCTTCGGTTGGACCTGACGCGCTCACCATTCGTTCCATTTCAAGACTGGTATAGATGTTATCGAATTCGCCATAATGGTAATTTGGGATTCGCTTCGCATCGAAAAGCTTGAAACCAGTCGCGAGGATTATCGCGCCGACCTCGACCTCCTCGAATGTCTCAGTCATCTCGAAGTCGATGCACTCTTTCGGACAGGCCGAAGCACAGGTCATTTTACATTTGCCGGTTTTAAGTTGAATGCATGTATTGGGATCGATACACGCGACCTGCGGGATAGCCTGTGGGAAAGGAATGTAAACGGGTTTACGTTTTCCAAGGCCTTCGTTGAATTCATCAGGGACCTTCGGCTTTTTGAATACACAAGCGTCGACACAATCGTTGCATCCGATGCACAGTTCCTCGACTACGTACCGGGGTTTTTGCTTTATCGTTACTTTGAAATTTCCAATGAAACCCTCAACCTCAACAACTTCAGAGTAAGTTCGTAAATCAATGAGCGGATGGTGTTTCACATCGGTCATTTTTGGAGTGAGGATGCATTGCGAACAGTCGAGGGTAGGGAAGGTTTCGGAAAGCTGCGCCATATGTCCGCCGATTGAAGGATCGCGTTCTACAAGCACAACTTCACAGCCGCCATCGGCGATATCGAGCGCGGCCTGGATACCTGCAACACCACCTCCGACAACAAGCGCACGTTTTGTAACAGGGACATTTATTGATTCCAGGGGATGGTTGAACCTGACTTTTTCGACCATCATGTGAATGATATCGACAGCCTTGGGCGTGCCAATGGATATATCGTCGTGAACCCACGAACATTGTTCCCGTATGTTAGCAATTTCACAAAGGAAGGGATTAATGCCCGCTGATTCCACCGCCTTACGAAAAGTCGCCTCGTGCATCTTGGGAGAACAAGCTGAAATAACAACTCCCGTGAGTTTGTGTTGTTTAATAGCGTCCTTGATTAAATTCTGACCGGGATCGGAGCAAAGGTACTTGTAATCTTCTGTATGGACGACTCCAGGCCATGTAGAAGCGATTTCAGCTACTTCAGAAGTCTTAACAGTACGGGCGATATTCTTACCGCACTGACAAACAAACACACCTATGCGTACCAAAACTTACTCCTGACCGATTGGTCTGCCAATTTAGAAAATAAAACAAAAAAAATTTTGCGGGCATGAATATTCACCCGCATTCCCAGGTAGAAACCTTCGCTCATCCGCATTATATAACCACAAATTCCGGTTGACAAGCTCAAAATGACTCCAATACAAATATTTAACCATGGTTTAGTGATTTTAGGCGCAAATGGCGGAAATCCATCGCGTCAATGGTCGTCACTTGCTGTCCGATTTTTTATATTGGACAAGAGTGATTCTGGCTGATAATTCAGTCTGGATTTCCCTGCGGATCAGTTTTCTTTATCCTTTTGCTTTCGTGGATATGCCGCTGCCGCCACTAGAATGCTCAATTCATATAACACGTAAATTGGTACCGATAGTAACATTAAATTGATTGGATCGCCGGTAGGTGTCAGCATGGCGGCGAGAATGATAGAAAACAGGAGCGCGATTTTTCGCTGGCTGGCAAGGAGCTTTGAGGAGACAAGGCCGATTTTGGCAAGGAAGAATGCCACAAGTGGTATCTGGAATATCATTCCGCCTGCAAAAAGAAGCAGCAGCACGAATGAGATATAGCGGTCCAGTGTGATGCCAAGTTCGACCTGGATGCCAATATCGAATCCGAGAAGAAATTTTAGCGATGCAGGGAGCATGATGAAGAATATAAATGCACTGCCAACCAGAAAGAGGATTATTGAAGATGGAACCAGAAGTATCAAGAATCCTTGTTCTTTCTTAGTAAGGCCAGGCTTGAGGAAAAGCCATATCTGGAAGAGTATAAATGGAATCGCCGCCAGTAATCCGATAACAAAAGATGTCTTGAAATATGCCCCGAAAATATCCGCTGGTCCGAGGACCTGAATCCGGACATCCGGGATTCCCTCGATCGGGTCCATAAGCCATTTGAAGATGAACTTATCGGTGATGTAAAGTGCGGCGATTGTTGCGAGCAAAAGAAAAACCAGTGAGAAAATTAACCTGGAGCGAAGTTCCTCGAGATGCTGCGTCAAAGGGCTTTCGGTTTTTTCATCCAAGGGGAATATCCTCGGGGTAACAAGTCAGGGGATGTATCTGTAAATCAGGTGGTTTTCTCGCTTGAAGAGTCGGGTTCCTCGGTTTCCGTGACAGCATCGTCAACTTCAGTTTTGACCGATTTTATACCTTTTTTAAATTCGGTGATAGCTTGTCCGACAGATTTAGCGAGTTGGGGTATCTTACTTGGTCCAAATATCAGGAGTACTGCAACAAGTATGACAACCCATTCCCAGCCTCGTATAAAGCCCATGATGCCTCCAGAATTATCAGGTTGGTTTCCTCTATAAATTTACATAATATACTTATTTCCAGACACTGTCTATAGCAATGGTCTAAATCGGGCCTTTGTGTGCCGCTGTTCTCCGAATATATATTCCAGCACCGCTCCTGCTTCGCCCTCTCCGATTACAGTTTCGGAGATTATAAGAACCGCCCCGTGCAGAATTGGTCTGAGTGATTTTTAAAGCGAAATCAGATCGCTGAAATCATCCGGATCGATTTTCTCTTCGAATTCCTTCCCTGCCTTTTCCTTTTCCTTTTCTTTACCCTTCAACCTGGCGTCGAGATCAACCGGTCCCGACGTATATCCACCCGATGAACCGGATAAAATGGTCGACCCGGGGGTTCCAAGCGTGACGGGTCCCGATGGCGGTGGTTTGAAATCTTTTGGCAGCTCGAAAGGTTCCGGGGGTTTCGGGATAGTTGGTGGCTTTGGTGGTTTCGAAAGTGGCGCAGCCTTTACCGGTTCGGGTGGTTTTGGTGGAGGCTCCGGCTTTATATGAGAAGGAACAGGTTTGTACTCGGCAGCGGGACGGACAAATTTCGGTTTCTCCACTGGCGGTGCCTTCGGTTTGTAAAATTCGATTCGTTCCTTTGGTTTTTCGGGAGGTTCAGATTTCGCGGTCTCGATTTTTTTAACTACCGGTGGTTCGATTTGTTTTTTCTCAGGCCGGGGTAATTTCGGTTCCACGGGAGATTTCGGTTTACTCTTTACTTTCCAGAGTGGCGGGGGAACATTCTTATCTTTGATCGGGACCCTGGTTGTTCCTATAATCCCCACCGCGGCGGTTGGCGCGGGTATATCGGATTGAAGCGGTGTGATGTCGATCTTTTTCGAAATTTCCATCCGTTCCGAAAATCTCTTCTTTTGCTCACCGAGTTTAATTTCCCTGGCTTTTCTCGCTATACGCGCACCGTAGATGGCATATTTTCTCAATGAATCGTCATCGCTCATTTCATCCGCGATCTTCTCCAATTCCGCCCTGTACTCCCTCGCCTCATCGATACGCCCATCCGAGATCAATTTCTCAAGCTCAAAATCGGGCTTCGGAATATGATCGTCGGCTGTCATCACCACAACGTCTTCCCGCGAATGTTTCCTTGATTCCATCCTTAATTCGAAACCTGTTTTGCGACGGGAGTAAGATTTTCGTGCGCCGCCGAAAAAATAACCGCTGTTTCCGCCCCAGACATCGCCCCAGTGAATCCTGTCGTTCCCAACAAGAAAAACAAAGATTAATGTTAATATAAGCCACCAGAAGTCCATTTTTTATTCCGAACGATCAGGTAAATCCGTACAAATTTTCCTTCTATTGTCGATTGAGCCCTCCCTGACGGGGCTGTTGAAAAAGTACTAAACCCCGTAGCGCAGGACGCCGGCCTGCTGTACCGCGGACGGCCCGTCCGCATGGAGAGCGGTATCGGAAGTTTTGATCCATTGTGATTTTATAGTTTAATAACTTTTTCAACAGCCCCTGACGGTCGGGCTACTGTTGAAAACTATCGCTTGAAACTACAAACAATTCGCCCCCCTATATGATGACAACTTGTGCTTCAGGTTGCATGGTGTCTGAAACCTGATTGAAGCCATTTCTTATATTAACATGATATACTCTTATCAGGTTTAATCAAGATGCAGTATCCCGGATTAACGAACCATTTTTCTCAACCGGATTAATTTTCAGTCCTTAAATCAAACGGATTGACAATAAACTACATCTAAACATATAGATTACATTTCATGGAGTTTAAACACGATGTCTAGATTCAGTTTCGCTTTATTTACCATAATATTGATTTCGATCCTGATCGGGTGCTCGGGAAGCAATTCCCCCACTGCACCGGATTATCCCGACCCGGATTTATCCCGAAACAGTAACGGCCTGGTAACCGGTTCAGCCACGTTAACTTATGCTGCCGGGGTGTCCGGGGGCACTCTGCTGTCATCCGGTTACGGCCGGGATAATTTAAATAATCACAATGTACTCGGCGTTCAGAGAGTACGGGTATACGAGGGTGGTTATGTTGAGTTCCTCCCGGTACGGAGCGAGCAGGTGCATATTGATATTACCCTTTTCATGCTGACCACTCCCGGGGCTTTTTCAATAACCCTCGATCCACCGCCATCGGGAAATACATTCCATTTTAAAATCACGTTCACTAACCCGATAGGGATTAGTGTCTGGGATCTGACCACGATCGTCAGGTTTTCCGGTGACATTAAATTCCTGAATCCCGACAGTTACACGTTTATTCTCAGCGAACCCGGCGACCTCACCCCGAATCCGTTCAAGGCATGGGCGACCGATATTGGGAACCATGAGTTCGCGGGTTTATCATCGCATACCGAGACGATCAGTTTCGAGCTTGGAAGTATGACAAAGTTCGGTGAGATGGATTTCCTGTTCCAGTGTTCATGGCCTGAAAACCAGGAGGAGCCTTACGAAATATGGGATTTAAATGCAAGCGACGTCTTCCAGAACAATGGACTGAATACGGTCGACCTTTCGTGCAAAGTCGGGGACTGGCAGGATAATATCGACAGCGTGTTAATCGACCTAACACCGATCGGAGGACCTGCCGATTCCCCGATGTCGCCGCTGGGAGACGACCTTTACGGATACTACGGTGTGAGCTACGGGCAGTCCGGACAGGGTGTCGGCGACCATAATCTGAAAATCACGGCAACCTCCAACGGTGTCTCTACGTTCAACTATATTCCAATCACCGTAGTGGAAGCTGTTCCGGTTAAACAGGGATCGTTTGAAATCCAGTACCAGAACCTTCCTCTCGAATCGCCGAACGGTCCTACCGACGGTATGGATATCGCGGTCATGGGAGCCTTGGACGGGACCTTTATCTCCATGGTTTTCGGTGGGGACGACACGTACCATTTCTGGCGAAACGGGTACCAGGAGGGTACTGTCGGGTTGTATAAAGCTGTAGACGGGTCTCCTATAACGCCATTCAGCATGCCGAATTTCCGTTTTGATTTCGGGGATACAACCATTCCGGATTCAAGCGGAAGCTCGATTCACTCCCTGAGCTGGGGAGAATCGAACACATCCGAAGAAATAATCGATCCCGCCACGACACCGAATGTGATGGCACGCCAGAGAATCACCCTTTGGCTGCTCAGTGATTTGGGCGTAAAACTTACCGCCAATGTCCTTGTAAATATTCAATCTGAAGGTCCTCCCAAGATCTTTAATTTCATCGTTCGTCCACTCGATTTCGCATCGGGATTCAACAAGGACGGATTGCTGTACACGACCATGGTGTTCGATACCGGCGATGATTCCATGTTCCCGGTCATTGATATTATTGGGTTGAAGCCCCCACTCGATTTCCAGAGTAATCCTGGCATGATCGTTGATGGATACGAAGTTGTCATCGGGGAAGGCAGCGGTCCGGGTGTTGTCAACCGTGACGCGCTGGTCGGAATCGATATCGACGACATGGGAATTATGCCTATATCCGGCGGTTATGCCGGTCATGCATGGGCGGCGGTGGTGGAGGGCGGCGCTGAAAATGTGCTGGAAATTATCGATGCCGATATCGACCTTTATACTAACGTCATCATAACTGTACCCCTGCCGTCGGCACCCTTGGATGTGGAAATTCTCCCGCTTAAAAATGCGGGGGAATCGTTCAATATTATCTGTGTATTATGCGAGGACAATTTTATCAGGCTTTACGGCTATGACGGTGCGCTCCTCGACACGATCGGCGGTCCGCCATACATGACTGGTAACGCGTTGCGTCTGGATATCGACGACACGAATTTCGCTATCCATGTCCTTCACCAGGGAGCCGCGTCCCCCTTAGTGACGGTTTACAGGTGGGACCCATAAAAAAATGACGTAATATATATGTGCGGTACAGACTTGTACACCACGTATCAAAATATTAAACTTTGAAGATGATTTCCGAAGGCTGGAAGAAAATAACATTCCTCTATATTCTCCTCGGGGTAACGTTCGGTGCTGTCCTCAGTGCCGGCTTAATAAACTTCATCGTCGATCCATACGATCTGTACGGTAATGACGGCTTCATGCCCATCGAAACCAACCAGTACGACGCCAAACTCGATCTTTTCAGCGAATTCATTCCCGCGCCATCATCCCTTATACTTGGGAATTCGAGGGTGAAATCATTCGATCCGATGGTTGTCGGTTCGTTTACCGGCACACGCTGTTATAACTGGGGGCTGGGATTCGCAAGCACTGAAATTATACTCGCCGAATTGAAAATTGCGCTTGAGGAAAGGAACGCTCCGATCGAGCTGGTGCTGATTGGCATCGATCCGATCATGTTTAATTCCAGCGTCGCAATTCCCAAGCAGGCACGGGTGGCATACAGGTACACCCGCTATTTTGCGTCAAAGCCGGTATACACCGCGTATCGTGAGAGGCTGTCGACCCTGTTCTCGCTGGATCAGTTCACGATGTCGCTGGCGGCGGTAATGAGAAAATGGTCGGGGCGCGAAGGCCTTGTACCCGCGGAATACCGTGCCGACGGCCTGACAAATTTCGCTATCCGTCATATGAACGATATCAGCGGACCGGACGACCTTGAAGAAATCCTGGTAACCGGCGCGCCAAAGTATTTCAACCACGTGCTTGCCGGTTGGGAGTTTATCGGACCGGAACGCATGGAAGCATGGGAAGAATTGCTCGACCTGTGTAATGAACACGAAGTTGACATTTACACTTTCGTGGCGCCGATGCATCCGTTGTTGTGGGAATTGCTCGGAGAATACGGTTCCCAGGCTATTATTGAAGAAACAATTGATTATGTCGAAAGGACTGTCGCGGAAGCCGGCGGGGTTTTCAGGGATTACACTCATTTGGATTCCTGGGGTGGGAATCCCGACATGTTCAACGACGAAGTTCATATGCTTCCGGCTAATTCAGCGGATTTGATGCATGAACTGTTCACGAGTGCCGGGCTGGAACAGTCGGACATAGGGAATGAAAGCTGAAATCGGGGACAAAGAAGTTTGATTTATAAAATTAAATTTGCAAGTAATGAACATGACAGTACTGCAATCTGAAAGCCCTGCTAAAGTCACCTGGAACAATAAAATTATCTGGATATCATTTGTCGTGCCTTTATTTATCACACTGGCGGTAATCGGGTCTCTGAATTTCATTGTCGACCCGTTTGGAATATACGGGACCGGACTGTTCCCGCCGGTTACATTCAGCAAGTACGAACATAAGCTCAGGCTGCTGCGAGAATTCCAGCCTAAACCCCAGGCTTTGATAATCGGAAGTTCAAGGGTAGAAAGTGTCAATCCGGAACTTGTCGAAGAGCTTACAGGCAAAAGGTGCTTCAACTGGGCGAATCCCCTTGCCAAAACCGAATTGTTTTATGCCGAACTTCGGATTGCGCTCGATGAAATTAACGCACCGCTCGACATGGTAATTGTCGGGGTCGAGCCAACGGTATTCCATCCGACTGCCGGTACGCCCCCGCAGGCCCTTAGCCTGGTTTCCTACATGCGATATGTTACAGACAAGGCTGCCATGTCTGTTTTCATGGAAAAATCATCACGGCTTTTCTCGTTTGAACAGACAGATTCCACGTTCAGGGTTCTACTGGGAACATCAGGCTATGATCCGAACGAGGAAGACAGATGGGAGCCAAATGGTTTCCTCCGTATTAACGATTATGGAATCCTTACGAAAGATATAATAATCGAGGGAATTGAAAACGAAATGCGGAGATTCCCGAAGGCCGACTTTGGTGACGACGACTACTCAAACCTGAATTCCATCCGGATGATGTACTGGGAGGAATTCCTTAAAATCTGCGACCAGCGCGGGATCATGGTGTATGCCTATATGACGCCCCTGCATCACGATCTCCTTGAAAGTGTTTACCAGTTGGAGGAATTCAACGCCGATGCCCTCTATTCCGAAACCACTGAATACCTGTCGCGAACGATCGGTGAAATCGGAGGGGTGTTTCGGAACTACACGGATGTAAACTCCTTCAACGGTGATCCGGAAGGTTTCATGGATGTTATCCACCTCAGCCCGTCAAACGGGGACATTCTTATCAGGCACCTCCTGGCCGATGATTACCCGACCGAAATTCAGGAGTGACTTGCTTTCTTGACCATTGAATAAACAGCTAATATAATCCTGACCATGCTCACACCCCCCGGAACAAAACATCACGACGAAGACTGGGCCGACCTTGTTCACATTAAGGTTACAGTGGGCGCGATCGTGGTTGTTCTTCTTCTTGCCGCCGCGGTGAATGTAATCGCGAACCCATTTTCTCTGTACGGTACCAACATTATTCCCCGACCGCCGGGGATGTATGAGAAAAAATTTATTCTCTATGAAAACTTCCAGCCTCCCGCTAACGCTTTAATTTTCAGCAATTCGCATATTATGACTTTCAATCCGGACCTCGTTGAGGAGCTTACCGGCAAGCGGTGTTTTAACTTCTGGCTCCCCGGGGCCTGCACTGAAACGTTTTATGGCTTAATAAGGCTCGTTCAGGATAACTATAACAATGACCTGGACATGATTATCGTAGCCCTTGGCATTGAAATTATTCATCCTTCATTACCGATCCAGCCCGAAGCAAGATACATTCCGGAATTAAACCAGTATTTCTCTCACGATCGAAACAGCAGGGGGACGATCCTCGATAAAATCGGTCTGTTGTTTACCATGGGCCAGACAAGGCAGGCAGCGGCGTTGATTGTAGTTAATCTCCGTCACACGCTTGAAACGGAATATCATCCCGGACAGGCAAGGCTGGAATACCGCGACAACGGCATGACGATACACGCAACCGCTGAAGAGATGATCGCCGCGGGGACTTATAACCTGGAAGATAAGATAACCAGGCGTTTGAGAAGCAAGCGGTACTCCGAAGAAGGTCCCGTAATCAAGGGCTGGACAGGATTGTCAGATAACCGTAAGGCGTACTGGCTTGAACTGCTCGAGGTTTGCAGGGAGAACGACATCGAGGTTTATGCTTTCATGGCGCCTGTCCATCCGCTGCTTACCGAACTTGCCAGTGAATGCGGTACCGGGCACATGTATGCTGAAGCCCAGGAATTTTTCTCGACTACAGTAGAGGATTTCGGTGGCGTTTACCGGGATTACCTTCACCTTGACAGTTTCGGCGGCGATCCCGATTTATTTTACGATGAACTTCATATGAGGCCGGAAAATTCAGAACGACTTCTCCGGGACCTTTTCAAGGATTACGAACCCACGCAGGACCTGGTGGCCAATTAACGTATGCTTTTCCCAACACCGATCTTCGTTTTTATTTTTGGCCCGATCGCAATCCTGGGATACTGGCTTATCAGGAACCAGAGGCTCAGGTATTACTGGCTGATCCTTGCCAGTTATATTTTCTACGGCTGGTGGGACCCGCGATTCTGTGGCCTGCTTATCATCTCAACCCTTGTGGACTATTTTGTCGGTATCCGTCTCAATGAAACCGAGGATCCCGTTGTACGCAAACGCTGGATCGTCGTTTCTCTCGTGACGAACCTGGGAATGCTCGGGTTCTTCAAGTATGCGATGTTCCTGATGTCTTCCTGGAACACATTAATCGGATGGGTAGGGGTGGGACCGACACTCCCGAATTACAACATCGTCCTTCCCATTGGAATCAGCTTCTTCACCTTCCAGACAATGAGCTATACGATCGACGTGTACCGCCGCAAGATCAAACCGACTTACGACCTGGCGGAATTCGCGACTTATGTCGCATTGTTCCCCCAGTTGATCGCCGGTCCGATCGTCAGGTACGCGGAAATCATGCATACGCTGAAAAACCTGCCTGTTAAACTCTCGAGAGATTACCTTACGCTGGGACTTTTCTATTTTGCGGTCGGTCTCTCAAAAAAGGTTCTGATCGCCGATCGGATCGACTATTTCGTAGCCCCCATGTTCACCAATTACCAGAACCTGACCTCCGGTGAGGCATGGATCGCTGTTATGGGATGGACGATCCAGATATATTACGATTTCGCGGGATATTCACTCATGGCGGTCGGTCTCGGGCATCTTCTTGGATTTGAATTCCCCCAGAATTTTAATTCACCGTTCAAGGCGATTTCGGTCAGCGATCTCTGGAAGCGATGGCATCTGACATTATCGAGTTGGCTTAAGGATTACCTGTATGTCCCGCTTGGCGGACGCAATCGCCGCGCTCTGGCCCTGAGTTTAACCATGCTGCTGGGCGGCCTGTGGCATGGGCCTGACTGGACCTTTGTGCTCTGGGGTGGATTTCATGCGATCGGTCTCGAATTGCATCACCGATTGAAGAATGTTCCATGGTTCCCTAGAAATCTGGTCTACGCTCAAATCGCGACCTTTATCTATTTCTCGTTTTCACTTGCGATATTTCGCCCCAGGAACATCGGCGAATCTTATATTGTCATCTCGAAGATGCTCAACTTAAAAGACCTGGTACTAGAGAAAGTCGCTGTAGCCCCGGTCCTTCTGTTACTCATGGCAGCGGGATTGCTGTGGGGTATGCTGGGCCCGAACATGATAGAGCTTGTAAGAATAAGAAAAGTGAAACCGAAACCGATCTGGGGAATCGTTGTTGGAATTCTTGTCGCGATATGTATTTTATACCTTTCCGAAAGTGGTCCGTTTCTGTATTGGCAGTTTTAGGATCGTTGTTGCTGTGCCCTCCCTGACGGTCGGGGCTCTGTTGGCGCGTTGTTGCTGTGCCCTCCCTGACGGGGCTGTTGAAAAAGTACTAAATCCCGTAGCGCAGGACGCCGGCCTGCAGTACCGCGGACGGCCCGTCCGCATGGAGAGCGGTATCGGAAGTTTTGATCCCTTGTGATTATTCAGTCTAATAACTTTTTCAACAGCCCCTGACGGTCGGGCCTCTGTTAGTGTTACAGATGTGCGCTCCCTGACGGTCGGGCCTCTGTTGGCGTTATAGTTATGTTCCTGAATAATTTTCCGATGAAATGCACAAACGACAGCATAATTCGGATATACTTATCGACCATCTGCCGCCAGGATTCGTTCTTTAAGATAACACGGAGATCAAATAGTTAATGCTTTTCCCGACAACTATATTCATTTTCTTATTTGGCCCCATCGCAATTGCCGGTTACTGGTTAATAAAAGGTGAAAGGCTTCGACGTTTCTGGCTGATTTTAGTTAGCTACATATTCTATGGCTGGTGGGACCCGCGATTCTGTGCCCTCTTAATCATCTCAACACTTGTCGACTATTTTGTCGGTATCCGCGTGCACGAATCAAAGGACCCGATCATACGGAAACGCTGGCTGATTGTGTCCCTGTGTACGAACCTCGGCATGCTCGGGTTCTTCAAATACGCCATGCTCCTGATGTCGACATGGAACAGCTTCGTCGGCTGGATTGGTGTTGGGCACACCTTCCCTAATTTCGAAATTCTCCTCCCGATCGGTATCAGCTTCTTCACTTTCCAGACGATGAGCTATACGATCGATGTTTATCGTAAGAAGATCACCCCGACCTATGACTTGGTCACATTCGCAACATATGTCGCGCTCTTCCCGCAGTTGATTGCCGGGCCAATTGTCCGTTACGCTGAAATCAGTGAGACTTTAAGAAACCTCCCGAGTAAACTTACAACCGAAAACCTCAATCTCGGTCTTTTCTATTTCGCGGCGGGTTTGTCGAAGAAGGTTCTTATTGCCGATCGGATCGACTACTATATCGCCCCGATGTTTACAAACTACCTGAACCTGACCCCGGGTGAAGCATGGATAGCGATTCTTGGATTCACCATCCAGATTTATTTTGATTTTGCCGGATACTCGTTAATGGCGATCGGCCTCGGGCACCTGCTCGGATTCGAATTTCCGCAGAATTTCAATTCCCCGTTTAAAGCGCTTTCGGTAAGCGATTTCTGGAGACGGTGGCATATGTCCTTGTCCAGGTGGCTCAAGGACTACCTGTATATTCCCCTTGGCGGCAGGAATCGCAGGGCGATGGCGCTCACCACTGCAATGCTCCTTGGCGGGCTCTGGCATGGCGCTGAGTGGACCTACATGTGCTGGGGTGCGTTCAATGCAATCGGGCTGGAGCTCCATCACCGGTTAAAAAATGTGCCATGGTGGCCGAGAAATAAGGTCTACGCGCAAATAGCCACCTTTATCTTTTTTGCCACTTCCCTCATATTCTTCAAACCGAGGAACCTTGGTGAAGTGTACGTGTTTTTCTCGAAGATGGTCGACATACCCGGCCTGTTCCTTTTTAGAACGAATGTTACGCCGACCCTGTTGTTTATATTGGCGGTGGGACTCCTGTGGGGAATGATCGCACCGAACATGGTGGAGCTTGTCCGGGTGAAGAAAGCGTCACCGAAACCGTTCTGGGCGGTTATTCTCGGAATTCTTATGGCTGTATGTATTCTGCTCCTGTCCGAAACCGGCCCGTTCCTGTACTGGCAGTTTTAAGATTGTTGTGCCCTCCCTGACGGGGCTGTTGATAAAGTACTAAATCCCGTAGCGCAGGACGCCGGCCTGCAGTACCGCGGACGGCCCGTCCGCATGGAGAGCGGTATCGGAAGTTTTGACCCCTTGTGATTTTTCATTCTAATAACTTTTTCAATAGCCCCTGACGGTCGGGCTACTGTTAATATTATTTTGATGTGGATACAAAACTTACCCTGACTTCTTTTCCAAGAACGGCGGCGATTCTCCTTAGCATTGCCATTGAATGTCCATCATAGTCAGCATTTTCCAATCTGCTGATTACAGATGTTGATGTACCCACCCTGTCAGCAAGCATCTTCTGGGTCATCCCTGACTTTTTCCGAAGTGTTTGGATTTGCAACGCGATATCCAGATTTGCCCGTTCCTCTTCAAGCGATACTTCATAATTTGGATCATCTTGTGCAAACCGTTTGCGTAAAATTTCAAGTGCATTTGCCAATTTTTATCCCCTCTTAATTATTTCGCAAATTTGCGAAATTGTCAACAGCTGCAATAGTGCCCTCCCTTACGGTCGGGGCTCTGATACAGCGTTTCGGGCTACTGTAATCTCACTCTTCCCGGAATTTTAACAGGCTCTCCTCAAATGGGGGATACGCCACGCCTTTATCTGTGATAATTGCATTGATTAATTTAGCGGGAGTTACGTCGAATGCCGGGTTTGCGACATGGATTTCGGCATATACTTCGCCGCAGCCTGGAATGATATCAAGCACTTCGTCGCGACCCCTTTCCTCGATCGGAATATGAGAACCGTCCGGGGTGTTGAAATCCACCGTGCTTAGTGGAGCGGCAATGTAGAAAGGAATATTATGCTCCCTGCAGAGAACGGCGACAGTATAAGTCCCGATTTTATTCGCGCTGTCACCATTTGCCGCGATCCTGTCCGCCCCTGTCACCGCGGCTGTGATTTTCCCCTGCTGCATAAAATGTCCGGCCATGTTGTCGGTAATCAATGTGAACGGCATTCCAAGACGGTTGAGTTCCCAGCACGTCAGTTTCGCGCCCTGTAACCGCGGACGTGTTTCATCCGAATAGACATGAATTTTCTTTCCCATTTCCCATGCGGCGCGAAGAACACCAACCGCGGTTCCGTAACCGGCTGTCGCGAGCGCGCCCGCGTTACAGTGGGTGAGAACACCCCCTGAGTCGGGAAGCAGTTCCGCGCCGAGCTTCCCGATCGTCCTGCACATCTCGTAGTCTTCGTTCTGAATATCCCTGGCTTCTTCAAGCAAAAGGTCCGCGATCGCAGATGGAGATTTGTCCGGAACCTGGCTTTCCGCGAGGTGTATCATCCTTTCCAATGCCCAGAACAGGTTGACCGCGGTAGGACGGGTACGAGCCAGTCGATCTCGCGCTTTCGCAAGGCCCGTGTCGAATTCATCACGGGATTTATCCCTGAGTTCGATTGCCGCGAGCGCTATTCCGTAGGCGGCAGCGACACCGATAGCCGGAGCGCCCCGTACGACCATGGTTTCGATCCAACCGGCGACCTCCTCGACCGATTTCGTTGAAAGCTCCCTGTATTCAGCCGGAAGTACGGTCTGGTCGATCATCACCACTGAGCCTTCCTCCCATCGAACCGGAAACACTTCACTGGACATAACTCAAACCTCCCTGAAATTGAGGATTATTCTATCACATGACGGGTACCATCGAAGCGAATTATGCATTTCTGAAGGTGACTTTCCCTGGGGATAATCACAGGGGACACCTCTTTTCGGCCACGAAAAGCAGGTGTCCCCTTTTACTAACTTGCCGGGTGCCGCCCATATGCCGGGTGCCGCCCATATGCCGGGTGCCGCCCATATG
>CBDURU010000053.1:0-22435 GCA_965369865.1 uncultured bacterium | reverse complement strand
TTTTGTCGACAGGACGATGCACAGATGAACCGGTGAATACAGTACCCCGATAAACCCGAAAGTATATGCAAGCTGGACTTTGGAGAAGTCGACATTACCGGAAGAATCCAGGAGAAACGGGAGTAAAAGAGGAAACGCGACACTGACGTATGAATGCGTGATTCCGGTAAGGTAACCTATCAACATTGGTAGAATGATAAACAGTACAAGGTGGGGAACCCCCCAGGTTTCAAACACAACCGCGAGTTCATCGACCGCCCCGCTGTTATTTATTACATCCTTGAAAACAAGTACCGCATAAATTGTGAGAACGAGTTTGACATCTATAGACGTAGCTGAAGTGGAAATAAATTTTCGAAACCCGAGTCTCGTTACACCGAACAATAATATAGTTACGGGAAGGATTAACAGAAACGGGAGGTTCAGGCCCACATAACCGATCAGGATCAGCAGGATCGGCCAGAATCCCCGAATGAACGTCTTGAGCTCCGCCTTCATTTCGGAACCTTTCAGCCCCTTTTTCAGGTGTTTTTCGATACCAAGCAATCCAAAAAGCGACCCGCCGAGAATCGCGGCAAGACTCAACGTAAACATGTAGGTTATCAATTCATGTAATTCCGTTCCAATAATCGTCGCAAGGAGTATAAGGCCGGGATACAGGGGGTATGAGTACTCCCAGACATGCCTGAACCAGTAATTAAGATACGTACGACCATCCGCTGAAATATTCGCTTCATCCGCAAGCCCCTCGATCATCGGGGCTGAAAAAAGCGCTCCGCCCGGCATTGGAAGAAGACCGATCATCGCAGGTAACGTGCCGATCGTAAACCTGTTATCGATAAACAACCGCCGCATCGATCCGACCATGTCATCGTGCGCGCCAGCCTTCCTCATGCAGCCCGAAAGAACCAGTATCAAGAGCACCAGCGCGAGCACCGACCATGTATCGGTATTAAAAAAATACTGGCCGTCGAACGTGGTTTTCCAGACTGTCTCCACAACGAATAGCGGGGGCATCAAAAAGACAATCGCGGTAGCCAGAGCACAAAGGGCAAGGGCGATACCGAGATCGAATTTTTTCCTGACAAGGAAGTAGAGTAGAGCCAGAATTCCTAAAATCTTTATAACTGTAAAAATTGCAGTAGTCCTTCGTCACGCATCCGGTGAAGACCCGTTTGATTCGCCGCTCCACCGCTCGATGACATCTATCACATCGATCATTTTTTCAACCGTGGCATCAGGGACATCCTCCTGAATCCTCGGATCCTGGACAGCATGCGGGCCGTATTTCAGCCAGATCGTACGCATGCCCAGAACATTAGCGGGGTAGATATCGTTATCCAGGCGATCACCGATCATCACACAGTTCTGCGGTTCGACATTTATTCTCCTGCACACTTCCATAAAAAATCGACTGTCGGGTTTCTGGAGTCCGAGATCGGCGGAGAGTTCGGTCGATTTGAAATACTTCATCAGGCCGGTACGGTCCAGTTTCTCTTTCATGAAGTTCGGCTGGTTCGCGGCGAGTGCGAGGATATAATTGTCGGCAAGTTTCCGGATTACTTCCTCAACACCATCGGTTAAAGTCACTTCCTCATGCCTGGTAAATATTCTTTTAACCAGCTCCACCCCGACTTTCCCGGCACGATCGCGGTCCGGCTGGAGATACTGCCAGATCACGCTTTTTAAAAATGACGGAGCATATGATTTTATCGCGCGTTCTCTCGCCTTATCGAATTCAACATCCGTTAACTTCCACCCAAGTTCATCAGACAATAACGAGATGGTCGTATCCCGCACGAAATCCATATCCTCAGAGTCATCGACAATCGGACCACCGACATCGAATAAAACCGCTAATATTGGTTGGCTTGATGACATTTGCAAGGGAGTATAACACCCTGCAGAGGTTGAATAAAAGGTTCTGATTCGATTTATACCCGGCCTGACAAGTACCGACCGCGTGCGGGGACTAAAACTGAATGAGAAATGGAGATCTCATTGGGCTCGGAGAGGGGCTGCTTCAATCACAACGGGGAAAACTTCACTTATCCTCAGCACCGGTTCTCCGGACCCCCCGTAACCTACGAGGTAATATTCGGCATTGGAGATCCTGTGGTAGGTGTAATTACCCGACGGCATCCCGGCAAGGGTATCTGACTGCTGGACATCCTGCCCCCTGAACGGGTTCGGGAAGCTGACATAGGCGAATCCTTCGGCCTCGCATTGCGGAACATTGAACGGCAGATCGAGATTCTGGAAATAATACTCGTTCAAAATCTGGGCTATCTGGAATGTATAGCGCGCGACCTGCTTGTCATCCTCTGAAAGCCCGGCAGTCTGGCGATACAGGAGGTCGTAATCGCCATTCGACGCCACATTTATTTCCCGCCGGACAACATCAATGGTACCTGCCACCTCGATATAGGCATACAGCATAACCCTGTTGGTATCAATATAATCATACGTAATGTCGCCGGGAGTCGGGGAAGTCACATTTCTTATCGGATCCGCGGTGTATGGATTCAGTGGTTCGATCAGGACATGGTTGGTTTCTAAAAGCTCTGCAAACGATACTGGAAAACGCCCATTTTCACTGCGGAAACTCAGGATCGATGCGGAATAATTAATCAACGCGGCGATAACCCATTTTTCGTGACCCATATCACCGCCAGCCCACTCGCCGCCAATCACCCACGCGAAATACCTCGGTGCGTCGGGATAACTGAAAAATCTTGGATCTGTGGATAACCTGGTAGGAACTCGTTCAATGGATCGAACAGGTGTATCGACCTGAAATCTTGAAAACCCGGCATCGCCGACCATATCGAAAGCGGCCATTATCGCTAAAATAAAATCAGCGCCCTTGATTTCCGACACGGCATGCTGGACATCGAGCGGAACAACCGGTCCGAGGAACCCACGCACATTTTCATGCACGCTCTCGAATTTCCAGATATCATGAAGTGCCGATAATGCCGAGTTTATCGCGGTCTCCCGGCCAAGAAGCGGTGTGCCCGCCGAAAGCGACATCAGCAGTGCAGCATCCGCATAACCTGAGTCTTCACCACCAAGTTCCTGGTATGTAATCCGCACCGGGAACCCCTCCTCCCAGTCCTGGGACAGCCCGGGGACCTGTGCTGTGAAGCAAAAGATCGCGGCACATGTGAAAATGATAGATATTTTAAGGGGTACGGCTTTCATAAATTTTCTGAGCCTGGTTTTCCAGTTCGCCGGATTTATCGAATTAAAACGACCGAGGAACCTCCTCGGCCGTTATCGTTATCAAATTTTCAAATCGAATCAACGGATGGGTGTATCACTTTCTTCATCCTGCCAGGTTGTGTGGATATACCCGTCATTTTCATCTCCGCCGGGCTGTCCCGCGGCTTCACGATACGCCATCTCAAGTTCATCGATAGCTTTCGCGTATTGATCCGGATTACTATCTCCGCCACCGAGTACTATTGAATCACCATTGTTGATAAGAATCAACGCACTCGAATTCGACGGACTCAGACCATTATTGGCCTGGCCGTCCATACGGGTCATGATTCCCGATCCGACACTGAACGCAAGAACGCTCACCAGCACGAAACTGGTTGCCGCAAGCGCCCAGTTACGATGCGCCTGGAAAAATGGATGAGCGAGAATCCCCGATAATCCCCTTGCAGGAGCGACCTCTTCGAGTTTCCCGGCAAGCCTTTCAAAGAACCCAGCCGGCACTTCGACCGGATTCTCCTTTATATCGTTTATGAGGTCCTTCATCAGCGTATACGAATTCAGATCCTCAAAACACTGGGGACAGTCGGCAAGATGCTCATCGAGTTCCAGATTTTCATCGGGGGTAATTTCGCCGTCGAGTCGTTTATTTATCAGATTCTGGTGGTAACTACAGCCTGATTTTTTCTTTTTATTCTTAAACATAATTATTTGTTCGCCTGCTCCATCGCGTATATTTGTCAACCCTCCGTCCCTCTGTGTATTCAGCCGAAATGAACTTTCCCTTCCATCGGACCCGATACCAGGATCTCCTTGAGTTTCCTTCGGGCATAATGGAGTCGGCTCTTTACGGTGCCGCGGCTGATTCCAAGCGTGTCCGATACTTCCTCGATCGAGTAACCCTCGATTTCGAAAAGTACAAGCACACTGCGCATTTTCGGGCTTATAAATCCAAAAGCCTTTTGTACGACCGAACTCCTGTCGGACTGCATGAAAAGCTCGTCGGGATTTCTGCCGGGTTTTTCTTTCTCGACAAATACCTGCTCGCTGTCATCATGATAGAACGTGTTTTCCTTCTTTTTCTTCCTCAGGAAATTCTTGAACTGGTTCGCGGTGATCTGGAAGATCCATTCCTTGAACTTGCTCCGGTCTCTAAGCTGGTGGAAGTATTTATAGGCTTTGAAATAAGATTCCTGGAGCAGGTCCTCGGCTTCAGGGCGGTTCCCGGTAAGACGCAGGGCAAAATTATAAAGCTCGGTACGAATACTGTTCACCAGGTCCGTAAACAATTCCTGGCGTACTTTTGCCTGGTCTAACGACTTTTCGCCTTCAAAGGTTGCAGTACGATCCAACATTTTCTGGCCCTCACTCACACCGGGAGGGGGATGGGGTTCGGGAATCATCACAAACTCCAGTTATCCTCCGGTCGGGTATTATAGTATTACAAGTTAGATGCGGTTACCCGCCCGGAGGTTCAAATTAGACGCATCAATTTCAAGCTTTACTATATAGATTATCGCATCAAATCACATATTTGGCAATATTTGCATACGTATTCCCAAACCACCGCACCCGTTATGCACTTGATTATTGCCGATTTTCCTTTATATTTATACTATGGAGGTTTTGATGACAGCAATAAAATCCCGAAGTCATTGTGTGCTCCATACCTGTATCATCACGATACTGGTCCTGCTTCTTTGCGGATGCTCCGGATCAGGGAAGCATACTTATCCAGTAACCCCTGCTGATCCTGGCTCGAATCAAAATATCGGTCTGTCTGATGGGATACCAAATTCTGGCAACCGGTACACTCTGGGTGTCTGGGATTTTCATGTCGATCCTGCCACCCAGACAGTAACCGGGTCTCAAAGGCGTAACGCGGACATGCATCTGAACATTGTCAGGCTCCTTGAGAAGGCATGTGCTGACTGCCTGAGGTTCGACAATTTCGATTTTTCAACGCCGGGTCAGTTAGATGTGGATATGACAATTAAACACCCTTTTGAAGGCAACCTGGCTCTGACAATATTCGATGTCCGGGGGATTTTTATGACTGATGGTAATTCTGAGGCAGGGCTCCAATTTGCCTGGGGAAATGATTTGCCGGTTTGTATTAATGCAGATGGTTACACAGGGCTATTTTGCGAATATTGGTATCCATTCAATCCCGACGAACCAGCAGTGTTTAATTATTATCCAGGTGTGCTCTCATGGGGCGAAAACCGGTCCGGCCAACTAAATGCGTATGTTGCGTACGGTAAAGAAAATCCTCGCAGGATGTTCCTTCCGGGAACTGAGGAATCACGAACTTTACAGATTGCGCTTCCTGGCATTCCATTTGATTTCGGGTACGCAGTAAATGTATGCTGGGCTCTTCCGGATGCTGATCCTGTTGTTGATCCTGTGGATGATTTCCCAATTACTGCCAATTGCCCTGAAGCATACAAACTCAATATCACTATTGGAGATGGTCTAACAACAGACCCTGGAAGTAAAGCGATAATTGAGGTAGAGGTATTCGATCATCAGGGGCATGAAACCATAAGATATAATGATTTTGATGGTGTATCAATTCCCTCGTTCAGTAGCAGGTTAAATCGACTTGATGGCTGGCTTATATGGTGGTCTTCACCCGTATCTGATACACCTCATTTTGAATTTTATAAAGAAACAGGCGAAGATAGTTTTTTATTTACAGCGATTATTGAACAAGAGCTACAGTTATCGATTGAGGAAGGTATTTACCCACTTGAAATTTATGTTTCAGATACGGATGAAGATCCAAATCTTGGTTCTAGGGGAGCAACTCACGTAATTCCGGTATTCCTTCAAGGGGGTGTCGACGCGCTGCCGGTTGCCGAGGCACTGGCGTATCCTGTCCCGCAGACAGTCGGAAAACCTGTTCAGTTTCGCAATAACGGTTCATACGATCCTGATGGCGGTGCTATTACGAAATTTGAGTGGGACTGGGATATGGACGGGACGTTCGATGACGAGGGCTATTTCGCGTTTCACTGGTTCAGTACACCCGGCACACATAGTGTAAACCTTAGGGTAACCGACAACGAGGGGTCGTCCCGAACGCTCTTTGAGCCTCTGGAAGTGATGATCAAGGAAGGTGAAGGCTGGGCACGCACGTGGGGGAGTCAGTATTCTGACTCAGCATGGAATGTAGCTGTGGATGACGCGGGAAACATTTATGTTGCGGGTTATTATGGCTCGACAATTGATTTTGATCCAAGTCCGTTTCTGGAAACAATGAGGCATTCTGCTGCTGGATTTATCAGTAAATTTGGCAGAGATGGCCAATTCAAATGGGTACGAACATTGATAGGATCTTCCAGCTCCGCACCTGCATCACTTATTATAGGTGACAATGGTAAACTTTATGCAGTAGGAAATTTCTGGTATCCATTGACTTTTGAGGGAGATCCAACACAGACAAAATATTTTGCCGGATCAGGGGCCGATATCTTCCTGTGCTCTTACAGTACGGCAGGTATTTTCCAGTGGACGAAAACTTGGGGAGGGGATGAAGGTGGGATTGGAGCTTCTCAAATCAGCCTTGATGGGACTGGAAATATCTACATTGGAGGGTCTTTTGATGGAACCATTGATTTTGATCCTGGTCCAGGGACCGAGTTCCATACAGCGCATTTTGAACAAGATTGTTACATCGAAAAACTAAGCCCGACAGGTGATTTTATCTGGGTAGGGACATGGGGGTCAGAACCATATGAGCAACATATATTTGAAAACAAGGTAAGAGGGATCGCAATTGATTCCAATGATTCTGTGTATTGTACAGGGTACTTTGAAGGGATGGTAGATTTTGATCCCGGCCCGGAAACTGATTTCCATTCAGCGACTGGCTTTCCCCCGGACTATGATTTGGATGTCTTTCTGAGCAAGTTCACGAGTGATGGTGAATATCAATGGGTGAGAACGTGGGGAGGCACCCAATGGGAAGAAGGACATGGGGTGGCTATAGATAGTAATGATAATATTAGTGCTATTGGATTTTTTCACGAGACTGTGGACTTCGATCCCGGTCCGGGAGAATTTGAACTAACCGCAGCTAGTGCTTATGGGGCGTATGGCCCATATATGAGCAGGTTTAATACCGATGGTGATTTTATATGGGCTTTAACCTGGAATGCCGCCCCGTATTGGTACGATCGTTGGTTATCGATCGGTCTGGATGCCTGGGATAATATATTTCTTACAGGGATTTTTAAATCGACTGCTGATTTCGACCCGGGACCCGGGATTGAAGAAAGAACCGCAAATGGTGGGTACAATTGCTACCTGAGCAAATTCAATGCTGACGGTGAGTTTTTATGGGTTGGGACATGGGGAGGGCTAGATTCGAATATCGATGCGTTTGGGGTTGCTGCAGACTCACTTGGCTATGCAAGTGTTGTAGGAAGATTCTATGGTACTGCTGATTTCGACCCAGGTCCAGGTGAAGACTTACATTCGGTATATGAATATACCATTGGTGGAGCCGGTGATACATTCCTAACCAGGTTCCCTCCGGATGGTAATTGGTGAGGGAATGGCAATAGTCCCCTCTGTACAGGCCGGGAACATCCTGAAATAAAAAAATACGTCGATTGTATTGCAGGGTAGTTAGACCAATCTTAGATTCAGGGACGCCTTTCCATGCTTCCAGCATTGAAGGTGTCCCGTGTAACTAAGAATTCATGGGGACACTTTCAATGCTGGAAGCATGGAAAAGCGTCCCCATGAATTCAATGCGTCTTAGAGAAGGGGTTCGATTTCGAGGCGGATCCTCGGTGAAATTGTATCCTGGTCCTCTTCCTTCAGCCGGATCAGGTACTCTTTCTCACGGAACTCGCGTGTCATGAATCCGAAAGCAAAATAATTCTCGCTGATTAAACGCGTAAGAGCATCGTACGAATCCGACGAAATTGTCATGCTGGTCATGAGTGAGTCGTTGCGGAGGTAAGTGATCTCGACCACCTGGCCGTCGAGCTCCATGTTTAATTCATCGTGCTCCTGTTCGAGGGCAAGATTCAGGATCGAAAGGAAGATCAGCTTGACGGCATCCCAGCTCGGGTCCTCGAACGACCGGAAGACATCCTCGAGCCGGTCGTAACGACGTCCCGGTATGTTCTTGCGGGTTATTGGGATCCGTATAGCACCGGAATCATCCTCCGTCCATTCAAAAACACAAAGGACGCCCTGGTACTTTAACTGGTACTGCCCGGTGTCGAAATAATCGGTCTGGAGGATGTGCCTGATGAGATCCCAGTAGGTTATCGGAATGGCGAGACTCTTCTCAAATTTCCCGTCGACCATGAAAAATGACTGCACCCTGTTATCCTCGATCCTGAAGAAGATTTCGGTGGCACGCGTACTCGCGGCGTCAGTAAAAATCTGATCCGCAAATTGTACGCACTGCCTGCGTTCGGTATCGTCGGATGGGATATTCATCGCCATTTATAATATCTGAAAAACCTGTGAAGAATTCAACCAATCGGTCTGATGGTAAATCCAGCTATTTAAAGTGTACCCTGAATCCGGGAGAATGCAAAACAGACAAGCGGTTTAAATAACATTAATTATAATTAAATCAGGAAAATTGCGCATCTGCCGGTGACAATATGCGATTTTCGAAGCCTCTTAAATTTCGAGGTACTCCACCTGGGGAGCATACGTGTTGATAAATACGCGCCTGGGTTCGACATCGTCTCCCATCAAACCCACAAAAGTAGTCTCAGCTTCCTGGGCATCCATGATCTCGACCCTGAGCAGGATGCGATTTTCGGGATCCATGGTGGTTCTCCACAGGTCCTCGGCGTTCATCTCACCAAGACCTTTGAAGCGATTTACATCGTACCGTTTCCCTTTAAGTTTTGCCTCGACAATTCCTTCAAGTTCCCGGTCGTTGAGGGCGTAGAAATCCTTGTCGCCCCACCGCACCCTGTAAAGCGGAGCCTGGGCGATATAGACATGGCCGCGTTTGACAAGTTCGTGCATATGGCGGTAGAAAAAAGTCAGTGCGAGGGTCATTATGTGGCTGCCGTCGACATCCGCGTCGGTCAGGAGGATGATTTTACCGTAGCGGAGTTTCGCGATATCGAAATCTTCGCCGATGCCGCATCCGACCGCGGTGATAATATTCGTGATCTCTTCATTGGACAGCACTTTATCGAGCCGGGCCTTCTCGACGTTGATAATCTTACCCTTCAATGGAAGGATCGCCTGGTATCTCCGATCCCGACAACCCTTGGCGCTTCCGAGGGCGCTGTCTCCCTCAACAAGGAAAATTTCTGTAAGATGAGGGTCTTTTTCCGAACAGTCGACAAGTTTCCCCGGCAGGAATGTGCTCGTAAGGAAACTTTTTCGCCTCAACCGTTCCTTTGTTTTACGTGTTTCCTCCCTGACCCTCTGTGCAGCCAGGCCCTTGTGAACGATGCGCCTGGTGATTGACGGGGTTTCGGTCAACCAGTCCTTCAATTGGTCGTACACCGCTGAATGGACAAGCCCCTTGATTTCCGTATTTCCAAGCTGCTCCTTGGTCTGTCCCTCGAACTGCGGATCGGTCATTTTCACCGAGATAATCGCTGCAAGCCCTTCCTTGCAATCGTCGCCTGTAAGGTTCCTGTCCTTTTCCTTGAGTAATTTCAATTCCCTCGCGACCTGGTTAATACCGCTCGTGATCGCGGTACGGAAACCGCTGACATGCGTACCGCCCTCACGCGTGTTTATGTTGTTCGCGAACGCCAGCACGGTTTCATGGTAGCTGTCGTTGTACTGGAGGGCAGCCTCGATGATTACAGGATTCCCGGTTTCGTCCACTACTTCCCGCACAAAATGAAACGGTTTGTTGAAAAGGACATTGTGCTTGGAATTGATGTGCTCGACGTACGCCGAGATACCGCCCGAGTAGCAGAATTCCTCCTCTCTCTTCGCACCGTCGCGCAGATCGGTAAGCTGGATTCTCAAACCGGCATTCAGGTAGGCAAGCTCGCGAAGCCTGCTTGAGACCTTATTAAAATCGTATGGTATATCCTCGAAAATTTTCTCGAAGTCGGGATAAAAAGTGACCTTGGTTCCTGTTTTCTTTGTTGGATTGATTTTCTTCAGATCGCTGACAACTTTACCGCGCTCGTACCTCTGGTGCCAGACATGCCCGTCCCGGCTGACTTCAACCTCGCACCATGCCGAAAGCGCATTTACAACACTAACACCGACGCCATGCAATCCACCCGATACCTTATAACCTGTCCCTTCAAACTTCCCACCCGCGTGAAGGATCGTCATAACCACTTCAACCGCGGGACGTTTCTCTAACGGGTGTATTTCGACCGGTATACCCCGGCCATCATCGATGACAGTCACACTCTTCCCGTCCTCATTTAAGGTAACCAGGACCTTAGTAGCCGCCCCGGCCATCGCCTCATCGATGGAATTGTCCACAACCTCCCATATAAGATGATGAAGGCCCTTCTCACCGGTCGAGCCGATATACATGGCCGGACGACGCCGTACCGCATCAAGCCCCTTCAAAACTTTGATATCGCTAGCCTCGTAACTGCTATTGGTTTTACTCGTTTCTTTAAGCTTAGAATTTTGGTTACTCGATATCACGGGTTTCTTATCGTTCATAGGAAACAGGTCCCGATCGATGTCTCTGTTGTTATTTTTCATTTTTCTCGTTGCCATTTCAGTTTACTTGTAATCGATACTTACATTAATTCGTGTCCGCTTCTCCCATCAGGCTGTTCCGGTAATATCATTCTCGCTTTCTTCTTCGTGCAGGTCTTCTTTTTTAATTACCAGTGCGCATGATGCCACCTTGTCGTCCTTGTCAAGGTTCATAACCCTTACCCCCTGGGTCGCGCGACCGATCCTGCTGATTGTATTAACCTTGCTCCGGATCATAATTCCCTGCTGGCTCATTAACAGGAGTTCATCTTCAGGCGCTGCGCACAATATGTTGAGTACTTTACCGGTTTTCTTCGTCACCCTCGCGATAATGAGTCCCGACCCGCCCCGTTTCTGACAAGTAAATTCACTGAATACAGTACGTTTTCCATAGCCCCCCTCGGTGATAAGCAGAAGGTCCCTGCCCTCCTCGACAGTGACCATATCCACCACTTCATCATCACGTCCGAGCCTGATTCCCCTTACACCACGCGCAGTACGGCCCATCGGACGAACATCGGTTTCCTTGAACCGGATCGACTTGCCCTGCCTGGTCGCGAGGATCACATCGTCATCGCCCTTCGTGACCCTGATCCATTCCAGGTTGTCACCCTCATCAAGCCCGAGTGCGATTTTCCCTGTCGATGGTATAAACGCGTATTCCTTAAGCGCCGTCTTCTTTACCGTTCCCCTGTTCGTAGCCATGAAAATGTAGCCTTCCTGGTCGAACGATTCGATCGGAAGTACAGCAACAGTTCGTTCCTCGGGCTGGAGGCTGATCAGGTTATTGACCGGGAGGCCACGGGCGTTACGGTCATATTTCGGAACACGGTAGGCCTTGAGTCCAAAAACCCGCCCGGTATTGGTGAAGAACAGCAGGGTGTGATGCGTGGTTGTCACTCTGATGCTTTCGACATGGTCGGTTTCCTTGGTGCTCATTCCACGGACACCCCGTCCGCCGCGGTGCTGTGTTTTGTATGTTTTAACGGGGATACGCTTTATGTACCCGGTTTCAGTCAATGAAATAATGATCTTGGTTCGAGGGATAAGTTCTTCCTGGCCGATCTCGATTTCAGTCGGATGTATAAGCGTCCGGCGTTCATCGCTATATTTTTTCTTAAGCTCCAGAAGGTCGCTTTTAATAATATCCAGGACCTCTTTTTTATCGGCGAGAATTTCCTCGTAACGCTTTATCGAATTGGCAAGTTCCTCCATTTCCTTCTGGAGCCTGGTTAATTCAAGGTTCGTAAGCCGCTGCAGGCGCATGTCCAGGATTTCCTGGGCCTGGATCTGTGTGAATTCAAGTTCCTCTATTAACCGGCTTCTGGCCTCTGTGGCATTTTGACTGCTTCGGATGGTGGCAATTACTTCATCGATAATATCGAGGGCTTTGAGAAGGCCCTCGACCTTGTGCTGGCGTGCCCTGGCTTCTTTCAGTTCGAATTTAGTCCGGCGCGTAATGACATTTATGCGATGATCGCGGTAGGCTTCCAGGGCTTCCTTGAGTGTAAAAACCTTGGGCTCATTACCGATCAGAGCGAGCATTATCACATTGAACCTGGAATGAAGGGCTGTCTTTTTGAACAGGTTCTTGAGGATGTTATTTGGTATATATTCCTTTTTAATTACAATTACGATCCGCATTCCGGTACGGTCCGACTCATCGCGCAAATCCTGGATACCCTCGATCGCGCCGTCCTTTACCAGCCTCGCAATTTTCTCGATAAGATCGGCTTTCTTAACCTGGTAAGGAAGCTCGGTGATTACGATCTGGTTTTTGCCGTCCCCAATCTCTTCGGTAATCGCTTTCGCGTAAACATCGATCGCCCCGCGACCGGTTTCGTAAGCCTGCTTTATTCCCTTCAATCCGTAGATATTGGACCCCGTTGGAAAATCCGGTCCCGGCAGCACTTCCATCAATTCTTCAATCGTAATTTTGGGATTTTCGATTAACCTGATGTGGGCGTCAACCACTTCGCCGAGATTATGCGGCGGGATGTTTGTCGCCATTCCGACAGCGATACCCGATCCGCCATTGATAAGAAGAGCGGGGATTCTGGCTGGAAGAACCTCAGGCTCCACCCTGCTCTCATCGTAACTCGGGACAAAATTGACCGTGTCCTTGTTGATATCCACGCTGAGTTCTTCGGCTAATTTCGCCAGCCTGATCTCAGTATACCTTTGAGCCGCGGGAGGGTCGCCATCGATCGAACCGAAATTTCCCTGCCCGTCAACCAGTGGATATCGCAGGCTGAAATCCTGGGCCAGACGGACGATCGTGTCGTAAATCGCGCCATCGCCATGAGGATGATATTTTTTATTTACATCCCCTACAACCGCTGCCGACTTTACACGCCTCTTATCAGACCGGTACCCCTCCTCCTGCATCGAGTAGATAATCCGACGGTGTACCGGTTTCATTCCGTCGCGAATATCCGGAAGTGCCCTTGATTTAATTACGGTAAGCGCGTACGTAATGTAGGCGTCCTTCATCGTTTTTGAAATGGAAACATCAACGATATTTCCGTTTACGGGGTGCACCTGATCTTCGGATACATTCGGATCATCAGGTGTGGATTCAGGTGGATTATTCTGCGTCACTCTTAATTAACCTTGATTTAAATTGCCTTAAAATTTACGGCATAACAGAACCGCACACAAGAGTAAATTATAGCACTTTTCGGCCCTGATTGCGAGTATTTGCAACGCCCTGAATCCCTTTATTGATGCGGGTTGCAGGGAAAATTAACTCGTGGATCAAAACATTTGTTCAGCATTTCGGAAATTTGGCCCCTTTTGCGCTTACGAAGCGAGTAAATGCTAACCCTGAAACCTGGATTTTATAAATAATGCCGGTAATGATCGGCCTGTAAAACTGGATATCTTATTAATACAAACTGCGTTCCGGATCTTACTTTAAAGCGTCCAAACCGGACCTCGATTTGTTAAAAATAAGGATGCCGGTAAAAATTACCTGAGTCCGGTTCACCGCAAATCGGACTCAATCGAAATTAATATATTGCAACATTGTTTGATTTACCTGCCATTTGTTGGGTAAAATAGTAGTATCTTTAGTTTCAGACTGTATTCGATTATCAGATTGCTTAAAGCAAAAATGGAGGTCATTGTTACAGATGTCTAGCAAACAAGCACTCCAAAGGTATCTCACCGTTATTACCTTAGGAATTTTACTCCTGACTTTTTACGGATGTAGAAATGGCGGTGGACCGGTAAAGGTCGAAAATATCATTCAACCGACTATTTCAATCGGCGGACTCAAAGATATAGAATACAAGTCCGCAATCCCAATCAAGATAACGATAGGCAGTAGCGGTAGGCTTAACGTTACTATCGTACTCGGATATAAAGTGGGTAATGAAGGAGATTACCAGCCGCTAACCGCTATGGCCGGACGTGTCGATCCGACATCGCTTCAGGAATTATTTGTCCCGGCCGGTGGAACGGATTATATTTTCTGGTGGCACGCTATCGCCGACCTTGACTCCGGTGAACAGCATTTCCCCATATGGGTCAGGGCTACCATCACCACAAGCGATGGTGCCGTCGCGGAAGTAAACTTCGGGCCGTTTAGAATCGATTACACAGACACCTTCGGCGGAACCACCCCGCCATATGTACCCGATCTTATACTCCCGAGCAGCTACTGCGGCGCTCCATACGATGTGCCCTTGCCCGTTATCGGCGGTTACCCGCCGTTCGAATGGTCCCTTCTTCCTGAAGGCGTCCAGCTTCCGTACGTTCTTGAGCTAACACATGACGGGATAATCAAGGGGCAGTTTCCGGTTGGATACGGTCCCATCAACATCGAATTTACCGCAAGGGTTATTGATTCCAACCCGGTTATTCATCGCGAATCAGCCGGGCAATTTTCAATATTTATTGACTGTGAAGAAGGACCGCCCTGCGGACCCGAACCGGAAATCCTGTTCGCCAGCCTGCCCAACGCCACTGAGGGTGAGGGTTACCTTTACCAGGCCACGGCATCGGGTGGATTCCCACCCCTGACCTGGGAGATCACCTCGGGTGATCTACCCGACGGCATTACTTTCGGTGCCGATGGATTGTTTGAAGGAACTCCTGCCATAGGCACTGCGGGCGACTACTTGCTGACAATCATGGTCACCGATTCATGCCCGGACGGCGCAAGGGCAGATGCTGTCGAACTTACGTTAAACGTTAATACCTCAACTTCGGGTTGCGACCCAGGTCCGATAATACTCACGCAAACTCTCCCGGGCGCAATTGAAAGTGAAGCCTACGATCAAACGTTTCAGGTTGAAGGCGGTCACGGGGCTGTCTCCTGGACGCTCATTTCAGGTAGCCTCCCATCCGGGGTGAACCTGACTCCCAACGGACATATCTCCGGGACCCCGGGAACCGGCACCGGCGGCACCGAGGGTGAATCGTATACATTCACAGTTCAGGTTTGCGATTCCTGCGATCTGGCACCTCAATGCGATACCCAGGAGCTTCTACTGCTTGTCGCTCCTCCCGGTTCCGGGTGCGATCCCCCGCCGCAGATCATTTCCGATTCCATGATCCAGGGAGCTGTTGGGGTAAATTACCTGTTTATCTTCACGGCTGCCGGAGGACACGGTAATCGTACCTGGATTCTCAATAACCTGGAGAACCTTCCTGAAGGGCTTGAATTCATCGACACTGGACGAGTAGAAGGTATTCCCGCTCCAGGGACAGAGGGAATACATAGCCTGGATGTAATGGTCTTCGACAGTTGTCCTGTTGTGCAATCCGACCAGAAGCAATTCGACCTTGAAATTATCACAACACCTTGCGGTCCAGGACCTGAGATCACAACATCATATTTATTTCAGGGATTTGAAAACACACCGTACGATTTACAGTTCGAGGCCACGGGCGGTGAAGGCACCCTGACATGGACGCATATCGGCGGTGACTGGCCGATGGGGCTCACACTCGACCCGGACGGCCGTTTCTACGGCATGCCTCAATCAGGCACTCAGGGCACTTACCTGCTCGACATTCAAGTTGCTGATTCGTGCTGGAACGGGCCACAGACAGATAGTGATACGTTTAGCCTTGATATTGGCTCCCTATGCGCAGAGCCACCGTCAATCGAGACTACGGATCTGGATGAGGCACTTGTTGGCCAGCCATATATTATGGTTCTTAACGCTAGCGATGGTGAGGGCAATCTTACGTGGGAGATTTTGCTCGACGACGATCCACTTCCGCTAAACCTCTCATTAAACGGTAACGTCATCGAGGGAACTCCTGAACCGGGAACCGAAGGGACTTACAGCCTGCATATTCAGGTCTGCGATGAATGCTCAACTCCACAATGCGATGACATCTTTGCGGACCTGACCGTTTATCCGCCATGTGCACCAAGCCCAACCATTACAACTATGTCCCCGCTCGACGCCGTGATAATTGGCGAACCGTACAGCATGCAGTTGGCGGCGGTTAATGGTGAAGGAATTCTCAACTGGTCTATCCTCCTCGATGAAGATCCATTGCCTGCCGGACTTGGACTCGTCGGGGACCAGATTGTAGGGACTGCTGAAGCCGGGACCGAGGGCGACTGGTTACTCCATATTGAGGTCTGCGATTCGTGTCCGGTTTCCCAATGCCATGATAGTTTCCTGACGCTTCCGGTTGGAACAACTCCTTGCGATCCCGGACCCACTATCACAACCGTATCTATCCCAACCGCTTATGTTGGTTCACCTTACTCATTCCAGTTTGAGTCAACCGGCGGTGACGGCACGCTTACCTGGAGAGTTGAGGACCAACAAACATTGCCTATACTATGGATTCTTACACCCACGGGCGTCCTTGAAGGAACCGCTATAGAATCCATGGTGGGAAGTTACCCATTCGAGGTTACCGTCACTGATTCCTGCTGGACCGGTGGACAGAGCGATACTCAGCCGTTCACTCTTGAGATTGACTATCAGGGTTGTGCCCCGCCACCGGAGATAACCAATTTCCCCGCACTTGCTATTCCGGCAGGGGCAGCTGTCGACCTCCAGTTTGTAGCAAGTCTCGGCGAGGGCAACCTCACATGGTCCCTTGAAAATATCTCACCTCCACTTCCGGGAACCGTGAGTCTTTCTCCGGATGGGCACCTGCTGGGAATTACAGATGCCTCGGAGTTCGGTCTCTATGCATTCGATGTCAGGGTGTGCGATGAATGTGCTGACCCGGCACCACAGTGCTCCGTCCTTGTAGGCTTTGCATTAACACTGAACGAGGCTTCCGGATGCACTAATCCACCAACCTCCATAGTCGACGTCTCGATTCCTGAGCCAATTCCCGACGATACACCATACAGTTATTTCATGACCGCCAATGACGGGGATCCTCCTTTAATATGGTTCGGCTTTGGATTCCCTCAGGGCATCATGATTGACTCTATGACAGGTGAAATACGCGGGTCAACCACGGAAACAGGCACATTCAATATCTACATCACAATATTCGATTCATGCACCCCGATATCCCAGGCCGACTCGGCATTGTATATCTGGACGCTCTAGGAGTTCTATCTGGCGCAGCATTCCACCATTCCCTGTATGTTTATCCTGAAATTACCAACCCCGTCTTTACCGGCGGGGTTTTTTGATAACCAAAAATTTCCTCCCGCGTGCTACAATCTCCATTATGGTGCACCACCCGCGAATAAGTGTACTGATACCCCTGTACCGTGGCAGGGACACTATTAAGCAATGCCTTGAATCGCTTCTCATGCAGGACGGTGTAGAGCTTCAAATCCTCTTGCTTGATAACGGCTGCCCGGAGGGGTCCGGTGAATTGGCGGGATATCTCCTGGGGGGGTTGGAAAATCCACCGGAATGGAAACTCCTGGAAGTAAAAAATAATATTGGTTTTGCTGCGGGCATGAACAAACTCTATGCTGAATCCGACGCCGCCTGGATCTGTTTCCTGAACCAGGATGTCACCCTTAATCCGGACCATTTGAAAATTCTCGTAAGTGAGCTTACCGGTAACCAGGACCTTGCCGGTGTGTGCGGCACCCTGTACCGTGCCGCCGGAGAAGGAGAACCACTGGTTCTTGACACAACCGGGCATGAAATTTTCCGGGACCGTATCGTCAGGAACCGCGGCGCTGGAAGAGTAATCGACGACGGCCTGATTCCCTATGAAGAGGGAGAGGTTTTCGGGTTGTCCGCCGCATGCTCGGTATTCTCACGTATCGCGCTCGAGGGTACCAGGGAAGTGGAAGGGCCGTTCGATCCCGATTTTTACTCATACTTCGAGGATGTCGATCTTGATTACAGGATCAACCGTGCGGGATGGAAACTCGGATATGTGCCACAGGCTGCGGGAACTCACCTGCTTGCGGGTTCCGGCGGTCGGAGAGAATTAAAAATCAGGCTCCGTGCTTATGGTAACAGGCGGCGGATAATGTGGAAGCATGAAACTCCGGGAAGCCTCTGGCCCGATATTATCCCGATCCTGGTGCAGGATATTTACGGCTCAATCCGGGCTTTATTCACCGACCCGATAGCCTGGCTTATCGGTCCAATGATCTTCCTTGGCTCGATCGGGAGGATTTTAAAACGCAGGCGTGAGCTGGATATAAGGTTCGGGACAGCAAGAGGATGGATAAGGAGATGGTTGAAATCGGAAAGGGAGAGGATACAAGGCAGAAATAGTTGAATTTTTTAATAATTCCAACTAATACTAAATTTTTTACGTGTGGGGAAATGTGGAAATTTGTGGGAAATCACATATAAGTATTTATTGAAAACTTGAACACTAAAAATAATGGTTTAAGATAGTTTAGTTAATTTGTGTTTCCACTACCTCCATGTGGAAATGTTAAAAAGAATCTCTAATTTATATAAATTTTCACTAAATACTTAGTCGTCTAACTGCATGGGCAAGCAAGTTTTCAACACCCTCACGTATCATTCTCATCAATACATTTTCGCTCTGTAAACTTCCATCATGTGGATAATTCCCCCTGTTAATCAGATCATTCTGAAGCTTGAAAATATCTATCCCGCGTTAAATATAGCGGGAGGTTCATTTTACTTAATAATCAGCCGGCATTGATTCCTGAATACCCTGATCTTCCACTCTTCAGTTTTATCCCGGTCAGTCGAAATCTATTTATAGTTACCGCGACACCTTGTTACCACGGTGTTATTGTTATGATCAACAATCTCTTTAATAGCCGCACTCAGGTTGCACTGGAATTTGCCCTCGATGCAGCAGCCAGCCGAGCGCATCTGATTGCGCACAACATCGCGAATGCCGATACTCCCGGTTATAAGGCGGTACGACTGCGGTTTGAAGATTACCTCGATCGCGAGCTTAATCGTGGCCGCGGACAGGACACCAGCCTTCGACGCACCGACCCACGTCACATTCCCGGGTCTATCTACAGGGGTCTCCAGGGAACCCCGACCGATTACGGCCTTATCTACACCGATGACGCCACAACACAGAGGCTCGATAACAACAATATCGATATCGATCACGAGATGGCTGAACAGGCGAAAAATGCGATCCAGTACTCGATCCTTACCGAGCTCGTAAGCCGTCGGTTAGCCGGATTGCGTACTGCTATCAGCGAAGGGAGGCGATAATTAATGGCTCTCTACACGTCGCTTGATATCGCCGCCAGTGGAATGACCGCGCAGCGCCTGAGGATGGACCTTATCGCGAATAACATCGCGAACGCCTCTACAACCCGAACTCCAGAGGGCGGGCCTTTCAGACGGCACCTCGCGGTTTTCGCTGCACGGAACGCTCCTCCTCCCCCACCGGGATTCCCCCCCGGATTCACTGCCGGTTCAAGGTGGCACGATGACCCGATGCCGTACGCAGGGGTCAGGGTTGTTGGGATCACCCAGGATTCGACCCCGTTCAATATCGTCCACGACCCGGGGCATCCGGATGCCGATGCTAACGGGGACGTGTTATACCCGAACGTTAATCCGATCATAGAAATGGTCGATCTTATCGAGTCCCAGAGATCTTTCGAATCGAATATGTCGGTGTTCGAGACCACCAAGCAGCTTCTAATGAGGACCCTTGCGATCGGAAGGTAGCGTTAAACCGGATTTAATCCCGGTAAAATAAATCCAATCAAATCCAATTTAATTGAAAATTTTGCCCCTGATTAAGGATATTAAAAATGCAGGAACAAACAGAACCTCACCAGATGGTGAGGACATTCCTGCATGTGAGCGCCATGACTGATTCGATGAGAATAGTGAATCCACTGCCGGGAACGATCCCAATGTTCAAGGTCCCCTCGATCGAGGAAGCCGGCGGGAAGATACCGGTCGAATTTGCCGAGCTCCTTGCGAAAGGGATTAACAGCGTGAACGATCTCACCAAAGCAAGCGAGAAGTTAACGGTCGACCTTGCACTCGGAAAACCGGTGGAACTCCACCAGGTCATGCTGGCATCCACCAAGGCCAGTATAGCGCTCGAATTACTAATTGAAATCAGGAATAAGGTTCTTGAAGCCTACCAGGAAATAAGCCGAATGCCCGTCTGACTTTTAATAAGATCGGTCTTAAAATTCTGGCTTCAACCTGTACCCTGTCGGGGGCATAAATGGAAGAAGAAACCAAACTATCATTCCTTGAACAATTCAATCTCCTCTGGAACAGGTTGAATTCAAGCGAGCGACTGATCCTTGTAGCCTCCGTGCTGATCCTGATCGTCACGCTAACTGTCTGGGTGGTTGTCGCGAGACATCCCGCTTACGCACTTCTTTACGGCGATTTGGACCCAAGCGATGCGGGAGAGGTAATCGCCGAACTCCAGAGCAGGAATATCGAGTACCAAATCAAGGATGGCGGTGAGAGTATTCACGTCCCGGCGGAAAATGTGGACGAGTTGAGGATCGCACTCGCCGCCGATGGATTCTCACCATCGGGTATCGACGGTTATGCCATACTCGCCGATTCCCCGCTCGGGCTCAGCGATTTCCTTCAGCGTGCACGGTACGACCAGGCTGTCGAGGAAGAACTCGCACGTACCCTGATGAGCCTCGAGGAAGTAACCGCTGCCCGTGTGCACCTGACAATCCCCGACCCGACACCATTTATTTCGGAGCAGATCGAACCGGCTGCCAGTGTAGTCCTGGGGTTGAAGCCCGGAACCACCCTGCCCCGCGACCAGATCGGCGCTGTGCGGATATTTGTCGCGGGCGCGATCGGGACAATGGATCCCGACCAGGTAACAATTATCGATCAACATATGAACCTCCTTACCGGACCCACATCCGGCGATTCGATGGGACTCCTGCCCACGCAGGAAGAAGCCCGGCGGAATTACGAGGAGGAAAAAACCATTGACATCAGAAGGGTCCTGGAACCCGCCTATGGTTTCGGGAAGGTCGCGGTCAGCTTTTCATGCGAAATGGATTTCGACGAGGTTGAGACCGAGAGCCTTACATATGATCCGATCAGCGGAACCACTCACGGCGTATTAATCAGCGAAGAGATGTCCGAAGATTCAACGTCTGGAGAAGGCTGGAACGCATCGGCGGGCATCCCTGGAACCGCCAGCAACATCCCGTCGTATCCGGGCACATCGGGCAACCCGTTCGAGGCCGACAGCTCGACCATCGTAAAAAATTACGAGGTGTCATCCACACACGAATTACGCACGCAGGCGCCCGGAACCATCAAAAGCTGCTCGGTAAGTGTTGTAATCGATTCCGACAGCCCGGCCGACGTAGGCTCGAGTGAAAAGCTGGATGTTGAAAACATAGTAGCAGGCGCAGCCGGACTCGATATCACATCGGGCGACAGCATCACCGTGGCGTTCATGAAATTCGATACGAGCCTTCAGGAGGAGCTGGCAGCGGTTCCGGCGATGACACCTCGGGAAATTACAGAACTGGTTGTCAGGGCGTTAATTGTTTTCATGGTGCTCCTGATCTTCTGGATGGCCGTTAAGGCGTTCCTGAAACCACTTGACAGGACCATGATGCTGCAGGCGACAGCCGAGGCGGAGATCGAGGAGATCGAGGTCGACCTTCCCGACGCCGATCCTGAAACGCTCGAACGTTTGAAGATCAGGGAAGAGATCGAGAAGATGATCAAGGAGGACCCGGCCGCAGCGTCGAAGGTCATCAAAACCTGGCTGAAAGAGTGATTAATTATCAGGGAAAGTTATGTGGTCGGAACCGGTTCTCCTTCACTTTCCCTGTCCTGTACATGGAGTTTAATTGCATCCTCAACGTTCGCTAAAGCTTCCTCGTACGTCTCACCCTGCGTGTAGCATCCCTGCAACTGTGGACAATACGCGAAGTATCCGTCCTCGTCCTTTTCAATAACTACTGCCAGCCTGTAAGTTTTCATATCGGCACCTCTGGTCCGATGTAATTATCGCACAACCAGCATTCAGCGACAAGAAAAATTGCTCAGAACAAAACAACAAGAATTCAAATGACACACCCGTAGCACAGCTCGGCAGTGCGTACTTAAATATGATAACCCGTAGCACAGCACGGCAGTGCGTTCTTAAATATGATAAC
>CBDURU010000052.1:0-22567 GCA_965369865.1 uncultured bacterium | reverse complement strand
AGCCTCTATTCATTAGGATCTTGTCTGTAGGGGCGTTGCTTGCTGCGCCCTATTTCCCCTTTTGCAACGGTCTCATCCTAGTAATAATCCACATTAGACGGCCACGCTGCCTCGAGGCATTCAACGGCCAGTTCTTCGGGAACACCCTCTACAATCGTTACAATTTTGCCGGACCGCTCCAGGCTGGCGGCATATCCCAGCATTGTGTAAGTTGCCGATGTCGATCCGTGATTTACCCACTCCCCACTCGGATATTTCAATTCCAGCAATTCACAATAGTTTGAGAAAAATTCTTCGGCATCGTCTTCCGAATCCCAGATCGTAACCCAGGCGATGGCGAGATCGTTTCCCGGAGAACGCCATGACGTGATTACATCGTAATCCCAGCCGAGCGCGGTTCGCATAGCCGTCGCAACATCTCCGGTCTGGAGTTCAAACATGAGGCTTATCAGTAGTTCCCCAAAGGTGTCGGTCGCCTCAGGTTCCCAACCGTTAAGGACCTTCGAAAGGTCCGGCTCGGCGGTATATGATGGATAGTCCCTGTTGGGGGTATACCGTTCGGGATGAAGAACCTGCTCCATGCTTCTGGGAGGATCCCTGAAAACATCCTCCAGGCCTCCCGGTCCATCCTGGGCGATTACATGTTTAACGAATACCTCGCCCTGCAGGTATGGAACCAGCATGATCCGTTCGAGAAACGGGTTATAATCCATCAGGCTTTCGGCGAATCCCATGCTCATTTCGGAAAGTTCCCCGAGAAGTTCGGTATCGACACCCATCATATCGGCAGAATATTCATTCATAATTCGAGAAGCGTTGCCCTCGATAAGGCTCTGGTATGCAAGCTGGGCGTCGTCGGAGTTCAGATCCGAAAGGGACTCCATGGTGCCTTGTATGTCATAATGCTGATCATCCAGTGCATGGGTAAGCTCATGGACGATTACCACATTGGTCATGAAATCTTCAAGCCCTCCGCCGAGTCCCTGGAGAACGCCGCTTAAAAAATTACCGAGCACCCCTAAATCCTCACCAAGGAGGCTCCCGATCATCGCGTCCATATCCACATCGACCACGTAGAAACATTTTTCATCAGGGTCGTACAACCCGGCTACCTGCTCTTCGGTCATTGACTGGTAATCCTCGCGAAGGCTGGACCCTCTCGGCATCAACCCGAGAAATATGTAGAGTTCTGAATATATCCTGTCATCTTCCGGGGATAATTCTTCATCCAGTAATACCGCGATAATGGCAGCGATCTCTTCGGCTGTTACCAGTTCAACCGCCAGGTCATGGATGAAATCGAGACCGCGCAGGTCTTCGGTGACTTCCATAAGCTCCTCGGTCAGTTCAACGATTTCAGTATCGTTCCGGGACGCATTGGCTGGATTGATAGAGAATCCCAAAACGAAAATCACGGCTAAAATGAAAGGCCGGTAAAGGCGGTTCAATTTATAAATTTTTATTCCAGGTTTCATTAATAACTGCTCCTTATCAGCGATTTTGGATGGCCGTCAACAATGCCTGTTCATTTGTAAGATCCCAGAGCAGCCAGATTTTATCTCCATCCGGCCAGAAAGCAATGACGAAATCATTCTTGAATGCCCTCGGATGATGTCCTCCGGAAGTCGGTGGGGCGATAATGGTCTCGAAATCATAATCCTGGAAATAACCGAGAAGCCTTCTCGAAATAGCGGCTGGAGTATCGGTGTCATCATACCTTGCGATTACAAGGAGGTAGTATTCTCCGCCTCCAAGTCGATATTCCGCCGCTACAGCTTCCCATTCATACTCGTCAAATCCGAGGACATCGTCCTCATTCCACTGCAGTAGAAGATCGAGAGCAATGGGACCTTTGAAATATTTTTCCGTCCCCATTATCCTGTCATCTGCGGGAAGTATGGAAACCATCTCCGAAGGCATGGCCATTCCCGGGAGGTTCATCAGGAGGTAAGTCCCAGCCTGGATCAATGTTTCCGGATAATCCTGCTGCCGGATTCGAAAATAGAATCTGCCTTTGTATCCTTCGAGAAATTCGGTCCCGATCAGTCGGATCGTGTCGATTTTGGTAGGGGGAGGAATCCCGTACGGGTCCACAACAATCCCGGTCTCCGGGTCGGTTTCAGCATAAGGTATCGGCGACATGCCGTAGAAACCGTACGCATCGTTTCCCGAATCGAACTCGAATATTTCGATTGTCAACTCGTCATTGAAGTTTGTATAGGTTTCCGTCGCGTACCAGACAAGGTTGTATTCTCTCAGGAGGCCGTAATCGGACCCAACCAGGAAGGCCGCATCTTCGGGTTGCAGAAGGATCGCGTTGTCGGTCGCAAACCATCCCCCTAAAAAATTATTTCCTGGAAGATAATCAAGAGCGTTGTTTTCATCCTGGGTCCATCCCGGCATGGCAGTCAAAATCAGGATTAATGCAATTGGGATAAGGTTTTTTATCATGGTTTCACTCATTATACAGAAAATGGAATCGGTCCTTATAATAACTTATTCTATCAGAACCCTTAAATTCTACAAAGTTCAATTCGATAAAGGGTGAAACGGGGGTTTTATTTCTATACAATAACAGCATGGCAGGATTTGTTTTTAAGGGATTGATTATACTGGCAATATGTTGTGTGCTGGTAAGTGCATGCGATCGTGCACCCAGGGAGATGACAATTGCGCGGCTCGATGTGTTGATGGATTTCGAGACCAGGCTCAGTGAAGCGAATTTTATCCTGGTGGAAAGCGACCCAGGCGCTGTCACACAGAGCTGGGAGATGCTGGAAACGGGCGGGAGAATCCCTGAAACTTGGTTTGTCGGGTTTGCCGGAAACCAGGTTACCATTCCATCGCCTGACCCTGTTACCGCATATGGTATTTCTCATTCTGATGGGCGAACCACGGTAGTATACCCGCTCGGCGAACCGCATTATCCCGATTATGGTGAAATTCTCCCCCTGGCGGTCGCTCATTACATAGTTCCCCAGGGTGATTTTGATATCATTCTTCTCGTGATTTGCTACCAGGCCGATCCCAAAGGTTCCATGCCGGGGATCGGGGCAAGGACAATCAGTCCCGACGGAGAGGATTTAAGCGCACCGTTCGCGATCGCTATGAACCCGGGTGAACTCCAGGGGAAATTTTTCTATGATGATTACCTGGATAGCGGGGAAGCACAGGCGATTTGCGAAAGATTCGAATCCAACCAGTGCTTTTTACTGCTGACCAGGCTGAATGATGACTCGATACTCAGCACCTATGTGCCCTGGTATTGAGCAATTTTTAAATTACTTATATGACGGATAAAACCAGACAGACGATCCTTTATGTAACCGGGGCTGTGGTGTTTATCGGCATCATGTTTGCCATCAACCTGTTCCTGGTCAAAGATGAGTCGGAAGATTACACATATGACTACCCGACCGGGAGCACTTATTCAAACGGTCCGGATGGCGCTGAGTTACTATACCGGCTGTTCGAAGGATTGGGACTTGAACCTGTCAGGCACCGGTATCCTCTCCTTGAAGAGTTCATGCCTGAGGACGGGACCGATGTAATCTGGCATGTCTCGGGGAATTCTTACGGGGTCCCTGATTTTGAAGATGGCGAAATTAACTGGGTGGATGAATATGTATATGGCGGCGGCCGCCTGGTTCTGATTTCGAATCCACCTCCCGAACGAGTAGCGACTCTGCCGGCAGACGATATGGATAATTCCGATTCCCTTCTCGATTACTGGCTCAATAAAATTGATCTTTACCCGATTTTCAGGGATCTTAGCGCAAGGTCAGAAAGTGGATCGTATTTTTCAAATTCAAGAAGGTTACCGATTTCATTCAATGAAAACAGGGGATTGGGTGAGGTCGGGGAGGTTGTCACCTACGTTCGCCGCGGCCTGGTTTATCCTATGGTCTACCGTTTAACATCGAAGGATATATCGTCCAGTAATGCGAGGCATTTTTTAAGGGATGGATACGGATCGGTTCTGGTTATGCTCCGGCACGGATCGGGACAGGTATGGTTTGTGTCCGATCCCTACCTGTTCAGCAATCTGCTGATCCAGGAGGCTGACAACGCGATACTGGCAACAAACCTCATCCTCGGAACCAGGAACTGGGGCGGCAGATCGGTTCTGTTCGACGAATACCATCTCGGTTTTACCAGGACACGCAGTCTTGCGGATGCTGCACGTACACCTCTTGGCCGGGCAATTATATACCTGGGACTTCTTGTTGCACTGGGATTGGGGGTGGCAGGGGCCAGGTTCGGGCCTGTACGAAAATCGGAAGGCGCGGTAGGGGTAAGCCAGCGGGCTTTTGTCAGGGCACTCGCAGGTTTGTGGCATGGCGCTAACGCGAGAACCGCCGCTGCCGATTCGCTCTGGAAGAGATACCATACGAAAAAGGATGTTAGGCGTCGCGGATTTTCCGATGAACTCGATCTAATGAGAAAGGGAAACCCGCGTGAAGACGACCTTTTGGATATTGCCAGAAAACTTGATTCCTGATAAATCAGGCTCCCGTGGTTGTTACGAAAGGTCGGAAGAAGTAGAATGGATTTTATGGAGTTAAATTTTCCGGAAATATCCTGGTCCGGAAGATATTTCAGAAGCTAGGAAGGACAACAATTATATGACATTTGAGATTCCCGCAGCAGAACCAAAACCTGAGGAGCTGGCACGTGAATGCCGGGCAGCCGCAGGTAATGCGGTTGAGTGGGTGCGAAGCATGTCGGGCATCGAACTCGACTTCTCGCCGCCATCCCTTGTAATACTCGACAAAGTGCTTGAACAGGTTGTACGGGCTCTTACGGATGATGATCGTGAACCGGTAATTGTATTATTCGGAAGTTACCTTGGAGAGGTCCTTCTGGACGCTTGCGGGGGCAGGTGGGAAACCGGTGATGTATTCACCGGACCCGGTATCCGTGGGCTCTATGGAAAGGAAATCACAATTAATCCTTTCACCCGGGTTCGCCAGTCATTAAAGAATATGGAACAGAATCATCTCGCCGTGTACTGGAATTCGGTGATCGACCGGATTAACGATTCAAGTCCGATGGAGGATCCGGTCGGATTCAGGCCTCCACCCGGTACGCCATTAAAAAAACTCCCCGTCGCAAATGGTGGTAGACAAATTGAAGGTCCTAGCGATGCTGAATTGGGTAAAACAATCCCTGAAGAGACAAAACAATTTATTAAAATCCTCAGGAAGGACCTCGGTGTTGAACTTGACTACACAAAGGAAAGCCTGAAGTTTCTGGATCATTACCTTCGCTCGGTAAATGATAAAATCCCCCAGGATGGCAGTATGGGAAAGGAACGTATGTTCGTTTATCTCGCGGGAAATTACCTGGGAGAGGTTCTTCGAAGGGAATATAGCGGGAAATGGGTTTACAACGATGAATTTCAGACTACCGGCCTGGTTCTGGAAAAAGATGGATATGAAATGACAATTTTCCCTCATAATGCGGCAGCAAAAATGGCTATGCGTTACAAGGATGACAGTGTTATTAAATACGCCAGGAAAGTCGCAAGGGATCTTGATAAGAAAAAATGAAGGCGTTCCCTTTCTTGAAACGATGATATCAAAAAAGGTCAAAGCGGTCGCATTCGATATGGACGGAACGCTGTTCAATTCATTTTCTGTCTCGTACGATGCGATTCGAGAGGGATTTCAAAAATTCTGGTCGGAAATCGGTGTAAACGGCCCCACCCCGTCATGGGAAAATATTAAAGTCCTTATCGGGCTGCCGTCATACATGTTTTTTCCTGCGGCATTGCCCGAAACTTACCGCGATCAATGGAAGCTCCTGCACAAATTCATTGGAGAGGCTGAACATCGCAGGCTTACCCAGGGACACGGCCGGACTTTCGATGGAGTTCACGAGACCCTGGCAGTACTCAAGGCCAGGGGATATTCCCTCGCGCTTCTCTCTAACGCCTCCAGGGTTTATTTCGATTCCATACTTGATAGTTGCGATCTCAGGAAGTACTTTTCAAAGTTTTCATATCTTGGGGAGGATCCGGCAAGGAACAAGGCCCACGTGCTCCTGGCTTGGGTCAAAGGATTTGGCGGTGCCGATAGAATTATTTATGTTGGCGACAGGAAGGCTGACATCGATGCATCGCATGCAGCGGGAATCAAGGCAGTGGGAGTAACATGGGGTTATGGGAATCCGGTCGAATTGAAAGACTCGGACTGGATAATCGATTCGATGCCCGACCTTTTAAATTTACTGGTTCCGATTACCTGAGATAATCGAGAAGGCTTGGTGTAAGTACACTGGCGCCGACCATGAGCGCGCTCTGAAACACGGCTTCCTGCTGGCTTAATGATGTGAGGATTTCCGCGTAATTTGCCCCTTCAACGGAAGCCTTCAAACCTTCGATATTCAAATCCGAGGCTGATAACTGGTCGATAAGTGTATTGAGCCTGTTTGCCCTGGCCCCGACTATCGCTATGTGCCGGAGCAGGTTTTCAAGATCGAGATCCGCCAGAACCAGGTCTTCGTTTCCGAGGCGCAGGTATTTTTGAGGATCGATCATTTTTCCTGAAACTACGGAAATCAGCCCGGGAACGGTACCGGGAAGTTCATCGAAAATATCGTTAAACAAAGTTCTTGGCTGCCCGATCGCACTTGCCACGGATATATCCAGGTTCAGTATCTGGGTAGTCTCCAGGTTCTCTATCTCAATACGCCCATCGGTTGTTACACGTACCTCCGCCCGTGTTCCAAGTATCGCCTGGAGGCTGTTAATAAAATCATCGAAAGTGTCGGTTGCCAGAAGCGTGAATGTGAATGTTCCGGCATCGTAGGTAACCGTTACAACATCTCCCTCAAAGAGGTCGAATAACTGTTGATCTTCATTCTGCGCGTTGAGTACTTTGGTGTAAGTACTGATAGTTCCATTAAGGTCATTGCGCATTGTGATCATGGAATGGAAAATATTTTGCGGTTCGATCACATCGCCGCGTCCATCGGATGTTCCCCCGCCGTTGACCGCCTGTGCCGCGGACCATCCAATTGCTGTTGCCAGCCCGCCGGAAGCTACCAGATCTATCCCACGGACACTCGATCCGGTTTTCACGCTGTAAAGATCCAGGGCGTTACCGTTTATGACAAGCTGTACGGCTCCATTTAATTCAGGATTAATTTGAATCTGCAAGGCGATTTCAGCGGCAAGGGCGTTAATGTTGGCATATACACCGGCGGGTATGGTCAATGTCACAGGAGCGGGATTGGTCCCTTCATTCGAGACACTGGGTCCCAGGTCGATCGTCATTGAGTCCGTTACACCGGTTACAATTACATATGGGAATGCAAGGTTAATTCCGGTGTAATATGCCTGGGTCTGAATATCCGAAATCCCAAGCGCCAGGAGTGTGCCTGCAGCTCCTTCAGTTATCTGAAAATCTGCAGCCGGGACATCGATTCCCTGGTTCGCGGTTTCAAAGTAAAGCCTTCCGTCCTCGATACGGACAGAGACAGCGCCCCTCAAAGTATCATTCTGGAAAATCTGGTAGTTGATTTCATCGACCAGTGTTAAAATATCGGTAATTACACCTGCACGAAGGTCGATTGTCTGTGGAAGGACATCCTCTCCTGTTTTACTGGTGGTTGGTCCAAGGTCGATGATAATTTTGTCATCGCCGTCAGTACCCACGGTCCCGGCAAAAGTCGCGGGAGCGTTGCCGGTAAAAGCAACGAGATTCAAATCCGCGTCATCGGCGGCAGTATCGTCGAGTCCGTTAAACGGCCCGCCGATAACAAGATCCCCGCCATCGACAGCCGCGCCGGTAACCACGGTTTCCAGTTGGAGCACCCCGCCGCCCGCGTCGGAGACAATTATTTTCTGCGATCCGAATGCCTCATCGATCCGGGTTTGGATCTCGATTATCAGGTCGGCGACCGATGCATACGTTCCGGGTGTGATTATAATATTTTTCGCCTGGGATATACCGCCGTTCGCATCCGCACCTAGAAAAATATTCAGCGTATTGTTTGTGTTGTCGTAAATTAGGTTCGCCACGGGACCGGCGCCCGTAAAAATCGCGGGCGTACTGTCTGTCAGGGGAAGGGTAGGGGCCTGGTAGGCGTGGTTGAAAGCTCCCGATACATGGAGCCCCAGGTCTTCAACGAGCCTGTTATCCTGGTTGTCGGAAATGGTAAATTCCTTCACCGCATAGGCGGATTCAAGAATCAGCCGGCCACTGTCTATCGAGGCGAAAACATGGGCCTTATCTACCCGGGCCTCTATCATTTTCTGGATATCGGTCAGCGTGTCTTCCGCTTTGATATTAAAATCAACACCATTCAATGTCAGCGTTCCACTGAATCCAAGTTCTTTTTCCGGTGGAAGTACGGATCCCTTGCGTGTATAAGTCTGGTGCAGGAAAAGATCCTTCCCGGTTACATTTATCGACAGCCTGTCGGTATCGCCAACCAGGCGGTCGATGTGACCCCGGTTGCCGCTGTAAATGACATCATCCAGAAACCTGGTTCTGGGATTGTAGACTGCCTCGAATGGGATCGTGCGTGTTCTCCATCCGCCGAACATGTAACGGTCCCTAAACCGGGAATTGGCATCCGACAGTGTGGAAGCGAGAATTAATTCTATCTCCTGGGCAATCGACCGGCGGTCATTAATGTTCAGATTATCATTGGCGCCGTCCACGATCAGGTCGCGGGCCTGCCCTGAATAGCCTACGGTGGATTGGATGATCGTATCCAGGTACCCGACCTGGCTGGAGCCGTCATCAACGTTCTTCGTGAACTGGCCAATTTTTGCGAGCGATGACTTGAAGCCGATGATCTGGCCAACCTCAACGGGCCCATGTGCCGGACGCTGGAATTTAACGCCGGTTGCAAGCTGTTGCTGGGTGCGTTCAAGCCTTACTGCGATATTGTTCAGGTTCCTCAGGAAGTTGGTGATCAGAATGTTGTGCGTAATTCTCATTGTAAATACTCACTCCCCATCCAATTCAGTAAAATCAGATTCCCATCCTGTTTATTACGGTGTCAAGCAGCAGATCTACAACATTTGTGACCCTCGCCGCGCCCTCATATATTCGCTGGTAGGTTATCAGCATTGTTGCTTCCTCATCGAGATTGACGCCGCGGACACTTTCCCGCTGTACATTAAGTTGATCAAGCAGTACGCCCTGGCTGGTTACCAGCCTTGAGGTCGCTTGAGACATGCTCCCAAGTACCGAAATGCTCGCTGAGTAGTAATCGGTGATCGATGCTCCCCCGATCGCATTGTTAAGGGACTGGAGGCCGGCGATGGCAAGAGCGTTACCGTTGTTCCCGGGACCGGTAAATATCCCGCTGCCGTCATCCTCGGCAGCCGCTATGATATCCAGGTCTTCAAGAATGGATGCCCAGAGTGAGATCATGTCTGATGAGCTTGAATAGGTTTCATTCGCCGTGAGAAAATCTATAGTTGCTCCATCGAGTCCGACAACCTGGAAGAAATTCGAACTTCCCTTGAATATGTTGATTTCAGTGTCCGCTTCGACCGGATTGTAAAGATCCAGCCTGATGAACGAGTTGCCGCCGACGTCCGTATGAAATATGGCTCGTACAAAAGGCTGGGCGTTATTGATTCGATCGAGAAGGTCTTTTATTTTGATCGCTTCTCCAGGGGCGATATCATCCTGCGTGATTGTTATTTTCGCTCCCTCGATTGTGAAATATCCTTTGGAAATTCCCAGTTCGTCAAGTGTTGTGTTTTCGGTGGCCCCGGTAGGAAGTGAGAACGTGCCCGTTATTTCCGCGGTTCGAAGATCGGTAAAAAACGGTCTTCCCTTCATGCCGTCAAGGCCGAACCCATCCAGGTGGAGCAGGTTTACACGATTGATTATTGCCGTGGCGAGATTATTCAGCTTTTCAATAAACCTCGGGATATATTCGTAGATAACTTCCATTAAACCGGCCAGTTTTCCTCTGCCGTATAATTCCGGGGTTATATGGTTGGTAAACTCGATTGATACATTTTGAATATCGTTCGGATCGTTTGTTACCCTGAGCTCCTGCACCTTGTCGTACTCAACCATCCTCAATCCGCCTATCAGGATGCTGAGACTCCCATTGACATCCTCAATGGTCGTAAGTGGGATTATGTCGGAAAGCTCTTCGACATACAGGTCCCGCTGATCCTTTAAATCGTTCGGATTTTCGCCGAGATTGGTCACCTGCGCGATCTGGGTGTTCAGGCCGGCGATCTGCCAGGCCAGATTGTTTGCTTCTTTGATCCGTATTCGCACCTGGCTCGCATGATCGACCGCAAGTTTTTCGAGAGAATTGGTCAGACGGTTAAACTCCCGTGACAGGCTTATGGCATTTTCACGGATGTTTGCACGTGTACTGACCAGCTCCGGGCTGTTTGCCAAATCCGACCATGCCGCGAAAAACCTGTCGATCAATGAACCCAGTGTATTTTCTCCAGGTTCGTTGTATATCAATTCTACCTGCTGGAGCGCGGCTTCGACTGAGACGTTGCGTCCCTGCGACCCGTTTTGTGTCCAGATAACCTGGTCCAGGAATTCATCCCTGATACGTTTTATAGCCTCAACATTTACCCCGGTTCCCACCTGCTGGGGAAACGCGCCTCTCGATAAGGAAGGGTAGGCCAGGGGAGGCGCTGTCAACATCTCCGCCCGTTGCCTTGAGTAGCCGGGCGTGCTGGCATTAGCGATGTTATGCGCAATAATCTGTAAATTTAACTGCGACATAGCCAGTGCTTTTCTGGCTATCTCGAGACCCAAAAATAGAGATGGCAAAGATTCATCCTCCTTGAGATACTAATTCCATCCAACCTCTGTCAGGTTTTTTTGAATATATTCTGAATGCTTTACGCCTGCGCGTCGAGAAGAGACGGGCCGTCGTCGCATTCATTTGAAGGACCATATGTGGTCGTTTCGGTTTGAAACCCAAGCAGCGCTTTCAGACTGACCTCGGCAAAACTCATGCTTTGACCGATTAACGTGATGTTAAGTGAATTCGTTGCGTCGACTTCCGCCAGGACCTCGATCAGGGACATTCGCGATGAAGCGGTCCGGTCAAATGCCGCTCCTTCCTCATCCGTCACACCAATTTCGCTGACATTGTTTGAGATTGCAGAGAAGTTCCTGGGACCGTCCCATCCGCTGGATAGGAAAAATTCGTCGATATAAGCTCGACGTTTTTCATCGATCATTCGAATCTTCCCGGCATGGCGATCGAGAGCCGGAGTTGATTTCTCGATCTCGTCAGTATCGCCTTTTACTAGAACTTTCTGGTACTCGTTCAGGATTTCCAAAAGCTCCCGGTTCGCTTCTATAAGCTCTTCCAGGTAATCATTTACCCTGTTTAGAAACTCAAGCATATTTGGTGGATTATTGTTATTCGAATCTTTCATACATTATAGATTTCGACAGGTTGACGCTAAGGTTCACCGTTATTCACCTTTTAAAATGTAGAAATAGAAAAAACTCCCGCGTTTTGCGGGAGTGGCAATTTTCAATTCCGTTTATGATTTATTCTGATTCAGTGTCGAGAATTTTGGAAGCAATATCGTGCGATGATGGATTGTACTCACCTGCTTCGATTCTCGCACGGAGTTCCGCCACCTTTGCCTCGTCGATTTCCGGCAATGATTTCAGTTCACTGGTGAGTCGTGAGAGAAGCTGGCTCTCATTCGATAGCCGCACATCATCCGACCGAGTTTGGATTTTTCCATTCTGATCAAGCTCCGGTGTGCCTTTCGAGGGGCCTATCGATCTGATTTTTGGTACTAGACTTGCAATTATTTCTGATATTCGCATTATTTGCCTCCATCGGCAAACGCAAATTCGAAGGACTGTCCTTCTTAAATATTTTCGACAGCCTGGGCGGGAACTTTAAATATTTTTTTTGAGATACTCAATATAATACCAGAATGGGTGTATCTGGTACAGAAAAATCTATTCTCCACGGTATCGTTCCTTGAACGATTTTTTCTTCATTGACGGGGTTTCGCTCGAAGATGATGAACTCCTGAATGTATCCGCTATGTCCTGCTTGCAGATATTACAGTACTGACCCATTGAAATTGGTTTTCCACATCTCTCGCATTCGAGTGGCGGGTTGGTCATATCCACAAGTTCAAGACGTCCCATTTTTAGATAGTCAAGAATTCTTTCTTTATCTACTTCCGTTGCCTCGCTGATATCCTCAATAGACACCTTAGGGTTCTCGTTTACAAATCTCTTTACTCGCTTGAAATCTTCTTCGTCCTGATCGATACAATCGGGGCATATCCTGGGATTCGATGAAGTGTATGCCTTTCCGCATCGTTCGCAATTTTTCAGAAACATTCCTAATACCTTCCAGTCGATAGGTTTTCACGGACCAGAATCTTTTTTGCCGATGGTCAGACCATCCGGTCCAATTCTGAATCCGCATTCATAATAATATCGTCGTACAACCGGTCGGCGATACCTATCCCTGGAGGGTTGGTGCCAATTGATTGTGCCAGCTCGTAGAAAAACATCTCATTATAGAAAGAGCTTTCGCTGGTCTCTTTAAACAGTTCTGAGCCCCCGAAATCACTTCCAGTGTTTTTCAATAATATACCCAGCAGAAAACCCTCAACTTCCCGGCATGCCTGCATGAGTTCCTCTTCGTAATCGTTTCGGACCTCCGGGCTTCCGGACTGGCGATCCAGCATACCGGTTAATTCCCTGGTATTCGTCGCGATTGATGGGTCGGGGGATGCCAGGTTAAAGATACCGGGTGAGTTAGCATCAGTGTCTGATGAATTTGCTTCCGGGTTGGAAATCCGTGAACCCAATTCATCCGCGAACGACCTTACTTCCTGCGAATCGGAGGGCGCTACCTCGGGTCCAAGGGGTGGCAGAGGTATCAGGGAATTGGAATAATTATGGAAAGGCTGGATTTCCATACATTATTTTTTTCGACCGGATTCCGCCTGAATGCATTGATTATAAGTAAAAAATCCTTATTTAGTGCCCTTTTTATCATCTGATCGGCTCAATTCGCGTCTGGCCGCGCATATAAGGTATTAACGCTTCAGGTATCCTTAAACCACCATCCTGTTCCTGGTAATGTTCCAGAATTGAAACCATGGTCCGACTTGTTGCAAGTGCACTGCCATTTAATGTATGCACGAATTCAGGTTTGCTCCGGTCTTTGGGACGATACCTGATATTCGCGCGTCGAGCCTGGTAATCGGTGCAATTCGAGATACTTGAAACCTCCGAGTATGCATTCTGGCCCGGTAACCAGGCTTCAATGTCATACGTAAAAGCGGATTGTTGCGCGAGGTCGCCCGTGGCGAGGTTCATTACCTTGAAAGGAAGCTCAAGGGCTTCCATAACCTTCCTGGCGTATTCCGTCATGCGTTCAAGTTCACCGTAACTTTCTTCAGGCCTGGTAAAGTTGAATATCTCGACCTTATGGAACTGGTGGACCCGGATAAGGCCGCGCTCGTCAGCTCCGTATGTGCCTGCCTCCCTCCTGAAACATGGGGTAAAACTCGCTAACCTTATTGGCAATTCTTCGTCAGGCAGTATTTCATCCCTGTAGAGATTCAGGAGTGGAACTTCGCTGGTGGGAATAAGCACGAGGTTATCGTCGTGGCATTCGTATGCCTGGTCCCGGAATTTGGGGAACTGGCCGGATGAAAACATGCTGTCCGAATTGACAAGATACGGCGGGATTATTAATTCACGCCCATCGGATGCCGCCCGGTCTATGAAAAACATAACCAGTGCCCATTCGAGCCTCCCGAGGTCCCCGCGGTAGAGTGACCAGTTGGCTCCCGTCATTTTCGCACTTCTTTTGAAATCGAGTCCACCCCTGGGAGAAAGTCCCTCTGCCACTTCCAGGTGGTTCTTGAAGGGAAAATCCCATTCGGCAGGGGTTTTGAATTCCCCAAAGGTGGCGACCTGAATATTGCCCGATTTATCAAGGCTGACAGGGACATCGGGAGAAGGGATATTAGGCAGTACCTCAATTTGCCGGTTAAGTTCCGATTTAACCTCAAGAAGCTGTTTGTCAAGTTCCTTGATGCCCCTGGATATTTCTTTCATTTTCTCGAAAATATCGCTCGGATCCTCACCGGCCTGTTTTCTAATGCCGATTTCCTTATTGGCTTTTTTCTGGTCGGCTTTCCTCGATTCAACCTCCTGGATGAGTTTTTTCCTGCGTCCATCCAATTCGGCTAGAACATCGATGGAGAAATTTGGTTCCCTTGATTTCAAGCGGTCTGCAACTCCATCGACATTTGTGAGTATAACCTTGATATCCAGCATCTCATCAAGCTCCCGAACAATTATTTAAAGCTGAACGGTCGCAAGTATACGAGCTGACACCCGGTTGTCAACGATTCCCGGCAGCCTCAACAATGTTAAATGTTTATTAAAATGATATGTATGATGCATTTTAGCCTGTATTTATGTTAGAGTATTGTCCGGCAGGGGTATCAAATGTAACAGTTTGTTTATGATCTTTCTTTGATTGAATATTACTTTAACTGACTGATATGAAAATTTTATGAAGGGAATATGATGAGATGAGATGTAATGCCTTGACAAGATCAATATTCGGTACTATTATTAATATGACTCCACTCCTGATTTCTTGTATCCCAACTAATTCAAAGGAATTGTGTAACCGCCGACCCAACGGTCTGGCGTTTAGCAATGAGTGGAGGTTAACATGCCAATAAGATGTCTGTTCAAAACATCAGCAATGATCCTGCTCTTGATCGTCACCATGATAGGCTGCTCCAACGGGGGGGGACCAATTGCGCCAAATTTGGACGACACGGACGTAGCATTAACCCCATCAATTGACCCAAAAACTAACGCTTCAATCGAACCGGATCGGTTTGTCCTGAGCCTGGGAATTCTAAATTTCAGTGAAGACCATTCCCAGGTCGAAGTGGTACCGATCAGGGAAGCGGCATTTCACCTGAACGTTCTGGGTTGGCTGGAACAGCAACCGGGCCTGGACTTCTTTCAGATTGTCGCAGTTTCATGGTCGGATCATGATTCACTCCTGGTGGATATTCGTATTACACACCCGTTCCCATACATTAGTAGCCTTACATGCAGGGACATGAGGTGTATCATGATTACACCGGCCTCGAAAATATTCCCGGCGACTCTGACTCCCGATCTTCATGGTTACCCGTCGCCGATTTATGCATCGAGGACAATTTTAAACCCTGATGGTTATTCCTCGCTCTGGAACAGGTGGACATCGGAAGAAGTGCTTCACCCGATGATATTCGGGTATATCAGGGGTAAGTTTGCTACCCCTGATGAATATTTCATCGAGGGTAACCTTCACCCGTTCCGCGAGTACCATTCCGATGATTTAAATCGTGTTTTTATGCCCAACCAGTCAGTGGTCAGGCAGTTCGACTTCAAGGTCGGACCCGGGCCATTTTCAGTTGCTTATTCGGTGGACTGTTCATGGGACCCGCCAATCGACACAACGGGTGATGCCTGGCAGGATTTCACGCTCTCCGCAAACTGCCCTGAGCCTTACCAGATTTCAGCAACAGTCACAGCTAATACTCTTACAAAAATCGGTGGTTCGGCAACAGTTCAATTTGATGTTTTCGACTGGCAGGATACAAGTGACTTCAAGCATATCCAGGTTGAAGCTCCCGACCTGTTCTTCGGAAAAATCGATATTGATCCCAACAGCCACATCATGAGTCCGACTCTCGACTCGCGAAGGTACGAGATCGTCATCCCTAATGCCAAGGGTACTGCGCTCACCACGAATGGTGGGAGCGACCTCCTTGTCGCAGTGGAAGATGCGCTTAATTCTGTTATTAACCCGGACCTGACGGCTTACAACATATTCAAACTGCCTGTAATGGACCAACCCGGTTTCTGGAGAGACCGGGACGGTGATGGTTCATGGGTGAATACGCCTTTGTTACCTCCATACCTGACGCCATCGACTTTGTCTACCGGTCAACCGGATATCGCTGTATTCAGTTATCCGAAAGAAGCTGCCCAACTGTTCGGACCTGACCCCGAACTGCTGATGTTCGATGATGCTAATACCAGGTTCATCGCATGGAACAGGACCATTAACTCAACGCAGATCCGCGCGGGTTATCCACAGGCACAGCCACCTTCATGGCTCCTCTACCCGCATGCGATGGATTGCAATAATCCTGGCTGGACAGGCGTTGCATCGACAAGCAGCGTCGGAGACGGTAATTACAAAATCAAACACGCAATCAACATGTTCACTCCTTTTGGGTTATACGGTTACAGTTGGAGTTCCGGCACCTGGATACCAGGCGACCCGAATGCCTTCCTTGAAACGATCAGGGATGTGACGGCGGGAATGGGCAACGTTTACGGTGATCCCGTATATGGCCTGTTCGCCTACGAATCAGGTGCGCTTCCGACTGTCGGGCATGTGATCAACGTTTCATCGCCATATGTACAACCGGCTAGCCCGAATGTTTTCAGGGCCGATATCCCGCTTGGAAATGTCGGTGGTGTGCCCGGTGAAATTTACTATGGCTCTGAACGGTTGAAGTTCGGTATCGATACTGAGGCTTCTGATATACTTCAACTGCCACACAACTGGTATGCGGTATATATTGTTGAGAGCAACCCGACCACTGCGACCAGTGAGATGGAAGGATTCAAGATTAATTTCTCGAACCTGCCCAGCGAATTCTTCTGGAACCTGACGGATTTTGGTATCAAATCGGAATTCCCGGGCGGATACGCTGTTGACTGTGAGGTCGTTCCGGCATTCACTAATAATGTCACCTTGATTGATATTACAACAGCGAAGTTTAACTGGTTGTGTGTCCTTATGACGGATGATATCTCTTACTGGCTGGCTTTCTATGATCCGCTCAATCCGAGTCCGGATAATCCAACGAACGATCCGCTGCTCCCCATTTACGTTACCAATTCGGTTCCGTTGGATTTTGCCTCCAGCATGAAAGCGGTGGCCATGGATGTCGATCACCAGTACTTCGAGGTGTTTGTACTTCTTAGAGATGCTTCCGATAAATATTACTTGACACCGTTTGAGTTCTACTATTAAACGGTGAGACTGTACTGGTAGATTTGTGAGATAACAATGCGCTCGGCGGTCAAAGCATAAGTAATATTTTGGCAGCCGGGCGTTTATTAAAATTTTGAAATTTACGGCACTCCTTCATCGTATCCACAAATGCCGACAAGACTTGTCCGACGCAAATGAATTCCAGGTAATCCGAGGAGGCTATTGTGAGCGTCTCTCGATATAAAAAGTTAAATTTTTCACTGGCAGGGATCTTCATACTTCTGATTGTCGTTGCTATCGGATGCGGTAAGAGCGGGAACCCATTAGCCCCTGGCGCTGGTAGCTCCGGCCAGATGGAAATTACTGTGGAATGGGACGGCAACATGCCGGCTAACCGGTTCAGTATGGGGTTCTGGGATATAGAAATTGACGTCGAGAACATGACAGCGGAGATTATTCCCGCCCGCCAGGCCGAGCTTCATTTCAATATTCTCCATATGCTCGAAGGCTGGGCTTGTCTCGACTGTGTCTATATTCCGCACCTGGAGTGGTCACCCCAGGGAACGCTTCTTGTAGATCTCGCGATCAGGCATCCATTTCCTCCGGACAGGCTGGACATTACCGCTCATGACACTCGGGGGATTTTGATTTTCGATGCCGATCCCGGTTCATTTTTCCCACTTCATACGGTCAGGAATAAGTTCGGAGATGAAGTCCCGTTATCCGCTTCAAGGATTATTATGAATCCTGACGGGTACACAACACATTACAATCGTGAAACCTCCTTTGAAGGCTATATGATGAGTCAATATCTTCGGGGACGAATGACGCCGCCGGAAGAAAAATTTATTGTTGGAAACCTTCATCCTTACAAGCTTTTTTTCTCTCACGAACAGGGAATGCTTCTTTACCCGGGGCATACGGTTGTACAAACCTATGAACTTGATGTGAAGCAGTTTACTTATTTCCGGTTCGGTTACTCGGTCGACGCATGCTGGCAAATGCCGTTGACATGGCCGGTGACGAACCCGTACACTGATTTCGCCAAATCCGCCAACTCACTTGAACCTTACCAGTTGTCAATCAACATTCTGTCGAACAATTTAACAAGGCATGGCGGGACCGCGAACATCCTGATCGATGTCTACGACCACCAGGGTTTCGATACAATTTCATCCATCTCTATAGAATCCCCCGACCTTTTCACCGGCAGGATGGACATCGATCCCAACTCCTATCTCTGGGACAGTTATCCGATAACCCGGTACCAGGTGGCGATCCAGAACAAAGCCGGGTACGGTAATGTGGAGCAGGGCGGTAGTGATATCCTTGTCGTTGTTGAAGACATTGCGATGAGTGTCGTCGGGGACGATTACCGGGCATACAATATATGGAGGTTACCGGTAGTGGATGTGGCTTCAGCCTGGCGTCCAAGGCAGGGGTCTTTCCTGAACCTGCCATTTCCAGGTCCTTCAATTGATAATATTAATCCCGATCTGACGGTTGTTGCCAATCCCGATGATTACTGGGCGATAGTGCCTGGTGAATCGCTCATAATTTTTAAGGACGATAATTCAGAAAAATATATTGCCTGTAATCGTGATTTCGATACCGGTATTTACCTTGCCGGATATCCGGGTGCCCCGTCATCGTGGTTGAAACCGACCAGGCGAATCGATGCGGCTGCGGGCGGCGCGTTTGGGGTGCTTTCCGATTCAAATACGGTTATTTCAGGTGAATATCGTGTGAAAAATTGTACCGCTATGCATATCCCTGTCGGGGTGTTTAACACATGCTGGTACACGGGGTCCCTTGACGATCCGTTCCCGTACCTTGAGCTCGGTGGCGATGTATCGGGAGGTTTCGGCCTTACGTTCGGTGATCCAATTTACACAATTTTCATTTACGATGACACCGCTGGATATGGCCAGCCTCCAATGCAATCGCTTCATAGAATTGCCGATCCGTATTACGATCCGTACGAAGCATTCAGGGCGATGATTCCCTTGCAGGACATAATGACCGGTGAGATGCCTCCTTTCCAGTACGGTGTAAGTTATCCCGACTTCGTTGCAATGGGTATCAACGATCAGATACTTGGTATCACCCACCAGTTTACCGCTGATATTTACACCATTGAAGACCGCACGGTCACGCCCATATCACATCAGCGTGAAATGGACATTTACAGAATCGACTTTACGAGTCCTTTTGCGTATTCACGTATACGGACTTATACAAACAACCTGCTTGGAACCAGCGCTCCATGGCCGGGTCTTGAAACCCCCGAAATAGTAGATGTGGATGTTCTGCCTGCCTTTGTAAACCAGGTTAGCATGGGGTTAGACACATATCCCGAGCACAACTGGGTCGCGGTGCTTTATACCTTTGGTACTGCCCAATGGTTCATAGAGATTTTCGATGTTTACGATGATTTAGGGCCGTTTGCTGATGGCTGGAAGACGCCTTTATATACTGTCGGGCCTTACAATGGACATGCCTTTGCCATGGATGTCGATCCTGAGAATTTTGAAATATATGTTTTACAGGATGACTTGCCCTTCGGTACTGGGAACGTAACCCTTACATGTCTTGAGTATTACTAAAACTTATCTTGAATATTACTAAAACTTACGTAATTCGCATTTCCTGAACTTGTATTCAATTCAGGCATATAGAATCCTCCCGTGAGACAGGGAGGTTCTTTTTTCGCGTTTCTGACCAATCTTGTTAATTAAATATTGATTCGAGATCACCTCTTTTCGCCCACCTCCATCAGTGTAATTTAGGGGACACCTCTTTTCACCCGCCTCCATCAGTGTAATTTAGGGGACACCTCTTTTCGCTCGTCGAAAAGCAGGTGTCCCCATCAATGCTATTTATGTCCAACCTAATCGCGTGGCGGCGACACGCTGAGTGAGACATCTCAATCCCGCACGCCTCGAAATTCTCCGTGTCGAACGTGCTTGTCGACGATTATCAATGCTATACATCCAATCAATTTTTGTTTAACGGTATCGATCTCAATAGAGAATCAAATCAGCAGCACCGGGATACACACCCACGATCCTGAAAGCATCCAGAACTCGTTCGGAAGTTTCTGTTTCGCTCACGGCATCATTTTTATAAACTTCACATAAAGTATGACCCTGCTCAACCCGATCGTTTTGTCTTACTTTAAGAATTAAGCCAACCTCGCGATCGATCACATCGGATTTTGATTTTCTTCCACCGCCAAGATCGCGAACAAGCTCTCCGATCTTAAGAGCATCGCATCCCAGGATGTAACCTTCTTTAAGACTGGGGATTTTTAATATTGTTCCGGCTATTGGAATTATCTTATCAGGCTCATCGACACATCCCGGATCCCCGCCCTGCATTTCTATCATCTTTCTGAATTTATTTAAAGCTTCGCCATCTTCAATTTTCCCGGTCGCTGTCAGACGTGCTTCCTCGAGAGGTTCAATTCCACACATCCCGGACAAGCGCGCGGCAATTTCGATACTGACCACCCGCAGCGGATCGTCGGAAGGTGTTTTATTGTTCAGCACGTTAATCGCTTCTTTAACCTCCAGTGCATTGCCCACGGCGCGCCCAAGTGGATAATCCATTGAAGTCATCAGGGGTTTCAAATTTATCCCGGCGCTTTCGCCAAGCCCAATTAATAGATCGGCGAGCGACCTGGCCTGCCCGGGATCCTTCATAAATGCCCCGCTTCCGACTTTAATGTCAAGCAGGATCGATTTCGCGCCGCCTGCAATTTTCTTGGACATGATGCTCGATGCTATCAATGCCTGATGGTTGACAGTCGCGGTAACATCCCTTAAGCCGTACAGGATTCCATCGGCCGGGGTTATCTCATCGTCCTGGCCCGCGATCGCGCATCCGACAGAATTAACGATGTTTTTAAATTCTTCTTCTGACAGGTCGGTACGGAACCCGGGGATGCTTTCCAGTTTATCGATGGTCCCTCCCGTATGGCCGAGGCCGCGTCCGGAATGTTTCCCCATTCGCATCCCCATGGACGCAACGAGTGGTGCGACAATGAGTGTTGTGGAATCTCCGACGCCTCCGGTTGAATGTTTATCCACTATTGGCGGGCCGGACTTGTCCCATTGGTAAATTTTTCCGGATTCCGCTATCGCCATTGTTAAAGCCGACGTTTCAGCGAAAGAAAGGCCATTCAGACAGGCCGCCATCAACCATGCCGTTACCTGGTAATCGGGAATATCGCCTGAGACGACGTTATCGATAAACGCCTTGATTTCCTGGGGCGCGTGCTCTTTTCCGTCTTTCTTCAGAGCTATGAATTCAATCGGGTCGAAATTCATGATCAGATTACTATGCTTTCTTTGTATTCTCCAAATTCAGCCCTGAGGCGGTTACAAATTTCCCCGAGAGTTGCCTCGACCCGCACCGCGTCGAGAATTTTCTCGAAAATATGGCCGCGGTCGGCTGCGGCTTTCTGGATTTCAGCCAGTGCGGTTTCGACTTTCGAATTATCGCGTTCCGATCGAAGCCGGGCTAATTTTTCACATTGTTTCTCACCGATAGAGGGATCTACTCTCAGGTATTCCAGTTCGTCCTCGCCGCTTTCATCCACCTGGAATTTATTGAGGCCGACAATCACACGTTCATTGGAATCAACCGATTTCTGCCATTCGTACGCCGAATTCTGGATTTCTCGTTGCGGGTAACCTTCCTCGATGGCCTGTAACATGCCCCCGAGACGGTCGATTTCCCCGATATAATTTTTCGCTTCCGCCTCAATTTTATCCGTAAGCAATTCGATCGCCCAACTGCCCCCGAGTGGATCGATTATGTCGGCGACCCCGCTCTCGTACCCGAGAACCTGCTGTGTCCTTAGCGCGAGCAATACCGCTGATTCGGTCGGCAGGCACAACGCTTCGTCCATCGAATTCGTATGAAGGCTCTGTGTGCCTCCAAGAACGGCGGCCAGAGCCTGCATCGCGACACGAATGGCGTTGTTAATCGGTTGTTCCCTTGTGAGCATGCTTCCCGCGGTCTGGGTATGGAACCTCAGCATCCAGCTTTTCGGATTCTCGGCCTTGAACTCCTCTTTCATGATCTTTGCCCACAACCGTCTTGCGGCCCGGTACTTGGCGACTTCCTCAAGAAGATTATTATGAGCGTTGAAAAAGAAACTGAGCCTGGGAGCGAAACTGTCTACCGACAGTCCCGCGTCGATGGCGGCCTGGACATACTGACGGCCATCCGCGAGTGTAAATGCCACTTCCTGCACCGCCGTGCATCCCGCCTCGCGGATGTGATAGCCTGAAATGGAAATCGGATTCCATCTCGGTAAATTACGCGAACAATACCTGAAAGAGTCGCTCACGAGATACATACTTGGCTCCGGTGGATAAATATAGGTTCCCCTTGCCATGTATTCTTTCAGGATGTCGTTCTGGATCGTTCCGGTGAGTTTCCTCTGATCGACTCCCTGCTTCTCTGCCACCGCAATGTACATGGCAAGAAGGATCATTGCCGTGGAGTTGATGGTCATGGAAGT